>JANPJJ010000063.1:0-2749 GCA_031425455.1 Sandaracinobacter sp. | reverse complement strand
GAGATGCTGACCATGGTGGGGTGCCAAGTGATCGGCAATCATTCGGCGATCACCATCGGCGGGCTGCAGGGCCATCTGGAGCTGAACGTGTTCAAGCCAATGATCGGTGCCAATGTGCTTCGCTCGATCGACCTGCTGGCGACCGGAATGGAGAGCTTTGCGATACGCTGCGTGGACGGGCTGGAGCCCAACCGGGCGCGGATCGCCGAGCTGGTGGAGCACAGCCTGATGCTGGTGACCGCGCTGGCGCCCGAAATCGGCTATGACAAGGCCGCCGAGATCGCCAAGAAGGCGCACCAGGAGGGCCTGACGCTGCTGGAGGCGGGACTGGCGCTGGGGCATGTGACGGAGGCGCAGTTCCGGCGGCTGTTGCGGCCGGAGTCGATGGTGGGGGGCTGACGATATGGATGTGATGCGGCGGGGCGTTCTGGGGGCAGGTGCCGTGCTGGTGGCGGCGCCTGCCTTTGCAACGGCCGTGGGCGCGGCGCCGGTATCGGTGCGGGCCAGCGGGGTGAGCCCCGGATTTCGGGCTGCGTTCGATCGCTATGTGGCATTCGCCGCGGCCGACCTTGCCGCCTGGACCTTCCCGGCGATGACGTTGAGCCTGCGCGGTCCGAAGGGGGAGACGGCGACGGCGGCGATCGGGCACGCCAATCTGGACGCACGCGAACCGGCCACGCCCGATCACCTGTTCCAGATCGGGTCGATTTCGAAATCCTTTGTGGCGGTGGCGCTGCTGCGGCTGGCGGACCAGGGGAGGATCGATCTGGACCGGCCGGTGCTGGATTACGCGCCGGACATGCCGCTGAGCGACGGGAGGGTGACGGTGGCGCATATCCTGGCGCACACGGCAGGTCTGCCCCGCAACGCGCCGCCGTTTCCGCGCGAGACGGGCGGCAAGCTGTGGACCGCCACCGACCCCGGCAGCCGCTTTTCCTATTCCAACAGCGGTTATGATACACTGGGGCTGCTGGTGGCGCGGGCGAGCGACATGGACTTTGTGGCGGCCATGAAAGCGCTGGTGTTCGACCCGCTCGGGATGAAGGCGTCCTGGCCGACGATCCGTTCGGCAGACAGGGGCCGCTTTGCAAGGGGATATGATGCACTGCGGCCCTCCGTGGCCTGGTTTCCCGGCGATCCCCTTGCGGAAGGGCCCTGGCTGGACATCGATCGCGCTGCCGGGCCGGTTGCTTCGACGCCCGGTGACATGGCGACCTACATGGGCTTTGTGGGGGCATGTGCCACAGGGCGGCCGCAGGCGCTGCTGTCTCGGGCGGGGGCCACGCGGTTCGTGACGTCGGTGATCGATGCGGCGGCTTTGGAGCCGGGCGCGCGCTATGGCATGGGGCTTTCCACCTTCGATATCGACGGCAAGCCTGTGCTGCACCACACCGGGGGGATGATCACATTCTCGTCGGCGATGACGGTGGACAAGGCGCTGGGGGCGGGGGCCTTTGCCAGCGTGAACATCACCGGCTCCTGGCGGTACCGACCGCGCAAGGTGACGGCCTATGGCGTGCGCCTGCTGCGAGCAGTTGCGGCGGGTGCGCCGCTGCCGGCCGTGCCGGAAGCCGTTGCGCTTGCGCCGGTGGAGAACGGTGCCGACCTTGCCGGGCGCTGGGTCGGGCCTGGCGGGCGTGAGCTGATAATCACGGACAGGGACGGTGCTTTGGGCGTTGCCTTCGGTGGGGCAAAAGGGCGGATGCGGCTGACGGGGGCCCGGAGTTTCATCACGGATCATCCGGCGCCGATTGCGCACCTGTTGGCATTCGAGGGAGAAAAGGGCCGAGCCGAGCGGCTTTGGTGGGGTGATGCGGCCTTCGGGCGGGATGCAGCCCCGGTCGTGGACGCAGTGCCGGCCGCACTGACGGCTCTGGCGGGCACCTATCGTTCGAACGACCCCTGGGTCGGCGAGACTTCCATTGTGGCGCGCGGGGCTGCGCTGGTGATTGAAGGCGCCGGGGAAATCGTGCCGCATGCCGATGGCTCGTGGCGGTCGAAGGACCCGGGGCAGGTGACCGAGCGGCTGTGGTTCGATGCGTTTGCCAACGGCAAGGCGCAGCGGCTGAGCGTATCGGGGGAGACCTGCATGCGCATTGCCTGAACGGTTCCAATATCGCGCGCCATGCTATAGGCCCCCGCGATGACGATTGCCGCTTCCCGCCGCGGGCTGATGCTCGTGCTCTCTTCCCCGTCCGGCGCCGGCAAGACGACGATGTCGAAACGGCTGCTGGCCGGCGACCCACAGATCGCGCTGTCGGTTTCGGCAACCACCCGGCCGCCCCGCACCGGCGAGATCGAGGGGCAGGACTATCATTTCGTCAGCAATGCCCAGTTCGACGGGCTGGTCGCGACCGGGCAGCTGCTGGAATGGGCCCATGTCTTTGGCAATCGCTATGGCACCCCGCGCGGGCCGGTGGAGACGGCCCTGTCCGAGGGGCGGGACATTCTGTTCGACATCGATTGGCAGGGCACCCAGCAGCTGCGCCAGACCGAGGCCGGCGGCGACCTGGTTTCGATCTTCCTGCTGCCCCCCACCATGGAGGAACTGCACAACCGGCTGAGGAGCCGGGCCAGCGACAGCGACACGGTGATCGCCGGCCGCATGGCGCGCGCCTCCGACGAGATCAGCCATTGGGCCGAATACGACTATATCCTGGACAACGACGATCCCGGGCAGTGCCTGTATGAAATCCGCTCCATCCTGGTCGCCGAGCGCGTGCGCCGCACCCGGCAGCGCGGGCTGGCC
>JANPJJ010000062.1:0-22443 GCA_031425455.1 Sandaracinobacter sp. | reverse complement strand
CCGCAGACGCCAGTCTCGTTGATGGCCTCATTTAGCTGCCCGGCATGGAGCCATTTGACAACTCCATGCGCTCCGGGTGGTTGATGAGGTCCATGTGGTAGGTTGCGCCCTTCAATAGGTCTGTGGCGTCGCGCTCCTGGTTCCCAACCACAATCTTGAAATTCGCCATGGGCTCGCGTGTGCCAGTCACCTGACCGACGCCCACAAAGCCATACCCCGGCGCCTTCACCCAGACGCGATCCCCGACACGCGGGAGGTTCAGCGTGTTGCTGTACCAACTGCCGCCGCCCAAGCTTAATGAAGCCATAGCGTAGCCCATCGTCCCAATTGCGGGTCTCGCCATGACCGAAGCAGGCGTAGAATTCCCCGTTCCAGGGCTCGCGCTCCCGCGCGCCGCGCTTGGCCGGCAACGCGACGCTTGCTTGAGTGTCCACAGGGTTTGAATGACAGAGATTGAGTGCGGCCGATCTGCGCTAAGCTGACGCGGTCCATGCCGCACGGTTCCTATCCTACACAGCCGGCCTGTGCCATCGTTCCGCGATGCACCGCTCGGGGAAGAAGGTTCTTGGCTGTCCTACGCGCGCGGCTTCCACTTCGGGAGCGCATCTGCGCGTGCGCAAACCTGCCTGGCGTTTCGCGCGTTTCGCCGCCGGCCGCATTCCGGCAGCCAATGGCTCGACACGGCCCGATGTATCTGTGAAGGAACCGTGATGCCAGACGGGGATCGCTAGCAATGTCTGGATCAGGTGTGGGCTCGCGCGACTGGCTGCCGGAACATCTTCGGTTTGCAGTGGATGCGGCAAGCGTCGCGCTGTGGTGCTGGGATGTAGATACCGACCGGTTCAGCATGGACGAGTTCGGCTTCGAGCTCTGGGGGCTGCCCTGGAAGCCGGAGGTCGGCTTTGACGAGCTTTCCGCGCACATCCACCCCGCCGACCGCGACCGCGTCCGCGAAGCCTTCCAGGCCACCCGCTCGGTAACCGGCCTCTACGAGACCGACTTCCGGATCATGCTCGGCGACGAGATCCGGTGGGTGTCGGCGCGCGGCAAGGGCGCCGACGAAGGCCTTCAGGATCGTTCGAGCTTCGGCGTCTTCATCGACGTCACCCAGCGCAAGCAGGCCGAGGAGGCCAACGAGCTGCTCGCCGGCGAGATGAGCCACCGCGTCCTCAACCTGCTGGCGATCGCCACAGCGCTCACCAACATGACGGGCAGAAGCTCTTCCTCGGTGGCCGACATGACCGGGCAGCTGGTCAACCGGCTCACCGCGCTGGGCCGTGCGCACAGCCTGGTGCGCCCGCTTCCCGGAAGCGAAGGAACCGCGGCGCTTCTGGGCGACCTGATTGCTGTCCTGCTGTCACCCTACGACGATGGTGGCGCTTTCGCCGGGCGGATCAGGATATCGGTGCCGCGCATGGGTGTCGGCAGACTGTCCGCCTCCACCCTGGCGATGGTGATTCACGAGCTGGCCACCAACTCCCTGAAGCATGGCGCGCTGTCGGTGCCGAGCGGCATGCTGGACATCACCAGTACCAGCGAGGAAGACGACCTCGTGATCGTGTGGGCGGAAACCGGAGGGCCGGCCATCGCCGGCCCACCCGAGCGGCAGGGCTACGGCAGCCGGGTCGTCCTCAAGGCGGTCGAACAGCAGCTCCGCGGCAGGCTCGGCTTCGATTGGCAGCCGGCAGGCCTGGTGTCGACGCTTCGGGTCAGGCGCGCGCAGCTGGCGACTTGAACCCGATATTCTTCACCCCTGCCCACGCCGCCCCGCAAACAACGGCGCCATCACGTCCACGGCTGCCAGCGCCTCGGCGGGGTCAATGGATTCGTTGCTGTCACCGTAGCCGAACATCTCGCTGTTCCCCAATTGTTGCAGAACGATGCCGTCGGGGCGGGGAAGCAGGCTGGCGTTGCGGTAGTAGAGCGAGTAGCGGGCCCCGGGCTCCGGCGGGAGCCAGGCGATCTGGCCTCGGACGGGGGTGATCGTCTCGTCCCGCCACAGCGCGCGAGCGCCGTAGCCGGTGCAGTTCACCACCACCGGCTGGGGCAGCCGGGCGAGGTCGGCCGGGGTGTGGAAGATCATCGGCTCGATGCGCCCGCCGCCAATCAGGAAGTCGCTCATCAACCGGTGGGACAGCGCCGCGATGTTGAAGGTGAGCGACGGCACCACCCGGGCATTGGGCACCGGAAACGGATGCTCTTGGCTCCCCAGCGTGCGGGAGCGCGGCGTGAGATCGCGGAGCACGCCGGGGAAATGCGCGAAATCCACCGCGTCAGCGGCGGGCGCCTGGGCCGGCCGGGCCGCGTCGTTAAGGATGTGCAGGTCGCTCCACAGCACCGGCTCGCCGGGAAGGCCGACATAGGCCAGATGCTTCTCCCAGGAGGTCCGGGCCATCCTTTCCCACAGCGCGGGGAAGTCCGCTGCCATCTTCGCCCGGTCTGCCACGCGCGATTCCGGAGACCAGGTGCCGCTCGCCCGCGCCGATCTTGTGTCGGCGATGCGCTCCTTTGCATAGATGGTCACCCGGGCGCCGGCCTGCTGCAACAGGATCGCGGTGGTAAGGCCGATGGCGCCGCAGCCGATCACGGCTACGTCGCGGGTGCCGCCCTGCATCGCGTTCGCGGTGGCGATCGCGCCGGAGCCCCAGGCGAGCGACCAGCCGCTGCCGCCATGGCCGTAATTGTGCACCACCCGCTTGCCGGCTACCATCTCCATGTCCAGCCGCGGCCCGCCGCTGCGGAACGGCCGCAGGCAGACCGTGATATGGGTGATGCGCTCGGCCCGCACGTCGATCGGCACCAGCGGCGCCGGTTGCAACCCGCCGGCGGAAGCTGCCGGCCCGGCGGGCGCCGGCGCACGGGCCAGCCGCGGCGCGCAGCCCGCCAGCCCCGCCGCGCCAAGCCCGGCCAGCAGCGTACGCCGGCTCTGAATTGTGCCCACCATCAGGTCGGACTGTCCGATCCTGGCCTTCGGCACCAGCCTCCCTGCGGCCAGCCGTTTGCCTCGCCAGCCCAAGTCTGTCCTACATTGCATCGCCGTGCCGACATCCCGCCATGCGCTGCTCGCGGCAGGCAGGATTTCAGCTGTCGTCCGGGGGCCGGATCTGCTTCGCGGACGCAGGCGCAGGCGCACGGTTCAACATAAGCTTCCCGACCTTTCGCAGCCCGCCCGGCAGCAATGCGGCCCTATTTCGGCTTCAGCTTCAGCCCCAGCTCCTTCTCCGCAAGCTTGCGAAGCGCCTTGTCGAGCGGCGGGTCAGAAAGGTCGACGTCGCGGGCGAGGCGCTCCGCAATGATGCGAAGCCCTTCCAGCCGGGCGGCCTTCTTATGGTCGGCACCGATGATGTGCCACGGCGCAAGCGGTGTGTCGGTGCGTGCGAACATGTCTTCATAGGCCTGCGCATAGGCCGGACGCTGCCGGCGGTTGCGGAAATCCTCGGCGCTCACCTTCCAGCGTTTCCACGGCTGCTCCAGCCGGTCGGCAAGCCGCTTGTCCTGCTCGGCCTGGCTGGTGTGGAGGAACATCTTCACGATCCGGGTGCCGTGCGCCACCTGCCCGGCTTCGACCGCGTTGATCTCGCCATAGGCGCGCCCCCATTCGTCGGGGTCGGCAAAGCCCTCGACCCGTTCCACCAGCACCCGGCCGTACCAGCTGCGGTCGAAGATGGTCCAGGTGCCGCTGTCGGGCAGCCTGGCCCAGAAGCGGGTCATATAATGCTGGCGCCGCTCCAGCTCGTTCGGCGCCGACACGGGGACGACCTGGAAAAACCGCGGGTCGAGCTCGGAAGTGAGGCGCTTGATAAGGCCGCCCTTGCCCGCCGCGTCCCAGCCCTCCAGCAGGATGATCGCAGTGAGGCCCTGGCGGTGATAGGCGGTCAGGATCTCGGCCAGGCGGAGCTGAAGGGCGCGTTCCAGCGCGGGCTGGTCCGCAGGGGGTTCGGCGTGAAGGACGGCGTCGAGACGCGGGGCCGGGGCTGCTCCGCCCTTCCCCATCAGGCGGCCTTTTTGCCGATCTTTCCGGCGCGGAACTTCTCGACCTTCTTCAAGACCATCTCGCGCTTCAGCCGGGAGAGATGATCGATGAAGAGGATACCCTCCAGATGGTCCATCTCGTGCTGGAGGCAGGTGGCGGTGAGGCCGTCCAGAAGCTCGTCGTGGGCGACGCCATGCTCGTCCATCCAGCGGGCGCGGATGCGTGCCGGCCGCTCGACATCGGCATATTGATCGGGCACCGAAAGGCAGCCCTCGTTGTAGACATTGTGCTCGTCCGACGGATCCAACAGTTCGGGGTTGATATAGACCTTCGGATTCGCCGTTCCCTTTCCCTCCGCGTCGGGCGGGCCATCCGACAGGTCCATCACCAGCAGGCGAATGGGCACATCGACCTGCGCTGCGGCGAGGCCGATTCCGGGCGCGTCGTACATCGTCTCGAACATGTCGGCGATGAGCGTGCGGATTTCGGGCGTGATCTCGGCCACGGGCGTGGAGAGGCGGCGCAGGCGCGGATTGGGCACTTCGAGGATCGGGAGGATCGCCATGGGCACTAGCTAGGATCGGCCGGTTTCCCGGTCAAGACACCGGACGGCGCAGGCGCAATGCCTGCGCAAGCGTTCCTTCATCGAGATAGTCGAGTTCGCCACCCACCGGGACACCGTGGGCGAGCTGGGTGAGCCGGGTGCCGGTACCGGCGAGTTGCTCGGCCACGAAGTGCGCCGTGGTCTGGCCCTCCAGCGTGGCGTTCATCGCAAGCACGGTTTCGGCGATCGCGGGCGGGCCGGTGACACGGGCGACCAGTTGCGCGATGCTGAGGTCGGCAGGGCCGATCCCGTCGAGCGCGGACAGCGTGCCGCCGAGCACATGGTAGCGCCCGGGGAACAGCCGGCCGCGTTCCAGCGCCCAGAGGTCTGCGACATCGGCGACGACGCAGAGCATGTCGGGGTTGCGTCTGGCGTCGGTGCAGATGCGGCAGGGATCGGCGGTATCGAGATTGCCGCAGGTTTCGCACGGCCTGAGCGAAGCCTCCACCCGCGCAAGCGTTGCAATGAGCGGCTGCAGCAGCGTCTCGCGGTGTTTCATCAGCTGCAGCACGACGCGCCGCGCCGATCGGGGGCCGAGGCCGGGCAGCCGCGCCACGAGCGAGGTGAGTTGCTGGAGCGCGTCATCCATATCGGCTAGGGCTGTGCCATGCGGCTGGCCTTCATGGGAACCCCCGACTTTGCAGTGACGGCACTCGATGCGCTGGTGACGGCCGGCCATCGGGTGGCGGCGGTCTATACCCAGCCGCCGCGCCCGGGCAACCGCGGCCGGCTGACGCCCTCGCCGGTGCAGCTGCGGGCAGAGGCGCTGGGGCTGGAGGTACGGTCGCCGATGAATTTCCGCGACGAGGCGGAGCGGGCGGCGTTCGCGGCGCTGGACCTGGAGGTGGCGGTGGTTGCGGCCTATGGGCTGATCCTGCCGACCCCCGTGCTGGAGGCGCCGACGCTCGGGTGCCTCAACATCCACGCTTCGCTGCTGCCGCGCTGGCGCGGCGCGGCGCCGGTGCAGCGCGCGATCCTGGCGGGCGATACCGACACCGGGGTCACCATCATGCAGATGGAGAAGGGCCTGGATCCCGGGCCGATGCTGGCGATGGCGCGGGTGCCGGTGGGCAGCGCCACGGCGGGGGAGCTGACGGTCGCGTTGGCAGAGGTCGGCGCCGCGCTTCTGCTCGACGTGCTGGCGCGGCTGCCGGAGGTGAGTTCCGTGCCGCAGTCCGAGGCGGGCGTGACCTATGCGCACAAGATCGACAAGGCCGAGGCGCGGATCGACTGGAGCGAGGAGGCAGCGGCGATCGTTCGCCGGGTGCGGGCGATGCAGCCGAGCCCGGGGGCCTGGTTCACAGGGGGCGGGCTGCGGGTGAAACTGATCGCGGCCGAGGCGACAGCCGGCGAGGGCCCGGCCGGGACGGTGCTGGCCGAGGGCGCGATCGTGTCCGGTCGGGGTGCCGTGCGGCCGCTCGTCGTGCAGCCCGAGGGCAAAGGCCCGATGCCGGCGGATGCCTGGTGGCGCGGGCGGCGGCTGGTGCCCGGCGACCGGCTTTGACGCGCTATCGGCTGCTGATCGAATATGATGGCCGGCCGTTCATGGGCTGGCAGCGGCAGGCGCACGGCCCGACGGTGCAGGCCGCACTGGAAACGGCGGCGCACGACATTTCGGGCGAGCCGGCGGTGGTGCATGCGGCGGGGCGGACCGACGCCGGCGTGCATGCAAGCGCGATGACGGCGCACATCGACCTTGCAAAGCCGTTCACCGGCTTTCGGCTGATGGAGGCGTTGAACGGAAGGCTGAAGCTGGCCGGGGCAGCCGTTGCGGTGCTGAACGCGGAGGTAGCGCCGGCGGACTTTCACGCACGCTTTTCCTGCCTGGGGCGGGCCTATGAATATCGCCTGCTGTGCCGGCGTGCGCCGCTGACCCACCGCAAGGGCCTGGTCTGGCGCCGACCGGCGCCGCTGGACGTGGGCGCGATGCAGCAAGCCGCAAGCCATCTGCTCGGCCAGCACGATTTCACCACCTTCCGCCATGTGCACTGCCAGGCGGCTTCCCCCGTCAAGACGCTGGACCGGCTGGACGTGGTGGCCGCCGGCGCGGAGGTGACGGTGCATGCCGCAGCGCGGTCCTTCCTGCACCACCAGGTGCGGTCGATGGTAGGCATGCTGGTGCTGGTGGGCGAGGGCCGCCGCACGCCTGACGACGTCGCCGAAGCATTGGCGGCGCGCGACCGGACCCGGCTGGGACTGAACGCGCCGCCCGACGGTTTATGGTTCGTGCGCGCGCAATATCCGCCTTTGGACGGCTGATTGTCGGCTCACCTTACAAAATTGGCATTTGCAGGGACACAAGCGCTTGATTTCTCAATAACAGCCGCTTGGCACGTTTCATGCAGAACAATTGAATGGTCGTCAAAAACCACTATAACTAGAATGCCGAACAGGCAGGCAGGGTTGGAAAATGGCTGAGGGTCCCAAGACCGGTTTGAGGAATGTGATCCTCGTTTGGGTGATCGGATTGACCTTGGGCGTTGCTGCGGGTGCCGCAACCGCCATGCTGTTGATGCCTTCGCCGAATTCCAGTGCGCCGATGGAGGCGACGCTGGCCGACCGTATCCGCGGGGGTTAGGGTTTAAGGCCCCAGCTCCCATAGCGCTGACGGATGGCGGCGCGGTCCAGCTTCCCATTGGGCGATACCGGGAGCGCATCCAGCCACACCACGCCGGCGGGCTGCATGAAGGGCGCACCTTCGCGGCGGAAATGGCTGCGCAGCAACGCCTCGGCGTCTGCTTCGGGGAGCCCGGGTGCAGCGCTGGCGACAAGACGGATGCGCTGCCCGGCATGTTCGTCGGCAATCCCCAGCGCGACCGCCTGTAACACCGCCCCGGACTGGTGCGCCAGTTCCTCGATCTCGGTCGGCGACACCCTTGTGCCCAGCGTCTTGATGGTCTCGTCGGCACGGCCGATGAAGGTGATGAGACCGTCGGAATCGCGCACCACGCTGTCGCCGGACCACACGGCCACGCCGCCATAGCTCGACACCCGGGGCGCGGGCTTGAAGCGCTCGGCGGTCCGTGCCGGGTCGCGCCAATAGCCCCGGGTGACCAGCGGGCCGCAATGCACCAGCTCCCCGGGCTCGGCGTCGGCCGTCAGCTCGCCATCAGGGCGGACGACCAGGACCTCCGCTTCGGGGATCGCGCGGCCGATGCTGGCGGGATGGGTGTCGGCCAGCTCGGGGGGCAGCGTAGTCGAGCGGAAGGCTTCGGTCAGGCCGTACATCAGGTGCAGCCGCGCGGCGGGGAACAGCCGGCGCAGATCCTTGACGGTGGGAACCGGCAGGCGGCCGCCGCTGTTGGAGAGCGTGCGCAGCTTGCCGCGTGACGCCGCGGGCCAGTCCAGCGCGGCGAGCTGGACCCAGAGCGGCGGGACGGCGGCGAGCTGGGTGATGCCATAGCGGTCGCAGGCCTGCACGACGTCACGTGGCGTCAAATAGTCCAGCAGCACCAGCGCCGCCCCGGCGTGGAAGGCGGTGGTGACTTGCGACAGGCCGAAATCGAAGCTGAGCGGGAGCACGGCGAGCACCCGGTCGTCCGATGCAGTGCCGAGATAGGAGGCGACGCTTCGCGCGCCGACCAGAAGGTTGGCATGCGTGACCATCACGCCTTTGGGCGCGCCGGTGGAGCCGGACGTGTAGAGCAGTGCGGCGAGGTCCGCGGCGCCCCTCGGCTCCGTCGCGGCAGCGGTCAGCAGCGCAGGCCAGTGCTCTTCCAGCGTCAGAGCCGGGCATGGCAAATCGGACAGCCCAGCCAGGCGGGGGCGGTGGGTGATGAGGACCGAGGCGCCGGAGTCGGCGAGGATGTGCCCGACCTGTTGGGCACGGAGTACCGGATTGACCGGCACCGCAATCGCCCCGGCGCGCGAGATCGCGAATATCAGGACCACGGCTTCCAGCGATTTCGGCAACCAGACCGCGATGCGGTCTCCGGGCGACGTCCGCGAGGCCAGCCCGGCAGCAACGGCCGACACCCGGGCGTCGAGCTCGGCGTAGGTCAGCCGGCGCTCGCGGTCGATCAGCGCGAGTGCGTCCGGCTTCCCACGGCCCAGCAGCGCATCAAGCCGCTCCATTCAACTGTCGAAAGGGTTCGTCCGCGACCGCATGTTGATGCGGATGGGGAGCCCCTTCAAGTCAAGGTCGTCGCGCAGACTGTTCACGAGATAGCGGTTGTAGCTTTCGGGCAAGGCATCCAGCCGGGTGCCGAACACGATGAAGGTGGGCGGCCGGCTTCGCGCCTGGGTGATATAGCGCAGCTTGATGCGCCGGCCCGACGGCGCCGGGGGCGGGTTGCGTTCCAGCGCCGCCTCGAACCAGCGGTTGAGGGCAGCGGTCGGCACCCGGCGGGTCCAGCGGGCCCGGGTCTCGAACGCGACGTCCATCAACGTGTCGAGGCCTTTCCCCGTCAGCCCCGACAAGGTGAGCAGTGGAACGCCCTTCACCTGCGCCAGTCCCTCGTCGAGAGCCTTCTTGACGCCGTTGAACAGCCGGCTCTGGTCTTCGGCGGAATCCCATTTGTTGAGCGCGACGATCAGTGCCCTGCCCTCCTGCAGCACCTGGTCGGCGATCTTCAGATCCTGCGATTCAAGGCCCAGCGTGGCGTCGAGCAGCAGCACCACCACTTCGGCGAAGTCGATGGCGTGGCGGGCGTCGGCCACTGCCAGCTTCTCCAGCTTTTCCACCACGCGGGCGTTCTTGCGCATGCCCGCGGTGTCGATCAGCTTCACGGCGCGGGAGGTGCCGTCGCGGTCGGTCCAGGTCCAGTCCACCGAAATGCTGTCGCGGGTGATCCCGGCCTCGGGCCCGGTCAGCAGCCGGTTTTCGCCGAGCAGGCGGTTGATCAGCGTGGACTTGCCGGCGTTGGGCCGCCCCACGATGGCGAGCTTCAGCGGCGCATCCTCGCTCTCCTCGTCGCTGTCGGACGGGAAGCCTTCCTCGATCGCGGGCACATGCGGTGCCAGCGCCTCGAACAGGTCGGCGAGCCCCTCGCCATGTTCGGCCGACAGCGCGACCGGGTCGCCGAGGCCGAGTTCGTACATGTCCATCACGCCGGCCGAGCTGGCCCGGCCTTCGCATTTGTTGGCAACGGGGATGATGGCGACCGGCGCTTCCTGCCGCAGCCAGCGGGCGAAATGGCGGTCGGCCTCGGTGAGGCCGGCGCGCGCGTCCACCACGAACAAGGCGGCGGTCGCCCCTTCCAGCGCAGCGCGGGTCTGGGCGCGCATCCGGTCGGAAAGGCTGCCTGCCTCGGCCTCCTCCAGGCCCGCCGTGTCGATCACGGTGAACTCCAGATCGAACAGGTGCGCGGTGCCTTCGCGCCTGTCGCGCGTGACGCCCGGCTGGTTGTCCACCAGCGCCAGACGCTTTCCAATGAGCCGGTTGAACAGGGTGGACTTGCCCACATTGGGCCGGCCCAGGATGACGACCTTGGGCAGCCGGCCCCGGCCATGGGAGCCCCCAGCCGCGCCGGACATCAGCGGCTGCCCATCAGAGATGGGCCTTCATCGGACTGCCCATCAGAGATGAGCCTCATCGGTAAGCCGTCAGCGTCCCGTCGTCGGTCAGGATGTAGAGCATCCCGTTCGCGACGACCGGGGGCAGATAGGCTTTCGCCTTCAGACTGGTGGTGGAAAGGAGCTCGCCCGTCGCCGGCGACACGGCGGCGAGGTCTTCCTCGGACGAGACCAGCAGCAACCGGTCGCCCGCGAGCACGGGCCCGAACCACTCGATGCCGCCCGTCTTCTTCTTCTCGTTCCGCCAGCGCTTCAGCTGGGCGACCCAGCGGATCTTGCCTTCGGCCCGGGTCAGCGCCACCACTTGGCCATCGACCGTGACGGCGAACACCCAGTCGCCCGCAGCCCAGGGCGTGTTCACGCCGGCGAAGTCACGTTCCCAGACGCGCTGGCCGGTGGAGAGTTCCAACGCCGCCATCCGGCCGCCATGGCTGATCGCGAACACCCGGCCGCGATCAATGACCGGGGAGGCCGCGATACCCGACAAGGCGCCGAGCGCCGTCGTGCGGCCGGTGCGCGAGAGCTGGTCCTGCCAGGCGGTGCGGCCGTTCTCCACACGAAGCGCGAACAGCTCTCCGGAAGGGAAGCCCGCGACTACGGTATCGAGCGCAATGGCAGGCGCGCCCGGCCCCAGGATCGCGGCGGGCTCGACAGTTGCATTGGCCTGCCACTGGATCGCGCCGGTTTCGGCACTGAGTGCGGACAGCTGGCCGTCGAGGCTGGTGACGAACACGCGCCCGCCTTCGACGCCGGGGGCGGCGCGGAGCGGGGTGGGCAGCTTGGTGCGCCAGAGTTCAGCGCCGTTGTTGGCATCGAGCCCGACCACGATTCCAAAGCCCGTGGTCGCGAACACCCGGCCGTCGGCGATGCTGACCCCGCCCCCGAACGCCGGACGGCTGCCCTCCCCTTCAAGCTGGATCATGCGCTGCCAGAGCGGGCTGCCGGTGCTGGCATCGAAGGCCGAGACGCGGCCCTCGGTGTCCATCGTGTAGAGCTTGTTGTCGGCAATGACCGGGGTGGCGTTCAGGCGCCTTGTCGCGTCCGAGCCCTTGCCGATCGAGGCGGACCAGATGCGCGCCAGATTGCCGGTGAGCGCAAGATGGCCCATGCTGCCCGAGGCATTGCCGCCCGGCTGGGTCCAGCTCGGGTTGACGGCGGCGCTGGGCAGCACGACTTCCACGCCCTGCAGCTCGGCTTCGGCCTGGACCTGCTTTTCATAGTCCAGCACGGAAACGCGCTCACCGAGGGTCTTGGGCTTGTTCTTGCCGCCCTTGAACACGCCGCAGCCCGACAGGGCGAGCAATGCGACCGCGAGAAGCGCGGTGAAACGGGCGGGAGGGCACGCGATCTGAATCATTTGGCGGCTTCCGGCTGGGCAGCGGCTGCCTTTTCGGCCGCCTTCGCTTCGGCATCGCGCGCCTTGGCCTGGGCTTCGGCAATGCGGGTGACATCCTGCCCCAGCGCGGCTGCCATCTGCTCGGCCCGGGCGCGAAGCGACTGCGGCGCGCGCTGGTCTGCCGCGAGACGATAGAACAGGGCGCCGGCCTTCTCGGTGTCGCCGGTCTGCAGATGCGCGAGCGCCGCCATCTCGCCGGCGACCGGGAACCAGGGGCTGTCGCCCGCCAGGAAGGGTGCCGTGCGCTGCAGGATGTCGGCGGGCTTCAGCTTGTCATACTCGATGCGCAGCAGCTTCAGCGTGGCGGCCTCGCGCAGCGGCGCAGCGGCCTTGGGGTCGTCGATCACGCGACGCATTGCAGCGCCGGCCTTGTCGGTGTCTCCACCGCCGATCGCGATCCCGGCTTCGGTCATGGCGGCGAGCGCGCGATAGCTTGAATTGTTGGACTCGCCGATGGATTTCAGCGTGGCGAGCGCCTCTGTGGTGGAGCCGCTTTCGACCTTCTCCAGCGCCTGGCTGAACTGCTCCGACAGGGCCTCTGCCTTGCGCGCCTGATCGGCCTGCCACCAAAGCCAGCCGCCGAGCGCGGCAAGGCCGAGCGCAACGGCGAGCAGGATCCAGCGCCCATAGGCCTTGGCGAACTTCTTCAGCTCGTCCTCGCGATAGGCTTCGTCCACTTCGCGGATGAAGGCGTCGTCGCGTGGGTCCGCTTTGGGATCCGCGGCCTTGGGGCTTGCGGGCGTGGTCGGTGCAGGCGGATTGGTGGCCAAAGTGGGGTTTCCTGAAATCGTGCTGAAGACCGGTCAGTCTGTTGGCCGCTTCCTTTAGAGAGACTGTCGCAAAGCGCAAAGCCCTCTCGCCGCCGGTCGATCCTTGCAGAGCGGCAACTTGCCCCCGGATGAACGGCCCAGTTGAACGGCCAGGATAAACGGCGCGTCAGGACTTGGGCGGCTTCGCCCGGTAAAGCTCGGCCTCGGCCGGAAAGCTGCGTTCCCGCACCGCAGACGCATAGGTTTCGGCCGCCGTGGCGATCCGGGTGGCCAGGTCGTCGAACCGGCGCACGAAGCGCGGCACACGCTCGAACATGCCCAGCATGTCGTCCACCACCAACACCTGGCCGTCGCATGCCGGCGAGGCGCCGATGCCGATGGTGGGGCAGCCGACGTCGGTGGTGATCGCCCGGGCCAGGGGTTCCATCACGCCCTCGATGACCATGGCGAAGGCGCCGGCCGCCGCCACCGCCCGGGCATCGGCCGCAATCTTCTGCGCCTCCGCCTCGCTCCGGCCGCGCGCGCCATAACCGCCCAGCGCGTTCACCGCCTGCGGGGTGAGGCCAATGTGGCCCACCACGGGAATGCCGCGCTTCACCAGGAACTCAATGGTGGGGGCCAGTACCTCGCCCCCCTCCAGCTTGACGGCAGCGGCGCCGGTTTCGCGCAAGGTCCGGGCCGCGGTGGCGAAGGCCTGCTCGGGCGAGGCCTCGTAGGTGCCGAACGGCAAGTCGATAACGACGACCGAGCGATAACTGCCTCGCACCACGGCGGCACCGTGCGCGATCATCATGTCCAGCGTGACCCGGACGGTGGTGTCGAGCCCGTAGATCACCTGGCCCAGGCTGTCCCCCACCAGAAGCATGTCGCAGTGCGGATCGAGCAGCTGCGCCATCCGCGCGGTGTAGGCCGTCAGCATCACCACGGGCTCGGCGGTGACCCCGGCCTTCTTGCGGGTCTGGATCGCGGGGACGGTGAGGCGGCGCACCGGTTCGGGCACGGGATGTGCACGCGAGGTGCCGGTATCGAGTGTGAAGGTGGTAGACATGGCCGCCCTATAGCGCGGCCGGCCGCTATTTGTCAGGCTCTGCGTCCCCGGCATTGCTACGGGTTTTTTCCTCGGCCTTGCGCATCGCCTTGCCCCGGTCCTCGTCGGCTTCCTGCTGGGTCGTGGTGGCGGCATCCCATCCGGTTTCCACCACCTGCCCCGCCGCCTTTACCGGGAGCGTCACGACATCGACAGCGGCCCTTGCCAGGCAGCTGGCGGCGAGCGGCGCAAGCGAGAGCAGCAGGAGAGCAGCCGAGCGGATCATTGCGGCGCGCCTTCGACCGGAATGTCCGCCGACGGCGCGGCCGGTGCGAGCGCGCCCGAGACCGCCCGACCGGTGCCGAGCGCGGCGCGCGGGCTAGCGGTCGCCGCGCCGACCGCCGCACCGGCGGCAACCGGCGCTGCGGTCCGCGCGACGGCCCCGGCAGCCTGCACCGGGGCGGTGACGACCTGTTTCGGCGTGCAGGCGGTCAGCAACGCCGGGGCGAGCAGAAGCAGGATCGGAGCGCGATAGATCATCCTGTCGTTCTGGCGGGCGACCCGCCGGGATGCAATCGGGTGGCGACGAAGCGACCGCAAGGCAGGCTGCACGGCGCGTGCGACGAGCCGAAGGCCGACCCTCTTGCAGCATACCGACCGGTTGGTATGTTTGGTCGATGACTGCCGAATCGCTCCGGATCGAGATCCCGCCCCCAGCGCCGGCGCGGCAGAAGCTGCTGGCCGGCGCCCTCATGCTGATCCGGCGCGACGGCTATTCGGCGACGTCGGTCGACGATCTCTGCCGCGAGGCCGGCGTGACGAAGGGTGCCTTCTTCCACCATTTCGCGTCCAAGGAGCGGCTTGCGGTGGCGGCGGCCGAGCATTTCACCGCGATGGCCGCGATCTGGTTCGAAGCAGCGCCGTTCCTGAAGCTGTCCGATCCCGCCGAGCGCGTGCTGGGCTATGTGGATTTCCGGCTCGATCGGCTTTCGGCTGATGTTGCCCAATCGAGCTGCCTGCTCGGCACGCTGGTGCAGGAGGCCTATGCGACGAGCCCCGCCATCCGGGAGGCCTGTTTTGCCGGGATCAGCCGGCAGGCCAGCGGGCTGGAGCCCGATCTTGCCGCTGCGCTGGCGGCCCGGGGCCTCGACCTGGACCCGCACGGGCTGGCGCTGCACACCCAGGCCGTGCTGCAGGGCGCCTTCATCCTCGCCAAGGCGGCCGCGGATATCCAGCCGGCGGTCGAAAGCCTGGGGCATCTGAAACGCTATCTGTCCCTGCTCCTCGGAGTTGAAAGGGACGCACCGGTTGAACGCCACGGAGGATCCGATGTCTAAGATCACGCCCACAATATGGATGAACGGCACCGGCGAGGAGGCGGCGGGCTTCTATGTGTCGCTGCTGCCCGACAGCCGAATCCTGCAGGTGAACCAATCGCCGATCGACACGCCGTCGGGCCCGGCGGGGATGGTGATCACGGTGGTGTTCGAACTGGCGGGGCAGCGCTTCTGCATCCTGAACGGCGGCCCGATCTTTCCGCAGACCGAGGCGGTCTCCTTCATGATCGAGACCGAGGACCAGGCCGAGACCGACCGCTTGTGGGAGGCGATCGTCGGCAACGGCGGCACGGAAAGCGCGTGCGGCTGGTGCAAGGACCGCTGGGGCGTCTCGTGGCAGATCACGCCCAGGCGCCTTTTGGACCTGGTCTCGGGCGAGGACCAGGACAAGGCGCGCCGGGCCATGTCGGCCATGATGGAAATGGTGAAGATCGATATCGCCGCGCTGGAGCGCGCGGTCGCCTGATCAGTTTCAGAAGGAGGAATACGATGACCTATGTGGACGGATTCATGGTGGCGGTGAAAACCGCCAACCGCGAGGCCTATGAACGGCACGCGCGGGCGTCGGTGGCGATGTTCAAGGACCATGGCGCGCTGACGCTGGTGGAAGGCTGGGGGGACAATGTGCCGGACGGCACGCTGACCAGCATGCCGATGGCAGTGAAGAAGGAACCGGACGAGAGCGTCGTCTTTTCCTGGATTACCTGGCCCGACAAGGCGACGCGCGATGCCGGGTGGAAGGCAATGGAGGACGACCCGCGCATGAAGGAGATGGGCGACATGCCGTTCGATGGCAAGCGCATGATCTTCGGCGGGTTCGAGGCGATTGTGGAGGAATAGCATGGCGGAAGCCCCGGCAATGCATTGGGTGGCCGAGCCGGACCCGGACCTCGACCTGGTGCTTGAGCGCGAGGTGCCGGTCAGCGCCGAGGCGCTGTGGCGAGGCTGGACCGATCCGGCCTTGCTGAAGCAGTGGTTCTGCCCGCGGCCGTGGCGCGTGACCGAGGCGGAGATCGATCTTCGCCCCGGCGGCGCCTTTCGCACGGTGATGGAAGGCCCGAACGGCGAACGGCAGGACGAGGAGGCCGGCTGCTACCTGGAGATCCAGCCGGGGCGACGGCTGGTCTGGACCGACAGCCTGGGCCCGGGCTACCGGCCGCGGACCAACGGGTTCATCACCGCCTTCATCGGGCTCGAACCGCTGGCCGGCGGCGGCACCCGCTATCGCGTGCTGGTGAAGCATGTGGACGCGCAAAGTCGCAAGCGCCACGCCGACATGGGGTTCGAGCATGGCTGGGGAACGGCGCTGGACCAGCTGGTGGAGCTGGTCGGGAAGAGCTAGCCGCCGGTTGCGGGATCGAAGCGGTTGCGCGCGAAGACGGCGGCCATCCTGGGGTGCCGGCGCGCAGCATTGCCGCTCGCCAGCACCTTGGGCGCATTGTTGTCGAACCAACCGCCGCGCGGGCGCCAGCGCGTCATCACACCGAAATAGATGTCGATCGCCGACATCCGGTGGCCGAGGAACCAGGGGCTGCCGGCCGCCGCCTCCACGGCAAGCCACAGCTCGTTCAGCCGCGCATCGACGGCATCGCGGAACGGCTGTCGCGCGGCTTCGTCGGCAACAAAACGGGCGGGCACATCGCCGAAGGTGAAGCAGGGGTAGATCGCAGCCACCAGGAAGATCAGCCAGCGAAGGAACTGCGCGCGTTCGGGCGATCCGGGCGGCGGGACAAGATCGACAGAGCCGGCGAGATCGGCCAGCCATAGCGTGATCGCGGCACTTTCGGTCAGCACTTCTCCGGTGCCCAGCTCCAGCGTGGGGACCTGCATGGCCGGGTTCTGCCGCCGCAGCCTCGCGGCGGCTTCTGCGTCCTCCAGCAGGTCGCCGGCCTCGACCAGCTCGAACGGCAAGCCGTACCAGGCGAGCTGCGCCTCGACGAGGGCCGAGCCCCAGCCGCGGAAGGCGTGCAGCTTCATCGGGCGAGGCGAATCATGCGGTCTCATCGCCGGGAGATACCGTATCCTGTCGGCAGGGTCATCCGCCGCGGAACAGCGCTTCGGTCGCGGCGTCGGCGGGGAAGAAGGTTTCGATCCTCAGCTCATCGGCGGTCACGTCCTGTGCGGTGCCGAAGGTCGCGATCACGCTGAACAGCGACAGCCTGTGCCCGTCCTTCGCGATCCGGAGCGGCAGGATCGGGACCAGCCCCGCTTCGGGGGCGGCGTGCAGGAGGTGCGCGTCCTGGTACTGCGCCAGCTCGCCGAGCTCGCGCTGCATGTCCTGCCCGCCCAGGGCTTCGGCTTCCCGCCGGGCGCGGTGCCAGAGCAACGGCGCGATCTCGTCCCAGTTCTCCACCTGGGGCCGAATGCCGGCCGGGTGAAACAGCAGCCGCATCAGGTTGCGCGCCGACCCGCCGATCGCAGCCCATGCATCCGGCCCGATCAAGGCTTCGAACGGCGCGTTGGCGAGCACCAGGTTCCAGGCGCGGTCGATCGCGATCGCCGGAAACGGGGCGTGGTTGGCGAGCATCAGGTGCACCGCGCCAAGCACGGGCGCCATGCCCGGATCGTCCAGCGAGCGGGCCTTGAAGGCGGGCGCGAAACCGGCGGCCGTCAGCCAGTCGTTGCGGTCCCGCAACGGCACTTCCAACGTTTCGGCGAGCCGCAGGATCATGCCCCGGCTGGGCCTGGCGCGGCCCGATTCTAGAAAGCTGAGGTGGCGCTGCGACAGGCCGCAGGCCAGCGCCAGATCGAGCTGGGAGAGCCGGCGACGCCGACGCCAGCCCCGCAGCAGGTCGGGAAAGCGTGCCTCGGCATGAAGTGCGAGTGCAAGAGCCGGGGTAGACATGGCCGACCTTCGCTTCCGCGGCGCCGCCGGTCAACGACCTGGCAGGTAATTGCGCTGCTTACGAGGGCGCCGGATCATCTGGCATCCCAAGCGGAAGGAAACGATCATGAATGCCCGACTTTTCGCCCTGTTCGCCGTGATCCTCGGGTTCGGCGCCCTGACCATCCTCACGCTCTTGGACGTCGGCTATCTCGGCCTCTGGCAGATGCACATGACGTCGCTTGGCGGATGGCAGGTCCTGCTGGACCTGGTCATCCTCGCGCTGCTTGCCTGCTGCTGGATGGTGCACGACGCCCGAAGCAGCGGCGTTCCCGCCTGGCCGTTCGTCTTGCTGACGCTGGCGGGGGGATCGTTCGGCCCCCTGTTCTATCTGGTCGCGCGCGAATTGCGGGCGCCCGAGCGCCGGGTAGCAGCCGGCACGGCCTGAGCCGAGGCAGCGGGTGCTGGCGCCGGCCCGCACCCGCTGCCATCATGGCGCCATGGCAAAGGCGCAAAAGAGCTCCGGCCGGATTCGGGTCGGGATCGGCGGCTGGATTTATCCGCCGTGGCGGGGCAGCTTCTATCCCGAAGGATTGCCCCAGGCCGGCGAGCTGGCGTTCGCGGCCGGCCGGTTGGGCTCCATCGAGATCAACGGCACCTTCTATCGCACGCCGTCGCCCGAGACGCTGCGCAAATGGCACGACCAGGTGCCGGAGCATTTCGTGTTCGCGCTGAAGGCGCCGCGCTATGCCACCAACCGGCGCGTGCTGGCCGAGGCCGGACCAAGCATCGAGCGTTTCGTCGCCGGCCTCGATTCGCTGGGCGACAAGCTGGGGCCGATCAACTGGCAGCTGGCGCCGACCAAGGCGTTCGACCACGACGACATCGCCGGATTCCTCGCACTGCTGCCGCTTCGCGCGGGCCGCCGCCGGCTGCGGCATGCCCTGGAAGTGCGCCACCCGAGCTTCGACGATCCAGCGTTCCTGGCACTTGCGCAGGAGCATGGCGTCGCGGTGGTGGTGGCCGGGGACAGCGACTATCCACGCCTCGACTGCCCTGCGCCGCACTTCGGTTATGCGCGGATCATGGGGACCGCCGAGGGAGCGGCGTCGGGCTATTCCGACGCCGCGCTCGAGGCCTGGGCCTGCTGGGCCCGGCAACAGGCCGCGACCGGGCGCGACCTGTTCCTGTATGTGATCAGCGGCCACAAGGTCGCCAACCCCGCGGCTGCGATGGCGCTGATCGAACGGCTCGACCGGGGCTAACGCTCGTCGCCGTCGCCGAGCCCGTCGACGAGATCGTCGTTGTCGAGATCGTCATCCTCGAGATCGTCGTCTTCCTCCTCGTCGTCGCTGTCGTCGTCGTCGTCGTCGAGCTCGTCATCGTCCTCGATCTGGTCGCCTTCGGGAACTTCGCCGTCTTCACCCCCTTCCAGTCCCCAGCTGCTGGCGACGCTCGCGAGGGGATCGTTGCCGGTGTCGACAACCTGGTCGAGTTGCACCGGGACGGCGAGCGGGTCTTCCGAGCCGTCGGCCAGCTGGTTGAAAACCGGGTCCTCGGGGTCGAGGCCCGACGCCTCTTCGCCCCCGCCGGCCCCGGGCATCAGGGCATAGCTCGATGTCAGCGCGCCGTCGCCGCCGGGGAGTTCGTGCAGCCCTTCCAACGGGTCGCCTTCGTCCGGGTCGGTGTCGCCGAGCTCACCTTCCTCGTCGTCGTGCATCGGTTCGCCTGCATAAGCGCCGTTATCGATGCGGCCGGAGCTCACCATCTGGTTCATGGTATCGACCAGGTCCGGCACGTCATCGGGAAGGATCTGGGCATCGCTGGTCGGCGCCTTGTGGCTTTCCCCCAGGCCCGGGCCGGGGTGCAGCGCGGACTCGGCAACATCCTGCGCCTGGCCGTCATCGTCCTGCTCGCGGTTGGTGGCTTCGGGGGCTTCGTCCGGGTCGCGCGGATCCATTGGTGTTCCTTTCGGGGAGATTGCTGGAACAACGTCGCCGGGGCGCCCGGGTTCCCGGCTGTCCGGCAGGCGCCGGCTTGACCTTTTCGGCCCCGGGCGACAAGTGAAGCGGTGCCAGAGGTCCAGGCGACCGCGGCCCCGCAGCGTTGCGGAGTCGAGGAAAGTCCGGGCTCCACGGATCGACGGTGGCGGGTAACGCCCGCCGGCCCCGGTGGGAACGCCGGGGCAAGGGAAAGTGCAACAGAAAGCAGACCGCCGGGCGGACTTCGGGTTCCCGGCAAGGTCGAAAGGGTGCGGCAAGAGCGCACCGCGCGGTCGGCAACGGGCGCGGCACGGCAAACCCCACCGGGAGCAAGACCGAATAGGCGCGCGGTGCCCGGGATTCATTCCGAGGCAGGCCCGATCCGGCTGACGCGCGCGGGTTGGTTGCTTGAGGCCGGTCGCGAGACCGGTCCCAGATGAATGGTCGCCCAGAGGGGGAAACTCCTCGGACAGAACCCGGCTTACAGGACCTCTGGCCAAGTGCGGTTGCGAGCGAGTGCGCAGCGCTCGTCCGCAGACTCGCGCGTAGTGCCCGGCCGGCGTGCGAATGCGGTACCACCGCAATCGACACGACCGACGGCGCAGCTTGGCTGCGCTCTTTCTCTCTTCTCTTACACCTCCAGCCGGACCCGGCAGCTTTGCTGCCGACCGACCTCCTTGTGCAGCGCAGCACGCTCCGCTAGACGCCCGCCGACTTCAAAGCACAGGAACCCGACCATGGCCGTGACCCGCACCTTTTCGATCCTCAAGCCCGACGCCACGCGGCGCAACATCACCGGCAAGGTGACTGCGATGCTCGAGGAAGCCGGGCTGCGGGTTGTCGCGTCCAAGCGGATCCATATGACGAAGGCGCAGGCCGAGGGCTTTTACGGGGTGCACCGCGAGCGGCCGTTCTTCAACGACCTGGTCGGCTTCATGATCTCGGGCCCGGTGGTGGTGCAGGTGCTGGAAGGCGAGGACGCCGTGGCGCTGAACCGCCGCGTGATGGGCGCGACCAACCCGGCCAATGCGGACGCCGGAACGATCCGGAAGGAGCTGGCGGAAAGCATCGAGGCCAACACGGTGCACGGGTCGGACAGCGAGGACAATGCGGCGACGGAGATCGCTTTCTTTTTTGCCGAGGACGAGATTGTGGGCTGATCGGCCTTACTGCCCCTCTCCCTTCAGGGAGAGGGCACCTGCCTCAGCGAAGGCTGGGGACTCGCCGCAGGCGAGCAGGGAGAGGGGAGTACGCCGCGTCGTCGGGCCGGCCGTCGGCAAAGCTTCCGAGTCCGGCTGCGTGGTGAGAAGAAGAAAAAAGAGAGTGGCGGAGCCACCCCGTCGGTCGTGTCGATTGCGGTCGTACCGCAATCGCACGCCGGCCGCTCGGCTTCGCGAGTCTGCGAGTTAGTGCTGCGCACTAATCGCAGCCGCTACGCTTCGAGCTCCGTGTCCCAATAAAGATAATCCCGCCAAGTCTCATGGCAGTGGTGCGGGGGAAACGCCCGGCCATGCTCCTGCAGCTGGTGCGAGGTCGGCTGGAACGGGCGCTGGTGCGGGATCATATGGGCTTCGGCCGGGGTGCGGCCTCCCTTCCTCAGGTTGCATGGCGCGCAGGCCGTGGTCACGTTGGTCCAGGTGGTGCGGCCGCCATAGGCGCGCGGGACCACATGATCGAAGGTGAGATCGTCGCGGGCGCCGCAATATTGGCAGGCGAACCGGTCGCGCAGGAACAGGTTGAACCGGGTGAAGGCCGGGTGCTGCGACGGCTTCACATATTGGCGGAGGGCCACTACGGAGGGCAGCCGCATCGCAAAACTGGGCGAGCGGACCTCGCGATCGTACTGCGCCACCACATCCACCCGCTCCAGGAAAGCGGCCTTGATCGCGTCCTGCCAGCTCCACAACGAAAGCGGATAATAGCTGAGCGGGGTGTAGTCGGCGTTCAGCACCAGCGCCGGGCAGGACTGCGGGCTGGCCCAGCGCGCCGAACCGCTCTCGTTGCGCCATCGTTCCTGTGCCCATTTTTCCTGAACAACGTCCGGATGATACACGCGCCGCTCCTCAAGCCCTGTCAGGCGCCTGACTCCGCAACCCTATCGCACGTCGGGCAGCCGTTCCGCACGCCTGCACGTTCCACTCGCCAGCCCTATACCAGCGGCTGTATGTCTCCACCATGACAGCACCAGATTTTGTGGAGGTCAAGCTGGACATCGTGGCTCATCTTGGTTGAACCCCTTGTCAGCCGCTTCGCCCCCTCGCCAACGGGGCGGCTGCATCTGGGCCACGCCTGGTCTGCCACGCTCGCGCATGACCTGACGAAGGCAAGCGGCGGCCGCTTCCTGCTGCGAATCGAGGATATCGATTCGGGCCGCTGCCGTCCCGAGTTTGTCGACGGGATCCTGGAGGATCTTCGCTGGCTCGGCCTGACTCCCGATGAACTCCTTCTGCAATCCAGCCGTCGCGCCGCGCACGCGGCCGCGCTGGCCAGGCTGACTGCCGACGGGCTCACCTATCCCTGTTTCTGCACTCGCGCCGACATCGCCGAGGCCGGGGGGGCGCCACATGGTGCCGCGCCGCTGTATCCGGGCACCTGCCGACAGCTCGACCCCGAAGCCGCGCAGGTGCGGGCGATGGCGCAGGGCCATGCCGTCCGGCTGCACAGCGCGCGTGCCGCCGCGCTAGCTGGACCGTTGACGTGGGAGGAAGCGCGGGTAGGCAGCTTGCCGGCCGATCCGCTGGCGGCCGGCGATATCGTGCTCGCGCGGCGCGACATCGGGGTCGGCTACATGCTCGCAGCTGTGATCGACGATGCGTTCCAGGCCGTGACCGACGTGGTCCGCGGCCGCGACCTGATCGAAGCGACGCCGGTGCAGCGGCTGCTGCAGGCGCTGCTCGGCCTGCCGGCGCCGCGCTACCATCACCACCCGCTGCTGCTGTCAGCAGACGGCCGGCGCCTGGCCAAGCGCGACCGGGCCGAAACGCTGGAGAGCCTGCGGCTAAGGGGGATGCGCAGA
>JANPJJ010000061.1:0-7894 GCA_031425455.1 Sandaracinobacter sp. | reverse complement strand
TGCCTGCGGCAGCCTTGGCCACCTCTCCCGCTGTGTCATGGCCTTGACCGGCAAGGTCGGCAGCTTTTGCCACTCCTGCAGCCGTCCTGCCTAGTCGACAGATTTCATCGTCGTTGGAAAGATTCCCTAGGCGTACCATGCCGATCGATAAGTCTGCTCCGGCGAACGGTGCGCTCCTTATCGACGTTTTATCTCTAAGGCCTGTAACGACGATATCAGGGACGACTTCTTCAACCAGCTTAATCTCTGTCTCAAATCCGCTCGGATCCGTCCCATTCACCGGGTCCCCGCCCACATAGGCATACATGTTCATCCCGTCGTCGTATCCGATGGGGTCTGTCTGCAGGAACCTGCCGAGCGTGGGCGAGTAGGCCCGTGCCTTGTAGTGGTACAGCCCGAACTCGGGGAGCCAGGCCTGGCCGGTGTACTGGAACCGGCCCTGGTTGGCCGTGCCGGGGATGCCATATTCGTCGTAGCTGTTGATCGTCGTCACCGTGCCCGACCCGTTCGTGATGGCGATCACCGAACCCCGCTCGTCGGCGTGCAGCCAGCGCCGGTCGGTGGTGCCGGCGCCCTCGTACCAGACCAGCGGCTCGTCGTCGCCGGGGCCATGCACGTAGCGCCGCAGCAACTGGTTCGAGCTGTTGTACTCTCCGATCATGTCGACACCGTCATAGCCGAACTTGGTCGTGACTGTCGTCCCTGTTTGGAACAGTCGACCGAGCGGGTCATAGCTGAGCCAGCCAGACCCGCTTGCGCTGATGAGCCGGTTCTCTGCCGAGTAGGCAAAGGTCGGACCGCCTGCCGAGGTCAGGTTGCCACGGGCGTCGTAGGTGGGGGTGGCCTTCGCCCGGAACGGCAGCTTTTATACTCTGTCTGTCGAATATTTACCCCGTCGCTTGCGCCCCCCGCTCGCCAGCCACATCTTTGCCGTAAAGGCCCGGCAGCGGGCAGCCGCAACCCCGGGGAGTGATGTGAAGCGCTGGGCCAGGATCCCGACACGCGACGAACTGATGGCGAGCCGCTGGCTCCGCCCGTTCGCCGCGCATCTGTCCAGCCCGCTGATCTGGCGCTGGAACCGGCGAGGCGTGGCCCGCGGCGCCGCGCTCGGCCTGTTCGCCGGGTTCGCGATCCCCGTCGCGCAAACCCCGTTCGCCGCGCTGTTTGCCGTCGCCGCGCGCGCCAACCTGCCGGTTGCGGCGCTTTCCACCTTCATTACCAACCCGGTGACGGTGCCGATCATCTACTATCTCGCCTATCAGGCAGGTCGCACCACGCTGCGCATGAAAAGCCAGTCGATCTTCGCCATCGCGCCGGACGCCGGCCTGTTCGAGCGGACCCTGAACTGGGCCGTGACGCTCGCCGGCCCCACCGCGCTTGGGCTGCTGATCTTCGCCGCGGTCGGTGCCACCATCGCCTATTTCGGGGTTCATCTGGGCTGGCGGCTGTGGGTCGGGCAGCGCTGGCGCCGCCGCCAGCGCCGCCGGGCCCGAAGCGCCGCAGCTGCCGCCACGGAGGTGAAGGCATGACGTTCAATGCAAAGCTCGAAGCCACCAAACAGGCCTGGGCGCGCGCCGGCCGGCTGCTGACGGGCAAGCCCGACCCCGATCATGCGATGCGCCTGCCGCCGGGCCAGCGCCTCGTCACCAACTGGCCGGTGCTCGATCTGGGCGTGCAGCCCCATGTGCCCCTGGAAAGCTGGCGGCTGGACGTGGACGGCGCCGTTACCACCCCGCTCAGCCTCGACTGGGCCGGCTTCCAGGCGCTGCCCCAGGCCGAGGATGTGTCCGACATTCACTGCGTCACCCAGTGGAGCCGCTACGACAATCGCTGGCAGGGCGTGAAGACCCAGGTGCTGCTCGGCCTGGTGCAGCCCCGGCCGGAGGCACGGCACGTGATCCTGCACAGCCACGACGGCTACACCACCAACCTCGCCCTCGAACATTTCGCCGAAGACGATTGCCTGGTCGCGCACAGCCACGAGGGGGCGCCGTTGAGCCGCGAGCATGGCGGCCCGGCGCGCCTTGTCATCCCGCGCTGGTATTTCTGGAAAAGCGCCAAGTGGATTAAACGCATCGAGCTCGTTGCCGTGGACCAGCCCGGGTTCTGGGAGGTGCGCGGCTATCACAACATCGGCGATCCCTGGCTCGAAGAGCGCTACGGCTAGGCCGGGCTGGGCCTTGCCCGGGCCGCCTGCGACCGTGCCGGGCCCGCCGGTCCGGACCGAGGCGGTCGGGCTGCTGGCTGCGGGAATCGCGCATGACCTCAACAACATGCTGGGCGGGATCGTGGCCACTGCCGAGCTGCTGGCGATGCGCGGGCTTCCCGCCGAGGATGCCCGGGACGTGCAGGCGATCGTCGATCAGGCGGCCCGCGCCAGCCGGCTGGTGCGCCAGATCCTCGCCTTTTCCCGGCAGGAGCTGCTGAAGCCCGTTACGGCGGACGTCGGCCAGCTGGTCGCGCCGCTGATGCCGATGCTGGCGGCGCTGGCAGGCAGCGGCGTCCGGCTCGACCTGGCGCTCGGCACCCCGGCGCTGGTCCGGATCGACCCGACCGCGCTGGAGCGGGTTATCGTCAACCTGGTGCTGAATGCGCGCGACGCGGCCGGCCCGCGCGGCCGCATCCGGCTCTCCACCGGCCGGCTGGGCCCCGGCCAGCTGCCGGCCGAGGGCCAGGCCTTCATGCCCCAGGCGCTCTACGGCCTGATCAGCGTGGAGGACGACGGCCCGGGCATCGCCGACGCGCATGTCGGCCGCATTTTCGAGCCCTATTTCACCACCCGGCCGAACGGCCAGGGCCTGGGCCTCGCCACCGTCTACGGCCTCGTCAAGCAGTCCGGCGGCTTCATCCTGCACGATCGCGGCCCGATGGGGGGCGCCCGCTTCAGCCTGTACCTGCCCCAGGCCCCCGCCGGCGCGGCGGACCGGGCGCTGCCGCGGCTGCCGTCGGGTCGCGTCATCCTGCTGGCCGAGGACGAGCTGCTGCTGCGCATGTCGGCGGCGCGCGGGCTGGAGCGGCTGGGCTATCGGGTGCGGCAGGCGGCGGACGGCGAATCCGCCCTCGCGCGGCTGGCGGAGGAACGGCCGGCGCTGCTGGTCTCCGACATCCGGATGCCCGGGATCGACGGGCTCGAACTCGCCCGCCGCGCGCGGGATCGCCACCCCGGGCTCCCGGTGCTGCTGGTGTCGGGCTATGCCGACGAAGCGGCGCGGGCGGCGGTTCCGGGGCTGCAGGTCGCCTTCCTGCAAAAGCCCTTCACGCTGAAGACGCTGGGGGAACAGGTGCAGGCGCTGGTCTGAATTCGCCTCTTGTAGCCGAAGAACAAAACAGGTACAAAATTCTTGCATCCCGGCCGGTTGCGCCCGAATGTGCCCGGGGCTAACCCGGTCCCACGGGTCGTATGTGCCGGTGCGGCGCACTAAGTTGCTAGGGGTATCATGGACAAGAGCGCAGTTGCCAGGACGGCGGATCGAAGCGCGGCCGAGCGCGACAAGGCGCTGGAAGCCGCGCTCGCCCAGATCGACCGGGCGTTCGGCAAGGGGTCGGCGATGAAGCTGGGCCAGCGCGAGACGCTGGAGATCGAGGCCATTCCCACCGGCTCGCTCGGGCTCGACATCGCGCTGGGCATCGGCGGCGTGCCCCGCGGCCGCGTGATCGAAATCTATGGGCCTGAATCGAGCGGCAAGACGACGCTTGCGCTTCACATCATCGCCGAGGCGCAGAAGGCCGGCGGTGTGGCGGCCTTCGTGGATGCCGAACATGCGCTGGACCCGATCTATGCCAAGAAGCTGGGCGTCGACACCGAGAATCTGATTGTCTCGCAGCCCGACACCGGCGAACAGGCGCTGGAGATCACCGACACGCTGGTCCGCTCCAATGCGATCGATGTGCTGGTGGTGGATTCGGTCGCAGCGCTGGTGCCGCGCGCCGAAATCGAAGGCGAAATGGGCGACAGCCATGTGGGCCTGCAGGCCAGGCTGATGAGCCAGTCGCTCCGGAAGCTCACCGGCTCCATTTCCCGCTCCAAGTGCATCGTCATCTTCATCAACCAGCTGCGGATGAAGATCGGCGTGATGTACGGCAATCCGGAGACGACGACCGGCGGCAATGCGCTGAAATTCTACGCGTCGGTCCGGCTGGATATCCGTCGCACCGGCCAGATCAAGGACCGGGACGATATCGTCGGCAACACCACCCGGGTGAAGGTGGTGAAGAACAAGGTGGCGCCGCCGTTCCGCCAGGTCGAGTTCGACATCATGTACGGGGCCGGCATCTCCAAGACGGGAGAAATCCTGGACCTCGGCGTGAAAGCCGGCCTGATCGACAAGTCCGGCGCCTGGTTCTCGTACGAGAGCACCCGGATCGGACAGGGGCGCGAAAATGCCAAGAAGTTCCTGACCGAAAACCCGGAGATCGCGTCGCGAATCGAGGCGGCCATCCGCGAGAATGCGGCCGGCGTTTCCGACGCCCTGCTGGCCGGACCGGAGCCCGACGACGATATCTGATGCCGTTTTCACACGGTCTTGACCCTGGGGATGCCGGAATCGACCGGTCGAAGCGCCATGAAGGTGGATTTTGCCGTGATTTTCTGTTACACCTATGTGTCTCGGAGCAGTCACGCGCGACTGAAACCCCTGTCGTCAGGGTAAGCAGCCGCCGCTGATCCGGGTGTCGCCAATCGGCGGTATGCCCCAAGGTCTCGCCGGGGCGCCGCCAGCAACATGAACCGTCATGCGGGACCGGTCTTGCCCAGTTTGCCCCGATGCCAGCTTGCGCTGGTCGCTGGGGTTGCCCTGCAGCACTCGGCATTGCGCCACGGGTTCCCCGGGGCAATCGCCGGCAGGGCGTATCCGGCCCGTTCGGGGCCGTGCGGGATGACCAGTCCGGTGTGCAGCGAAGGACCAGACCAGGCCATGGCATCAAAGCCGCTCAGCTTCCAGGTGGGTGACAACGTCGTGTATCCCAAGCACGGCGTCGGTCGCGTGATCGAAATCCAGTCCAGCGAGATCGCCGGCACCAAGCTCGAACTTTATGTGCTCCGCTTCGACAAGGAGCGGATGACTCTGAAGGTTCCGACTAACAAGGCCGAGGGTGTCGGCATGCGCAAGCTCAGCAGTGAAGCCACGCTGAAGGATGCGCTGCTCACGCTGAAGGGCAAGCCCCGCATCAAGCGCATCATGTGGTCGCGCCGGGCGCAGGAATATGAAGCCAAGATCAATTCGGGCGACCTCGTCTCGATCGCGGAAGTCGTTCGCGACCTGCACCGCGCCGAAGACCAGCCCGAGCAGAGCTATTCCGAACGGCAGATTTTCGAAGCCGCGATCAGCCGCCTGGCGCGGGAAGTGGCGGCAATGAAGAATATCGATGAGCCTGCGGCGCAAAAGGAGATCGAGTCGGTCCTAAAGGCGGCTTGAGCCTGAAGCCGGATTGCGAAGCAATCGGGCGAAGGTCTCAAGACTCGCGGTAGGTCCGGCCGGCATGAAAAAGGGCTGATAACAGTCCGCCCTTTCTACATGTCCGACGGCGTGGCTTTGCCACGCTCTTCCTTCCTCTCTGCCCTTATACCCAAGCGGACTCGGCAGCTCCGCTGTCGGCCGGCCCTTGCCGCGTCTGGTTCCGCGCGATAGAACCCGCGACGAGAGAGGGGTTTTTCAACCGGGGAGTCCCCATGCGCACCATCGCCGCCGCCATCGCTGCCGCAACCCTCGCCGCAAATCCGGCCGCCGCTGCGGACCGCAGCTTTCCCGTTACGGGCTTTACCAGCATCGTCTCCGAAGGCGCTGCGGATGTCGACGTCCGAACCGGCGTTGCGCCCTCCCTGGTCGCCACAGGAGACGCGCAGGATCTCGAACGGCTCGACATCCGCGTCGAAGATAATGTGCTTCGCATCGGAACAAAGCGCGGCATGGGCGGATGGTCCTACGGCCGCAAGGGCGTCCGCATCGCAGTCACCACACCATCGCTCGCCGGCGCCGTCATCAGCGGCTCCGGCGACATGTCCGTCGACAGGGTTCGAGGCCCGTTCAGCGGACGCATCAGCGGTTCGGGCGACATGACGCTCCCCAGTCTCCAGGCTGGCACCCTGGCGCTCGCGATATCCGGTTCGGGCACGATGCAGGCCGCTGGCAGCTGCACCACAGGCAGCATCAAGGTCAGCGGCAGCGGTAATGTCGATGCCGCCAGCCTCGAATGTGGCACGCTCGAGGTTGCAGTGACGGGTTCGGGCAATGTGTCGGCGAACGCAACCAAGACGGCCGCGCTCAGCGTGACAGGCTCGGGCAATATCCGCGTCGCGGGTGGCGCGCGCTGCACCACCGCCACAACAGGCTCCGGCACGATCCGCTGCGGCTGATCAGATAAGGGCGAGCCCTGCAAGCTCGGCCGCGAGGGCGGGCGGCAGCGGCTCGCCCGCCCCGGTCAGGCCCGCGTCCGCCGGCCAGTCGGCTTCGGCCAGATAGCGCCAGCCCTGATGTGCCCGATAGCCGCGCGGCACCACCGTTACGAGTTCGGTTGCCAGCCGGATCGCCGCGATCGGCCCGTCCGCCCCCGCCACCTCCTCCACCGCCAGGATCGCCTGCCGGGCGACCAGCGTGTGCTTCAGGATCCAGAACAGCAATCCACCCGCCAGGTCGCGCCGTGGCACCCGCTTCGAGGTCAGGAGCACATGCGCGTGCGGCCCCTCGCCCTGCGTGAAATGGGCCTGCCTCCGGGCGATGTCGTCCAGCTCGCGACAGGCGAAGGCGACCCGCGTCAGGCCCAGCCGGCCGGGCATCAGCCCGCCATCCCCGACGCGCTCGCCAGCCCCAGGAACAGCAGGAAGCCCATCGAGTCCGTGATCATCGTCACGAACACCGAAGAGGCCACCGCCGGGTCGGCTCCTGCCCGCCTCAGCCCGAGCGGCACCATCACCCCGGCGAAACCGGCCACCACCAGGTTGAACAGCGTCGCCGCGGCGATCACCCCGCCCAGCAGCCGGTCGCCGAAGAACAGCGCCACCAGCGTTCCCAGCAGCAGCGCCATGGTCAGCCCGTTCATCAACGCGATCAGCGCCTCGCGCTCGATGGTGCGCCGCATGTTGGCGTCGGTCAGCTGCCCGGTGGCCAGCGCGCGCACGATCACCGCCATGGTCTGGTTGCCGGTATTCCCCCCGATCGAGGCGACGATCGGAGTCAGCGCTGCCAGGATCACCATCTTCTCGATCGTCGCGCCGAAGCTTGCGATGATGCTCGCCGACAGGATCGCCGTGCCCAGGTTCGCGACCAGCCAGCGGATGCGCGCCTTGTAGCTGTCCAGCACCGGCTCGAAGATATCGCCGTCGCCCGCGCCCGACAGCTTCAGGATATCCTCGCTCGCCTCCTCGGCGATGATGTGAACCACATCATCGGCGGTGATCATGCCCACCAGCCGGCCGTCGTCGTCCACCACCGCAGCGGAGATCAGTGCATATTTCTGGAACCGGAGCGCAACTTCCTCCCGGTCCATGCTCACCGGAATCAGCGTCTGCTCGCGCTGCATCACGTCCTGCACCGCCATCCAGCGCGGAGTCGTCAGCACCCACGACAGGCGCATCGTGCCGACGGGCCGGTGGTCCGGCGCCACCACGAACACCTCCCAGAAATCGGTCACGTCATTGCCGCCGGTACTCGAGAAGGGGGCGCGCAGGAAGTCGATCACGTCGCCGATGCTGAAGTGTTCGGGAACAGCGATCAGCTCGCGCTGCATTAGCCGCCCGGCGGAAAGCGATGCGGCGCTCGCCACCATCCTTAACATCATGCCGCAGATCGTTTGGTCGGCCGGCCCCGACGGCTATCATGATTTCTACAACGATCGCTGGTATGATTTCACCGGCGTCCCCCGTGGCTCCACGGACGGCGACCTATGGAAGGGCCTGTTT
>JANPJJ010000060.1:0-10154 GCA_031425455.1 Sandaracinobacter sp. | reverse complement strand
CCTCGACCTGTTTCGTCGGCTGGGGCTCCAGATCCTGGAGCTGGAACATCGCGCCCGGATGCTGGGCCGGCTGGAGTTCGCGACGGCGAGCACCGGGCTTCAGGCGAAGCTGGCGCCGATCGAGGCGGCCAAGGCGGACCTGGACGAGGCGATCGACAATATCCGGAAGTTCGAGGCTTTCGTGCGTTCGATCTCGAAATTCCTCGGCCTCGTCGACAAGGTTATCGACTTCCTCGCCTAAGCACCCTCATCCCTTCCGGTGCCGCTCCAGCTCGTCGCCGACCACGCGCACGACGTGGAGCACATTGGTGGAGCCGGGGACTCCGAACGGGACGCCGGCCACCACCACCAGCCGGTCCCCGCGTTTCGCGATGTGATGGCGCAGCGCCATGCGTTTCGATTTCGCCACCATCTCCTCGAAGTCGCCGATGTCGCGGGTGTGGACGGCGTGGACCCCCCAGCTCAGCCCGAGCCGGCGGGCGGTGGAGAGCTTGGCGGTCATCACCAGGATGTCGGCCGGGATTCGCTCGCGGGCGACGCGGCGCGCGGTCGAGCCCGAGGTGGTGAAACAGACGACGGCCTTTGCCCCGACGGTCGACTGGATGCTGCGCGCGGCGTGGCAAAGCGCATCGGCGGTGGTCGGCTCGGGCTGGGTTTCCACAAAGCCCATCTGCTGCTGATAGGCGGCGTCGCGTTCCACCTCGCGGGCGATGGCGTCCATCATGCGGACGGCCTCCACGGGCCACTGCCCGGCGGCGCTTTCCGCCGACAGCATCACCGCGTCGACGCCGTCGTAGATCGCGTTCGCCACGTCGGACACTTCGGCCCGGGTCGGCGACGGCGAAACGATCATCGATTCCAGCATCTGGGTCGCCACCACCACGGGCTTGCCGGCCCGGCGGGCGGCCGCCACCAGATGCTTCTGCACGCCCGGCACTTCCTGCGGCGGCAGTTCGACACCGAGGTCGCCGCGCGCCACCATGATCGCGTCGGAGAGCTCGATGATGGCATCGATGTCGTCCAGCGCGGCCGGCTTCTCGATCTTCGACATCAGCATCGCCTTGCCGCCGATCAGCTTGCGCGCTTCCGCCACATCGTCGGCGCGCTGCACGAAGCTGAGCGCCACCCAGTCAACGCCGGCCTCCAGCGCCAGCGACAGGTCGTGCCGGTCCTTCTGGGTCAGCGCCGGCAGCGGCACCACGACGTCGGGCACATTGACGCCCTTGTTGTTGGAAAGCGTGCCGGGCACCAGAACTTCGGTGGTGGCGCCCAGGTCGTCCACGTCCAGCACGTTCAGCACGATCTTGCCGTCGTCCAGCAGCAGGCGGTGGCCGGCGCGGAGCACGTTCAGAATCTCGGGGTGCGGCAGCCGCACCCTGTCGACCGTGCCCGGCGCATCGTCGGAGTCGAGCCGGAAACGCGCGCCGGCCTGCAGCTCCACCTTGCCGTCGGCGAAGCGCCCGACGCGCAGCTTCGGGCCCTGGAGGTCGGCGAGGATCGTCATCGGCCGGCCGAGCCCCGCCTCCAGGCTGCGGACGGTCGCGATGAGGGCCGTCTTGCTATGATCGTCGCCGTGGCTCATGTTCACCCGGAACGCGTCCGCCCCCGCCTCGTAGAGCGCGCGGATCTGCGCTGCCGTATGCGAGGCGGGGCCCAGCGTCGCCAGCACACGCACATGGCGGGCGCGGGGAGGTCTGTGGCTGGTCACGTCGATATTCCCTCTCGGCTTTGGCACTTGCGGACGGGCGGCGCGCACCCCTTATAGCGACGGGCGGGATAGCACCAGATTGCGGGGACAGATTGACGACCGAAACCACCGATCGAGACATGCAGGCGATGGAAGCGGCCGTGTTCCGCCGCCTCGCCGAGCATCTTCGGCTGCGCCAGGACGCCAGCAACATCGAACTGATGGGGCTGGCGGGGTTCTGCCGCAACTGCCTGGCCGACTGGCTGGCGGAAGCCTCCGTCGACACGCCGCAGCCGATGACGCGCGACGAGGCGCGGGCGCATGTCTATGGCGAGCCCTATGCCGCGTTCAAGGCGAGGCAGGCCGATGCCACGCCCGACCAGCTCACCCGGATGGACCGGAGCCTGGCCGAGAACGAGCGGGTGCGCGCCGCCGCCAAGCCACTTTGATCCGAACTTAATTCTGGAAAGCCCGCTCATGACCTCCACCGATGCCCTTTTCCGGCCGTTCGTTTCCAGAAAGCTGTCGCTTTCCAACCGGATCGTGATGGCCCCGATGACCCGCAGTTTCTCGCCCGGCGGCGTGCCCGGCGCGGATGTCGCCGATTATTATGCGCGTCGGGCCGAGGGCGACGTTGGGCTGATCGTGACCGAGGGAACGGTGATCGATCGGCCGGGCGCCGCCAACGATCCTGCGGTGCCGCACTTTCACGGCGAGGCGGCGCTGGAAGGCTGGGGCCGCGTGGTGCAGGCGGTACACGCCCGCGGCGGCAAGATCGCGCCGCAGCTGTGGCACGTGGGCTCGGCCATCAACGCGCAGAACCGGGATGAGACTTACGCCGAGAGCCCCTCGGGCCTCTACAAGCCGGGCCGGACGTTCGGCCAGGCGATGTCAGTTGCCGACATCGATGCCGCGATCGGCGCCTATGCGTCGGCAGCTGCCGATGCGAAGCGACTGGGGTTCGATGCGGTCGAACTGCACGGGGCGCATGGCTATCTGATCGACCAGTTTCAATGGGACGGCACCAACCGGCGGGACGATGTGTGGGGGACCGACCGCAGTCGCTTTGCCCGCGAAGTCGTGGGTGCCGTACGCGCCGCGATCGGCGAGGACTTCCCGCTGATCCTGCGCCTGTCGCAGTGGAAGCAGCAGGATTATGCGACGAAGCTGGCCGCGACGCCGCAGGCGCTTGCTGACTGGCTGATGCCGCTGGCCGAGGCCGGGGTCGACATCTTCCACTGTTCGCAGCGGCGCTTTTGGGAGGCGGAATTTCCCGAGCAGGTGGACGGATCGACGCTGAATTTCGCCGGCTGGGCGAAAAGGCTGACCGGGCTGCCGAGCATCACCGTGGGGTCGATCGGGCTGTCGGGCGAGTTCATCGCCGGCTTTCAGGGCGAAGAATCGCAGCCGGCGCCGATCGACGAGCTGGTGCAGCGGCTGGTGGCGGACGAGTTCGACCTGGTGGCAGTGGGGCGCGCACTGATCGTGGACCCGGACTGGGCGGTGAAGGTGCGCGAGGGTCGGCGGGATTTCACGCCGTTCGAGCGGGCGGCACTGGCGACTTTGGCCTGACGCTAAAGCGCGGCGGGACGCGGCCGTTCACGCATGCGGGGCACCCTGCCCCGGATGCGGAGATGGCCATGCACGAAGCCCCGATGTCGACCTGCGAAGGGCGCGAGCGCCTGCTGCCCGAGAAGGAGCGTCGGCGCTCGGCAGCGCTGCGCCGGCAGATGCGGCGCCGCGCGGTCGTCGACGGGGCGGTGATGCTGCTGGTGTCGGGCCTGGTCTGTTCGTTCGCCACGAGCGAGCTGGAGCTGCTGATGCTCGGCATGGCCTGCCTGTCTGTGGGAATCCTGCTGTATGTGATGCGCCGGAGCCGCGATCTGGTGACATTGGCGCGCCAGGACCGATGGCGCGAACAGGCGGTACAGGGCCGTGGCGTTTCGCTGTCGGCGTGGCACGGTGGCGCCCGGTTGCCCGCCTGGCCGGAGCGGCAGCGAGAGGCTGCCTGAGCGGCGAGGCCGGCGTGAGCATCCAAGGCAAATTCCGACTCGCACCCCAGGGCCGGATAAGCTAAGGTAAAGGAGGTGCAAAGTGGCCGGGCCGGTTTGTGCCGACTTGGTTGGCGGACGATCTGAGTGGCGGCTTGAGGTTTGGCATGGGGCCAGGTTCGGGCAGTACACGACCTTGAAAGACGAGTTCTGGACGATGAGTTACGACGACAAGCGGCGCGGTGGCCGCGGACGGAGCGACGACAAACGCGGTCGCGGTTTCGATGAGGGTTTCGAGTTTGACCGAGGGTCGGCAGGCGGCGGTGGCGGCGGCTACGGTCGCGGCGGCTTCGGCGGCGGCGCCGGTGGCGGCGGCTTCGGCGGCGGCGGCGGCGGCTTTAATCGCGGCCCTGGCGGCGGCGGATTCGGCGGCGGCGGTGGGGGCGGTTTCGGCGCCCCGCGCATGCAGCAGCCCGGCATCGTGATCGGCACGGCCCGCGGCAAGGTCAAGTTTTTCAATGCCCAGAAGGGTTTCGGCTTCGTTGTCCGCGACGATGGCGGCGAAGACGTGTTCCTGCACATCTCTGCGCTGGAGCGCGCCGGCATGACCGACGTGGCCGAGAACCAGGAGATCGAATTCTCCTTGTCCGAGCGCAACGGCCGGGTTTCCGCGACCGACGTGACGATCCTTGGCGACGCCCTGCCCGTCGGCGAGCGCGCTCCGCGCCCGCCGCGCGAGGGTGGCTTTGAACGTTCACCACGCCCGGCCGGTGGCGCCGGCGGTGGTGGCTTCGGCAATCGCCCGCCCCCGGTGACGGACGGCACGCGCTATGAAGGTACCGTCAAGTTCTTCAACGGTCAGAAGGGCTTCGGCTTCATCGCCCGCGACGATGGCGGCGCCGATGCGTTCGTTCACATCTCGGCCGTGGAACGTGCAGGGCTGAGCGATCTTGCCGAAAACCAGCGCTGCACCTTCGAGCTGGAGCTCGACCGGCGCGGCAAGCAGGCGGCTGTCAATCTCGAACTGATCTAAGCCGAAGGCGGCCATGGATGGCGCGAAGCGCCATCCATGGACTCGCCGAAGGCTCGGGCGGCATGAAAGAGGGGGGGCAACACCCCCCTCTTTGCATGTCCGACGGCGTGGCTGTGCCACCACGCGCTTTCTTCTTCCTGAATCCCAGACGGACTGCATTACAGACAGACCCGGCGGTTTTGCTGTCGGCCGGCATCGGCAGTTCGGCGCGAAGCTTCGACCCACCCTCGACCCCTCCCTCCCGGGGACAGGAGTTCATTTGCCGAATGCTTCCGAAAAGTGCTTCCGGCATACGGCCATATATCGGTCGTTGCCGCCGATTTCCGTTTGCGCGCCGTCCAGCACGGGCCGGCCTTCGCCGTCAAGTCGCAGGTTCATCATCGCTTTGCGCCCGCAGCCGCATACCGCCTTCAGCTCGACCAGCTTGTCCGCAATCGCCAGCAGCCGCTCCGAGCCGGGAAACAGCCGGCCCCGGAAATCGGTGCGCAGGCCGTATGCCAGGACCGGCGTATCCAGCCGGTCGACCACGGCGGCGAGCTGGTCCACCTGGGCGCTGCACAGAAACTGCGCTTCGTCCACCAGCACGCAGGTTGCCGGCTCGGCCTCCACCGCCGCGAACAGGTCGGTCAGAGGCGCGAACATGCGCGCCGGCGCCTCCAGCCCGATCCGCGATCCGATCGCGCCGGTTCCAGCCCTGTCGTCGATGGCCGCCGTCCACAGCATCGTCGTCATCCCGCGCTCGCGATAGTTGAAGCTCGCCTGCAGCAGCGTGGTCGATTTGCCGGCATTCATCGCACCATAGTAGAAGTAGAGCTGCGCCATCAGCCGCAGCTTTCATCGCAGTCGCTGCGTTCCACCTGCAGCGTCGGGTGGCCGATGCCGAACTGCGATTTCAGCCCGGCTATGACCTGCTCCAGCCACCGGTCCCCGGCGCCTTCGGGCACAACAAGGTGCGCGGTGAGCGCGGTTTCGGTCGCGCTGATCGGCCAGATGTGGAGATCGTGCACGGCAGCCACCCCCGGCTGGGCGGCGAGCCAGCCGCGTACCTGGCCCACGTCGATGCGGCGCGGGGCGGCGTCCATCGCCATGTCCAGCGACTGGACCAGGATGCGCCAGGTCGTGCCCAGGATCACCGCCACGATCAGCAGGCTGGCCACGGGATCGATCCAGCGCGCTCCGGTCAGCAGGATCATGGCGCCCGCCAGCACCACTGCGCCCGAGACGGCGGCGTCGGCGAACAGGTGCACCACGGCGGCGCGCCGGTTCACATCGTCGGGATTGCCCCCGGTGAGCAGCCAGCCCGACGCGAGATTGATGAGGACGGCCAGCCCCGCCACCAGCATGACGGGGCCGCCGGGCGGGGCCGCGGGCGGCGGAACGATCAACCGGCCCAGCGCTTCGAACGCCAGTGCCCCGCAGGCGAACACCAGCAGCAGCGAGTTCATCAAGGCCGCCAGAACGCCGGCCTTGCCGAATCCGTAGGTGCGGCGCTGCGAGCCTGGGCGGGTCATCAGCCAGGCCGCGCCGCCTGCCAGCAGCAGCCCGGCGACATCCGACGCGTTGTGCCCGGCATCGGCGAGCAGCGCTGTCGAGCCGAGCGCGAGGCCGGCGACCACTTGCACCAGCACGATCGCGACATTCAGCCCGATCGCGAGACCATAGCGCCAACCCGCAACCTTGCCGTGATGCTGCCCATGATGATGGTCATGCGGCCCGTGCGGGTGCGAATGCGAAGGGGCGTGACCGGCCATGACGACCGCTTCTTGCAGCGGTTGAGAAGGGGCGCAACCGTTCATCGCAGCGGGGGTTCACGTCGGCGCTGCACCGGCTATGGAAGGCGACAATATCGACCTTCCGGGAGACAATGATGCTGCTTCGCGCCGTCCTGATCGCCACCACCATTCTCGTCGCGCCGGGCGCGGCCCTTGGCCAGCCGGCGCCGGCCGCTGTGGTCGCGCCCAGCGAGGATGTCCGGCTGGCTGCTTTTTTCGACGCCTATGACCAGAAGCAGCTGGCGCTCTCGCCACTGTCCAAAGCGTATCGCGGCATTCGCGACGTCGACTATGGCAAGTGGGACGAGAACAGCGAGGCGGCAGAACGGACGTCTTACGATCTGGACCGCGAAACGCTGGCGCAGATGAAGCAGCAGTTCGACCCGGCGAAGCTGACCGGTCAGTCGAAGCTGAGCTACCGACTGTTTGAGTATAATGTCGAGCGTAGCGAACGCGCCTGGCCCTATCGCAATTTCCAGTATCAGTTCGACCAGATGAACGGCGCCCAGAGCGACGTGCCGGCGTTCCTGATCAACATTCACTCGATTGCCGACAAGGCGCAGGCCGAGGCCTATATCGGCCGCATCGAGGGCATGGGCCGGGTGCTGGACCAGGCGATTGCCCGGGCCGAGGCGAGCGAGAAAGAGGGCGTGGTGCCGCCGCGCTGGACCTTTCCCTATGTGATCGCCGACGCCGAGAATGTGGTGCGGGGCGCGCCGTTCGACGGCGGCGCCGATTCGGCGCTGTTCGCCGATTTCAAGGCGAAGGTCGCAAGGCTGGACCTGCCGCCAGCGGAGAAGGAAGCGCTGGTGGCGCGCGCCGGCGAGGCCCTGGTTCGCGTGGTGAAGCCTGCGTTTGCACGCGTGAGAGCCTTTGCCGTGGCGCAGCAGGCGCGGGCGCCCGAAGGCGACGGCGTGTGGCGGTTTCCGAAAGGTGCCGATTATTATGCCGAGCGGCTGGCGCGTTATACCACCACGGGGATGACCCCGGTGGAGGTCCATGATCTGGGCTTGGCACAGGTAGCGCGCATTCACGGTGAAATGGAAGCCATCATGCGCCAGGTCGGCTTCAAGGGCAGTTTGAAGGACTTCTTTGCCTATATGCGGACCCGGCCGGAGAATTATTTCGCCAACACGGCGGAGGGCCGGGCGCAGTATCTGTCCGAAACCGACAAGGCGCTGAAGGCGATGCAGGCGAAGCTGCCCGGCTTCTTCAGTGCGCGGGCGCTACCCAAGGACGTGCTGACCGTGAAAGCGGTGGAGCCGTTCCGCGAAAAGTCGGCTGGCAAGGCCTTTTATCAGGATCCGGCGCCCGACGGGTCACGCCCCGGCGTCTATTATGTGAACCTCTATAACATGAAGGACATGCCGAACACCGAGATCGAGGCGCTGGCCTTCCACGAGGGCGTACCCGGGCACCATCTGGACGGCGCCGTCACCACCAAGCTCGCGGACCTACCCCCGTTCCGCCGTTTCGGCGGCTACACCGCCTGGAGCGAGGGCTGGGGCCTTTATGCCGAGAAGCTGGGCAAGGACATTGGTTTCTACACCGATCCTTATCGCGACTTCGGGCGACTGCAGCTGGAGCTGCACCGCGCAATCCGGCTGGTGGTGGACACTGGGCTGCACGACAAGCGCTGGGACCGGGAACGGGCGATCCAGTATGTTCAGGACAACTCGGCCGATGCGCCGGGCGGGATCGTGAAGGCGATCGAGCGCTACGCCGTGTATCCGGGCCAGGCGACCGCCTATATGGTGGGACGACTGAAGATCAGCGAATTGCGCGACCGGGCGCAGCGCGAGCTGGGGCCGAAGTTCACGATGGCCGATTTCCACGACGCCGTGCTGCTGTCGGGCGCGGTGCCGATGGACGTGCTCGAAGAGAATGTCGCAGCCTATATCGCTGCGAAGAAGAAGGGTTGATCGGCCGCGCGGCAGCGCCCATGTAAACCGGACTGGATTTGTCCGAGATCGGGATCAGATGCTGCGCCTGTCCAACCTTGCCGATTACGGCGTCGTGGCGATGACCGCGGCCGCGCGGGCGGCGGCCGGCGGGCGGGTCGTGTCGGCTTCCCAACTGGCGGCGCTGACGTCCATACCTGCGCCGACCGTTGCGAAGCTGCTGGGGCAGCTGAGTCGGGCCGGGCTGCTGTATTCGCAGCGCGGCGTGGCCGGCGGGTTCTCGCTGGCGCGGCCGGCGGCCTCGATCAGCCTGGCCGACATTGTCGAGGCGATCGACGGCCCGATCGCGCTGACCCATTGCGGCGAGCCGGGCGACGCCTGCGGGCTGGCCCATCACTGCGCTGTGAAGCCGCACTGGGCGCCAGTGAACCGCGCGGTGAAGGCGGCGCTTGCCGATGTCTCGCTGGCCGAGCTGGCCCCCGAACCACAGAGAGTATTCGCATGATCTCCGACGTTGCTGCCCCTGTTCGAAACGCCGAGGCTTCGGCTGCTGTCGATGAGCTTTCGACCTATAAGTGGGGGTTTGCGACCGATATCGAACAAGATTTTGCGCCCAAGGGGCTGAACGAGGATACGGTCCGTTTCATCTCCGCGAAGAAGAACGAGCCCGAGTGGATGCTGGACTGGCGGCTGAAGGCCTATCGGATTTGGCTGACCATGCCGACGCCGGATTGGGCCAAGCTGAGCATCCCACCGATCGATTATCAGGACGCCTACTACTACGCCGCGCCCAAAGCTCGGCCGACACTGGCCTCACTCGACGAGCTGGATCCGGAAATTCGCCGCACCTACGAGAAGCTGGGCATTCCGATCGAGGAGCAGAAGGTGCTGGCCGGCGTGGAAGGCGCGCGCCGGGTTGCGGTGGACGCCGTGTTCGATTCGGTCAGTGTCGCCACGACCTTCCGCGAAGAGCTGAAGCGCGCGGGGGTGATCTTTCTGTCGATCTCGGAAGCGCTGCGGGAATATCCCGATCTGATCCGCAAGCATCTGGGCTCGGTCGTGCCGGTCAAGGACAATTACTTCGCCTGCCTGAACGCGGCGGTGTTTTCGGATGGCACCTTCGTGCATATCCCCAAGGGCGTGCGCTGCCCGATGGAGCTGAGCACTTATTTCCGCATCAATGCCGAGAACACCGGCCAGTTCGAGCGCACGCTCATCATCGCCGAGGAAGGCAGCTATGTCAGCTATCTGGAGGGCTGCACCGCCCCCATGCGCGACGAGAACCAGCTGCACGCCGCCGTCGTCGAGCTGATCGCCGAGACCGATGCCGAGATCAAATATTCGACGGTGCAGAACTGGTATCCGGGCGACAAGGACGGCAAGGGTGGAATCTATAATTTCGTGACCAAGCGGGCGTTGTGCCGCGGCGCGCGCAGCAAGGTGAGCTGGACGCAGGTGGAAACCGGGTCTGCGATCACCTGGAAATATCCCAGTTGCGTGCTGGCGGGCGAAGGCTCGGTTGGGGAATTCTACTCGGTCGCCGTTACCAACAACCGGCAGCAGGCCGACACCGGCACCAAGATGATCCATCTGGGCGCGGGCACGCGATCGACCATCGTCTCCAAGGGGATTTCGGCGGGGCGCAGCGACAACAGCTATCGCGGGCTGGTCCGCGTTGGGCCGAGTGCTGAGGGCGCGCGCAACTTCACGCAGTGCGACAGCCTGCTGATCGGGGACCAGAGTGGTGCGCACACCATCCCTTATATCGAG
>JANPJJ010000059.1:0-4507 GCA_031425455.1 Sandaracinobacter sp. | reverse complement strand
CGGTCTTCCTGTTCCTCGGTGGTATCCACCCGGCGGCTCGAGGTCAGCAGCACTCCCCGGTTTGCCGGTGCAGGCTGCGGATGCGAGGGTTGCTGCAAGTCCCGGGGGTCGCCCGAGCCCAATTGATTTTGCAGATTCTGCAATACCCTTGGGTCGATGCTCTGCGCCGTCGAGACGGTCCCGGTGCCGAAAATGGTCAGGAACATCGCGGCCGCCAGCAGTGCGGGCCCGGCCGAAGCGGCCTGCATCCTGGATCCCAAAGATCGCCTCAAGTCGTTACTCCCGGAAGGTTGGCGATGTTTAGGAATCTGTCGCCCACAGGTCAACCTGACGCAGTCGAACCTGACGCAGTCGAACCTGCGCCGGGGCTGGCCGCTTCGGCCCCCGCCACGAAGGCATCAGGCGAGTGTCAGGGCCGCTCGGACAATCCCAGCGCCTCGGTCGTCGCCATCTCGTCGAGCTGGTGCGCAAGCGACCCCGCCGATCGACTTTCCTGACCGGCCGAAAGCCCGAATCCCTCCACCGAGGGCACCAACAGGAATGCGCCCACCACAAGTGCGACCGCTGCCAGTCGCCGCATCAGGGCGCCCGGCGACAAACAATTTGTCGGGCGATCGGCGAGCAGGCTTGTCGGAAGGTCTGCCGAAGCGTTCGCCGCACTACGCGACATCGTGCGCGCATCGGCACCTGTCCGCGGCAAAAGGTCATGATCGTACAAAGGTCACCTTCCGAAGCTTCCCCGACCCCAGGGTCAGCACTACGGCCTGGATACGTCGCGATGAAGCCATGGAAACGGGGACCCTTGAGCTTCGTCGTGGTTAATGGTCGCTTTGCCGCAGCGCAGCAATAAGTCCGGCCGTCTCGGCTGCCGTTCAGCTGTTTGGAATCGCGCCCCGAACGAGCGAGGCATAGTCCGCCATCAGCTGCCGCGTCAGGTCGCCGACTTCGAACTGCCAGGGCCCGACACTGCCCACCGGAGTCACCTCGGCCGCGCTCCCCGTCAGGAAACATTGCTCGAAGCTTTCCATCTCCTCGGGCCAGATCGTGCGCTCGATCACCTGCACGCCGCGCCGCTCGGCCAGGCGCATGACGGACCGGCGGGTGATCCCGTCCAGGAAACAGTCCGGGGTCGGCGTGTGAACCACGCCGTCCTTCACGAAAAACACATTGGCCCCGGTCGCCTCGGCCACCTGGCCCCGCCAGTCCAGCATCAGCGCATCGTCGAAGCCATGGTCGGAGGCGTGATGCTTCGACAGCGTGCAGATCATGTAGAGTCCGGCGGCCTTCGATTCCGTCGGCGCCGTGTAGGGCGCTGGCCGCCTCCAGGGCGCAATCTCCAGCTTCAGGCCCTTGGCCAGCGCCTCGGCGCCGAAATAGGCGCCCCAATGCCAGCAGGCGATCCCCAGGTGAACCGACGATTTCGGCGCTGCCACGCCCATCTGTTCGCTGCCGCGCCAGGCGATCGGCCGCATATAGGCGTCCTGCATCCCGCTCGCCGCCAGCGTGTCGCGGCAGGCCTGGTCGATCTCGTCGCGGCTCCACGGAATGGTGAACCCCAAAATTCCGGCCGAGCGGATCAGCCGCTCGCTATGCTCGGACAAGGCGTAGATGGTGCCATTATACGCCCGCTGGCCCTCGAACACCGCACTTGCATAGTGCATGGCATGGGTCAGCATATGCACATTGGCATCGCGCCAGGGGACAAGCTTGCCGTCCAGCCAGATATGGCCGTCCCGATCGTCGAAGGTCTGGTCGCTCATCTTGCCTCTTTCGTGCCGCTTGCGGCGGCTAGCATGATGGGGCAAAGTAGGTCAACATGATTGACGCATCTTCCAACGCCCCGAACGTGCTGACGGCCTCGCGCGCCTCGCCGCAGTTCCTGCGTGAGTCCGAAATCCGCCGCGGGATCGAGCTGCTTTATTTCGGCTACGCCAACATGATCAGCGGCGCCGACGCGATCCTGGCCGGGCAAGGGCTCGGCCGCGCTCACCACCGGGCGCTCTATTTCATCGCCCGGCAGCCCGGCCTCGCCGTCTCCGATCTGCTGCGGCTGCTGTCGATCACCAAACAGTCGCTTTCGCGCGTGCTGGCCGACCTCATCCGCGAGCAATTGGTCGAGCAGGCCGTCGGCACGCTGGACCGGCGCCAGCGGCTGCTGAGCCTCACCGAGGCCGGGAGCCGGCTGGAAGCCGCGCTGTTCGAAGCGCTCCGCGCCCGCATGGCGGCCGCCTATGCCGCAGCAGGCCAGCAGGCCGTCGGCGGCTTCTGGGCCGTGCTTACCGGCCTCGTACCCTTGCCGGATCGGGCAATGGTCGCAGAGCTGGATCGTCAGGCGCGGGTGTCTCGTCCCGATCCCTTCCCCGAGACCAGGGCAGCCGATCGGCCAGCGACCCCAGCCCCGGCAAGCCGAGAAGGTCGGGGCTAAAGCCGTCGGTTTCGGCCCGCTCCGCGCGGGCCAACAGGCTGTCCAGCTCCGCCATGGTAGCGGCCATGTCGGCGCTCGCGTCTTCGCGCCAGGTGGCAAAGGCCCGCGCGCAGACGATCCCCAGAACCGCCTGACGCAACTGGCCGCGAACACCTGCCGTAGGCACCCCGGCCGCGCCGGCCAGCCGGCGAAGCGACGCCCCGCTCTGTCCCAGCACCAGCGCCATCACCCCCGGATCGCGGCTCTGCCAGATCGCCAGCACGGCTGCCCGGTGCGCCTGCAACGTATCGAAGCCGCGCATCAGCCCGTCGAACAATCGCTCCCGCGTGGTGCCCGCCGTCGCCGCGCCCAGCGCTGTTTCCTGCGCGACCCGAGACAGAAAGGCCGACAGTGCATCGGTCCGGTCGCCGGCCTCGCGCAGGATATCGTGCGCCGACAGCCCCGAGGCTGCGGCGGCATCATCGATGTCGGCCTCGGCCCACCCCGCCCTGGCGATCGCGCCAAGCCAGGCGTCGACTGCATATCCCCCGCCTTCGGCCTGCTTCATGATCCCATCCCCCTGGCTCCGCTCGGCGTCAGGTCGATCGCCGCTTCGGCCGCCGTCGCCAGCGCGCGCGAACGCTCGGCCGCAGCCCGGATTGTCGCCCGCAACAGGCTGGACAAGGCGCCGTCGCCGTCCAGCACGTCCAGCCCGGCCTGCGTGGTGCCGTTCGGGCTCGTCACCTGCTGGCGCAAAGCGCCGGGGCCAAGGTCCGATGTAGCTGCCAGCTCGGCCGCACCGCTCACGGTCTGCAACGCCATACGGGCCGCCATTTCCGGCTCCAGCCCGGCAGCTTCGCCCGCCCCCGCCAGCGCTTCGATGAAGCGGAACAGGAATGCCGGGCCCGAGCCGGCCAGCGCCGTCACCGCATCGAACCGGCCTTCGTCGTCGATCCACAGCGTGGCGCCCGCAGGCCCGAACAGCGCCTCCAGCACGGTTCGGTCATGATCCTCCAGGCCGGGCCCGTACAGCGTGGTCAGCCCACGGCCGATGCGCGCCGGCATGTTGGGCATGATCCTGGAAATCCGCGCCCCGGCAAACAGATGCGCCAGCGTGGCGGTGCGAACACCCGCCAGCATCGACACCAGCAGGGCGCCGGAGGCCGCGCTCGCGATGTCGGCTGCCACCTCGGCAATCTGCTGCGGTTTCACACCGAGCACCACAACCGAGGGAGGACGGCCGACCGCGCCCGCCGCCTTTGCCGCAACGGTCCCCGAAAAGCCGGGCGGCAGGCCCCTTGGGGCCGGATCGATCACGAGGATGTCGGAGGCACTGAGCCCCGCTGCCAGCCAGCGCGACAGCAGGGCGCCGCCCATGGCGCCACAGCCGACCAGCCACAGCGGCCCTTCGGGGAACGCTGCCGGAAGGGATGTTGCAGCAGGGTTCGGGGCAATGAGCATAGGGGCCAAGTAGGGCGTGGCGGCAGTCGCGGCAAGGCTGGGCCGACCGTCAGTTTCTACGGCAGGCGCAGCCTACGCACATCGCGAAAACGCCCGCCCTGCGATCGCAAGGCGGGCGTCCTCCTCCCCAGAAGCTCCCCGAAGCCGGTCTGCGCTCAGGCGGCCGCCTTGGCCCCACCCTCGAACTGGGCCGCCTCGGTCGATTCTTTCAACGCCGTCGTCGAGGATTGCCCGCCCGAGATCGCCTCGGCCACGGCGTCGAAATAGCCGGTCCCCACTTCACGCTGGTGCCGGGTTGCGGTGTAGCCGTTCACTTCGCTTGCAAACTCGGCCTGCTGAAGCTCGGAATAGGCCGCCATGCCGCGGTCCTTGTAGCCGCGTGCAAGCTCGTACATGCCGTGGTTCAGGCTGTGGAAGCCGGCAAGCGTCACGAACTGGAACTTGTAGCCCATGGCGCCGATTTCGCGCTGGAACCGAGCGATCGTATCCTTGTCGAGATTTTTCTCCCAGTTGAAGCTGGGCGAGCAATTATAGGCCAGCATCTTGTCGGGATGCTCCTTCTTCACCGCCTCGGCAAAGCGCCGCGCATCGTCAAGGTTCGGGTGCGAGGTCTCCCACCAGATCAGGTCGGCGTGCGGCGCA
>JANPJJ010000058.1:0-20811 GCA_031425455.1 Sandaracinobacter sp. | reverse complement strand
CGCATACTGCACTAGCCGCCCGTGCCACCCGAGGCACCTGCCGTGCGCGCCGGCGCGCACGAGGATATCAACGTCATTACGCTCCTGCTCGGCGCCGAGGAGGCCGGGCTGGAATTGCTCTCACGCGACGGAGAATGGCTGAGCGTGCCGGCGCCGCCCGGCAGCCTGGTGGTGAATGTGGGCGACATGCTGGCGCGGCAGACCGGTGGGCAGCTGCCGTCAACTACGCACCGCGTGGTCAACCCGGCACCGGAACGGCGGCACGTCGCGCGCTACTCGATGCCCTTCTTTTTGCATTACCGGCCGGACTGGTTGATCGAGCCGTTCGGCGGGGACGGCGCCATGCCACCGATCCTGGCGGATGACTTTTTGCGGCAACGTCTGGAGGAGATAAAGCTGGCATGAAGGTAATTCTCCTCTGGGCGCTGCTCTCATCGCCCGCTTTCGCACAGGGCCTGGACACCAGTGCGGCGGCGGAGCCGAGCTGGAAAAGGGCCGAGGCCGAGATTGCAGCGCGCGCCGGGACCCCGGGCGCCGAGCGACGCGCGAAGAATGTGGTCCTGTTCATCGGCGACGGCATGGGGATCACGACGATCACGGCGGCGCGAATCTTCGAGGCGCAGCGGCGCGCCAGAGCGGCCGGCGGCACCTACCCGGGGTTCGAAGGCGGCGAGGAAAATCTGCTAAGCTTCGAGAGGCTGCCGCACGCCGCTTTGGTGCGCACCTATAACAGCAACGCGCAGGTGCCCGACAGTGCCGGCACGGCGAGCGCGATGACCACCGGCACCAAGACCCGGATTGGCGTGCTGGGAATGCTGCCCGGGCAGGACGAGAGGGCGTGCCGGACGCCGGAGAAGCTGCCGAAGACGCTGGGCGAGCTGGCCCGGGCGCGCGGGCTGGGCGTGGGTGTGGTGACGACGACGCGAATCACCCATGCGACCCCGGCGGCGATGTTTGCGCACGACCCGGACCGGGACTGGGAGGCCTATGATGCCGACTATCCGGCGGCGGCGCGTGCCAGCGGGTGCGTGGACATCGCCTCGCAGCTGGTGCGCTTTTCGGGCGGCATGGACGTGGTGCTGGGCGGCGGGCTGGGCAAGTTCCGCAGCATCGGCATGGGCGGCAGCCGCGACGACGGGCGCGACCTGGTGGCGGAATGGCAGCGCGCCAACAAGGGCGGCCGTTTCGTGGAGACGGCCGCGCCGTTCCGCGCGCTGGACCCGGCATCGCCCGGCCCGGTGCTGGGCCTGTTCAATGCCAACCATCTGGAATTCAACCTGGATGCCGACCGCACCCGGGAGCCCTCGCTGGAGGAGCTGGCCAGCTTCGCTGTGCGCAAGTTGCAGGCGAAAGGAGTCGGCTATGTGCTGATGGTGGAGGGCGGGCGGATCGACCATGCCCATCACCTCACCAACCCGGCGCGCGCGCTGGACGAAACGGTCGAGTTCGCGGGTGCCGTGGAGGCGGTGTTGAAGCTGGTGGACCTGGAGGACACGCTGGTGCTGGTGACGGCCGACCACAGCCATGTGTTCACCATGGCCGGCTACCCGCCGCGGGGCAACGACATCCTGGGCTATCTGAAGCCGATTCCCGGCGGCGAGGGCCGGACTGCGCTGGATGCGAACGGCAATGTGCTGGACCAGACCGGGCGCCCGATCCCGACGCTGGGCTATGCCAACGGGCCGCTGGAGGTGCGGCTGGGGGCGAAGACGCTGTCGATGGCGAAGCCGGCGGACGACCCCGACGCACTTCGGCCCAAGGCGTTCCTCCTGGCATCGGAAACGCATGGCGGCGAGGACGTGGCGCTGTTTGCGGCGGGGCCCGGCAGCGCCCTGGTTTCGGGCACGCTGGAGCAGAACAGCATTTTTCACATCATGGTGCGGGCGCTGGGCTGGAAATAGCCTGCCTTCGGCAGGACGGGCTGGAAGGAGCCGGGGCTGGCCGATGAAGGAGATGACCGAATCTTGAAGTGAGCTGCTTCCAGCCGGCTTGGGCGGTCAGCGTTTCTCACCCTCGTCCGCCGGCGGTGCCCCGTCCTGCGCCCGGTCGCGATCCTTGCGCTTGCGCAGGTTGTCGCGGAGCGCTGCCTTCAGACGGGCTTCGCGCTCGGTCTTGTCGTCCATCCGTCTTGCTTTCGCTGCACCGGCGCGCGATACCGCGCGCCGCACCGGACGCAAAGCCCATTCACCGAAAGCCCGTTCACTGGGGGTCGCTGCCAGAAGCCGGGCGCATCATCGGCTTTACCGGTCGCAGGGTTCCGCGATAACGTGTAAAGAAGTTTTACGCCTGTGCGTGGCAGGCGTGGGGCCAGGCGGCAGGGAAGGGTGACAGGCAACGACATGCCGGACGTGCTGGGCACAATCGGGCTGATCAGCCACCTGGTCGCGGCCGTCGGCTTCACGATGCTGGGCCTGGCGCTGACGCTGAAGCGCAGCGCCACCGGGTTCCGGCTGGCGGTAGCGCTGGCGGCGTTCATCACCGCCTTCTGGGCCGGCAGCCATGTGATCGCGGCGCGCTACGGCATCGATGCGGTCGGCTGGCTTTCCAAGTTCGAGACGCTGCGCACGGCCGCCTGGATCGCGGTCCTGCTGCTGTTGCAGCGCCGCTCGCTCGGCCTCACCGACAAGCCGAGCTCGTCGTTCGCGGTTGCGGTGGGGCTTGGCTTCATCGTGGCGCTGCAGATCGCGCTCGATATCAGTTTTCAGTTCGGGTCCAGTATGCTGCCGCTCAGCGCGCAGTCGCCGGTTGCCATGCTGTTCGTCGCCAGCCGGCTGGTGCTGGCGATCTCGGGCCTGGTGCTGCTGCACAATCTGTTCGTGAACTCGGGGCAGGCGGGCGGGCTGCCGTTCCGGCTGTTCGCAGTCGGGCTCAGCGTGATCTTTGCCTATGATCTCAACCTCTACACGCTGCACTTCCTGGTGGGGGAACCCAGCCCGTCGCTGCTGGGCATTCGCGGAGCGGTGAACGCGCTGGCGGTGCCGCTGATCTATCTTGGCCTGCGCGACGAGGGTGGCGGGCGGTTCGCGCTGTCCCGGCAGGCGGCGTTCCACACCGTCAGCTTCTCGATGATCGGGCTTTATCTGATCGCGATGTCGCTGCTGGCCTATGGCCTCAGGCTCACCGGGGGCAATTGGGGGCAGTTGCTTCAGGTGACGTTCCTGGCGATGACGCTGATCGCCGGCGCACTGGTCGTGCTGAGCCCCCGGTTCCGCGCCGAGCTGAAGGTGAGGATCGCGCGCAACTTCTATCGCTACCGCTATGATTATCGGGTGGAGTGGCTGCGCTTCATCGAAATGATCGATGCCAGCGAGACGGCGGGCGTGGGCCGCATCCCGTTTCGCGAGCGGCTGGTGGAGGCGGTGGCGACCGTGCTGGACTGCCCGGGCGGCGCACTGATGGAACCGTCGGACGCGGGCGGATATCAATGCACCGCGCGCTGGCGCTGGCCCGACCTGGCGGCGCCGCGCATCGCCGAGGGGGCGGCGCTGACCCTGTATTTCGCCGAGGCCGGCAGGATCGTGGACTTCGACCGGCTGCGGCAGGAGGCAGCGGGGCTGGCGACGGCGGGCAGCCACGGCAGCCTGACGCTGCCCGAATGGGCGGTGGCGGACCGGTCCATCTGGCTCGCCGTGCCGCTGGTCCACCGCGAGCAGCTGACCGGGGTGCTGCTGCTGCAGCGCAGCCTGGCGGCGCGCGACCTCAACTGGGAGGATTTCGACCTGCTGCGGACGCTGGGCCGGCAGGGCGCCAGCTATCTTGCCGAGGCCGAAACCCAGGCGCAGCTGGACGAGGCCAAGAGCTTCGACGAGTATAACCGCCGCTTCGCCTTCGTGATGCACGATGTGAAGAATGTGGTGAGCCAGCTGGCGCTGGTGGCGCGCAATGCCGAGCGCCACGCCGACAAGCCGGAGTTTCGCGCCGACATGGTGGCGACCCTGAACAGCAGCGTGACCAAGATGACCGACCTTCTGAAGCTGATGGGTCGCCAGACAGGGGCGGGACCGGCGCCGGTAGCCGAAGTGCCCGAGACCGGCGCCGACCTGGCGCGGGTGGTGAGCATCGTGACGGTCGCCCTGCGGCGGCAGCATCCGGCGATCGAGCTGGACGGCGCGGAAGGCCCGCTGCCGGTGCCCGGCGATCCCGAGCGGCTGGAAGCGATGGTGACCCACCTTCTGCAGAATGCGATCGACGCCAGCGCCCCCGACGCGCCGATCCGGCTGGCGCTGTCCAGGCGGGGCGGCGAAGCCCGGCTGAGCATCGCCGACAGCGGCCACGGCATGTCGGCCGGGTTCATGCGCGACGAGCTGTTCAAGCCGTTCCGCTCCACCAAGGACGGCGGCTTCGGCATCGGGGCGTTCGAAGCGCGCGAGATCGTGCGCGCCCATGGCGGGCGGCTGGACGTGGAAAGCCGGCCCGGGGAAGGCAGCCGCTTCACCGTGGCATTGCCGCTGAAACCAACCAGGGGCGACGGGGGCGCCGGAATCGGCGACCGGGCCGACGGCAATAGGGCCGACGGCAGTGCGGGCGACGGCAGTGCGGGGGATGGGGCAGGCGGCATGAAGGTCGGGAACGCATGACAGAGATGAAACCCATCTTGCTGGTGGTGGAAGACGACAGCGGCCTGCAACGGCAGCTGCGCTGGGCCTATGAGGATTATGAGGTCGTGATCGCCGGGGACCGGGCGACTGCGCTGGACGCCATGCGGGTGCACCAGCCCGCCGTCATCACGCTGGATCTGGGCCTGCCGCCCGACGCCGACGGCACCAGCGAGGGGTTTGCGACGCTGGAGGCGATCATGACCACGGCGCCGCACACCAAGGTGATCGTGGCGTCGGGCCATGGCGCCCGCGACAGTGCGCGACGGGCCATCGCGCTCGGGGCGTTCGATTTCTATCAGAAGCCGGTCGACATCGACGAGCTGGGCTTCATCGTCGGCCGCGCCTTTCATGTGGCGCAGCTCGAGGCCGAGAACCGGCGGCTGGCCGCCGCGCAATCCGGCGGGGTGCTGGCCTCGCTGGTGACGGCAGCGCCCGAAATGCTGAAGGTTTCCACCATGATCGAGCGAGTGGCGCCGACCGACGTGTCGGTGCTGCTGCTGGGCGCCTCTGGCACGGGCAAGGAAGTGATGGCGCGCGGCCTGCACAGCACGTCGCGCCGCAAGGACGGGCCGTTCGTGGCGATCAACTGCGGTGCGATCCCCGAGAATCTGCTGGAGGCCGAGCTGTTCGGCTATGAACGCGGCGCGTTCACCGGCGCCGTCAAGACCACGGAAGGCAAGATCGAGCTGGCGCAGGGCGGGACCCTGTTCCTGGACGAAGTGGGGGACATTCCGCTGAACCTCCAGGTTAAGCTGCTTCGCTTCATCCAGGAGCGGGTGATTGAGCGGGTCGGCGGCCGGAAATCGATCGAGGTGGACACGCGGATCATCTGCGCCACCCACCGCAACCTGAAGAAGATGATTGGCGACGGCAGCTTTCGGGACGATCTGTTCTATCGCATCGCCGAGGTGACGATCAGCATTCCGCCGCTTCGCGAACGCGACGGCGATGCGGTGCTGCTGGCCAATCATTTTCTGAAGAAGTTCGCTGCCGACCGCCCCGGCGCGCCGACCCGGTTCGGCCCGGGCGCCTTGGCGGCGATCAACCTGCACAGCTGGCCCGGCAATGTCCGCGAGCTGGAGAACCGGGTGAAGCGCGCCGTCATCATGGCCGACAACAGCGCGATCACGGCCGCCGACCTCGATCTCGCCGACAGCCCCGACGTGCAGTTGCAGACTCTTCGCGAGGCGCGGATGGCATCGGACCGGCGGGTGATCTCGGCGGCGCTGACCGCGGCGGCCGGCAGCATCAGCCAGGCGGCCAAGCTGCTGGCGATCAGCCGGCCGACGCTCTACGACATGATCCGCGAGCTGGACATCAGGCTGCCCTGACGGGCTTATGTTGAAGCTCGATGAGGAAGACTCATCGAGTTCGGCCTACCGGCCGGCGCGCGGTCGCGTTTTTGGCCTTCGACCGAGGAGACAGGCTCTCAGCGTCGGGCCGTAGCATTGAAATCGCCGAGCCGGGCTTCGACCCGGGCGATCAGGGCCGCGATCTCGGCTGCGTCCGTCGGGGCGGGGGGCGCGGCTTCCGGGCGGTCGTCCGGCCCCTTCGCGGACGGTGCCCCTGGCGCCCTGACGGGCGCCCCCAGCCCCTGCCGGCGCTGTGCCGCCTCCAGGATCCACTGGCACAGCGCGATATGATATTTGTCCTGCGATTCCGAGGGCCGGACATGGTCGTCGGGCCTCAGCCAGCGGGTGACCTTGTCGATCAACCGGGTGTTGATCTCGGCAAGGCGCACATCCTGCACCCGGTCCCACTCCAGCGCGAACAGCGCATCGCTCGCGCGCTCCGCAAGCGCCGCGCCGCGCGTGATCCGGGCCAGCTTCAGCGCTGCGCCCAGATCGTCCGCATGCAGCAGCGCGCCCAGCAGGGCCAGCCGCTGGTCGGGCGAGAGCGGGCCGTCGCGGTGCACCGGTGCGAGCCGACGAGGCGACGGCCGCCGCCGCCCGGGAGGCTCCCGGAGCGGGCAGGGCAGCGCCCGCATGCTACGGCGGTCGTCGGCGCTGCGCAGATGCAGCACGAGGTGCGGATCGGTTGCGGGGCCGGCGGCGCGACGTGACAGCTTTTTCATACCGTAAAAATAACCGATATGGAATATGTAGGAAAGACAATCTGTCAGTTGTCGCGATTAATGCACGGTTTCTGCCCTAAATTCCCGTTCGCCCTTGGATTCGAGGGCAGCGATAATTAGTTAACCGGGCATGGATGCAATGGTAAACGAGAAGCCCGCTGCCGGCGGCCACCGGCCTGAACAGGTCGTGCCGATGGTGGAGGCAAAGCCCGATGGCCGAAGGGAGCGCTCGGCGGACAGCCGCCGCCGTATCCTAGCGGCGATGGTCGACCTCATCGAGAGCGGCTTGCCTTCGCCCACTGCCGAAGCGGTGGCGGCGCGCGCCGGCGTTTCGTTGCGCACGGTGTTCCGGCACTTCGAGGAAATGGAGAATCTCCATTTGGAGATCGCCGCGCTGGTGTTCGAGCGGGTGCGGCCGATTCTGGACAAGCCATTCGAGGTCCGGGCCTGGCCCGATGTGCTGCACGAGGTGATCGCGCGCCGGTCGGAGTTCTTCGAGACCATCGCCCCGTTCAAGACTGCGATCGATGTGCACCGCCATCGCAGCCGCGCCATCGCAGCGCAGCACCGGCGGATGACGGTGATGAGCCGCGACCTGATGGTGGCCTCGCTTCCGTCGGCAATTGCCGCGGACCGCCAGCTGGTCGAAGTTCTGGCACTTTTGATGTCGGTAGAGGCGTGGCAGCGCCTGCGCGAACAGCAGGGCATGTCGGTGGCGGAAGCCGGTGCCGCGATCACGCGCGCTGCGGAAGCCCTGGTGGCTGCGGCCGGCCTGAAGCTCTGAGCGACGCCTGATCGAAACGCCCGGAAGCCGCATCCGGCTTTCAGGCGGCCAAAAACATCTTGCTTTGCCGACGGCTCAATCCCAGCGACAGCGGGTGGACATGCACGCTTTTCCCCGCGCCGATCCCGCGCCCACCAGCCCGGCAGCGCCTGTCGCGCCCCGCCTCAGCCACCTGCGGCGGCTGGAGGCGGATGCGATCCACATCTTCCGCGAGACCGTTGCCGAAGTCCGAAACCCGGTGTTCCTCTATTCCATCGGCAAGGATTCCAGCGTGATGCTGCATCTCGCGCTGAAGGCTTTCCACCCGGCCCCGCCGCCGTTCCCGTTCCTGCACATCGCCAGCGGCTGGGATTTTGCCGACATGCTGGCGCACCGCGACCGGATGGTGGCAGCGCACGGCCTGAAGCTGATCGTGGCGCACAATGCCGAGGCCGGGGCCGCCGGAGTGGAGCCGTTCACCACGCCGACCCCGGAGTATACCCGGCTGATGCTGACCGAGCCGCTGAAGGCGGCGCTGACGTCGCATGGCTTCGATGCGGCGTTCGGCGGCGGGCGGCGCGATGAGGAGAAGGCGCGGGCCAAGGAGCGCATCTTCAGCTTCCGCAACCACGCCCATGTGTGGGACCCGAAGGCGCAGCGGCCCGAGCTCTGGTCGCTGTACAATGGCCGGTTGAACCCTGGGGAGAGCGTGCGCGTGTTCCCGCTCTCCAACTGGACCGAAATCGACATCTGGGACTATATCCGGATGGAGGAGGTGCCGCTGGTTCCGCTGTACACGGCCGCCGAGCGACCGGTGGTTCGGCGCGACGGACAGATCATCGTGGTGGACGATGCGGCACGCATGCAGTGGCGCCCTGGCGAGACCCCTGAAACCTGCATGGTGCGCTTCCGCACGCTGGGCTGCTGGCCGCTGTCGGGCGCGCTTGAAAGCCGTGCCGTGACGCTGGATGCGATGATCGCCGAGATGCTGGGCGCGCGCGGATCGGAGCGCGCCGGGCGGATGGTCGATCACGACCAGTCGGCGTCGATGGAGCGCAAGAAGGCCGAGGGCTATTTCTGATGGCCGTTGCTTCCAGGACGGAGCTGTCGGAGGGCGGAGTCGGCGCCTTCCTCGATCGCCGCGCGCAGACGCCGATGCTCCGCTTCATCACTTGCGGCAGCGTCGATGACGGCAAGTCCACCCTGATCGGGCGGCTTCTGCACGATTCGCAGGCGCTGGTGGACGACCAGCTGGAGGCGCTGGCGGCCGACAGCGCCCGCCATGGCACACAAGGGGCCGACCTCGATTTCGCGCTGCTGGTCGACGGGCTTTCGGCCGAGCGCGAGCAGGGTATCACGATCGACGTTGCCTATCGCTTTTTCCAGACGGCAAACCGGCGCTTCATCGTTGCCGATTGCCCCGGCCACGAACAATATACCCGCAACATGGCGACCGGCGCGTCCACGGCCGACCTTGCCGTGCTGCTGGTGGATGCGTCGCGCGGGCTGCTGCCGCAGACGCGGCGCCATGCGACCATCGTGTCGCTGCTCGGCATCCGCCAGCTGGTGCTGGCCGTGAACAAGATGGACCTGGCCGGTCACAGCGAGGCGCGATTCGCCGAGATCGAGGCCGCGTTCCGCGCCTTTGCCGAACCGCTGGGGTTCGACAGCATCGTCGCCGTGCCGATGATCGCGCCCCGCGGCGAGAATATCGGCGCCCCGGCCCCCAGCCTGCCCTGGTATCGCGGGCCGACGCTGGTGGCTGCGCTGGAAGCGGCCCGGACCGACACGCTGGCCGACCCCGGCGCTGCCTTCCGGCTGCCGGTGCAGTGGGTGAACCGGCCCGACGCGGGCTTTCGCGGCTATGCCGGGCAGGTGGCGGCCGGGCGTATCGCCGTGGGCGAGGCGGTGACCGTGCTGCCGGCCGGCCGCGAGACCCGGATCGCGCGAATCCTGGGCGCCTCGGGCGAGGCCGCTGCGGCACAGGCGGGTGAAAGCGTGACCGTCACGCTCGCCGACGATGTCGATGTAAGCCGCGGCGATATCCTGTCGGCGGTGGACCGGCCGGCTGCCGTTGCCGACCAACTGGAGGCGACGCTGGTGTGGATGGACGAAGCGCCGCTGTTCGCCGGGCGGCCCTATTGGCTGAAGCTGGGCACGCGCACCGTGGGCGCGACCGTCACCACCATCAAGCACCGCATCGATATCGAGCATCTGGAGCCGGTTGCCGCCAGGTCGCTGGGCCTGAACGACATCGCGACCGTCACGCTGTCGCTGGACCGGGCCATCGCGTTCGATTCCTATGCCGACAGCCGCGCGACGGGCAGCTTCATCCTGATCGACCGGCTGACCAATGCCACCGCCGGCGCCGGCACGGTGCGCTTCGCCCTGACCCGGGCCAGCACGATCAAGTGGCAGGCGCTGGACGTAACCAAGGCCACCCGGGCTGCGATGAACGGACAGCGGCCGATGCTGCTGTGGTTTACCGGCCTGTCGGGGGCGGGAAAATCCACCATCGCCAACCTCGTCGAGAAGAAGCTGCACGCGATGGGGCGGCGCACTTATCTGCTGGACGGCGACAATGTCCGCCACGGCCTGAACCGGGACCTGGGCTTCACCGAGGCGGACCGGGTGGAGAATATCCGCCGCATCGCCGAAGTGGGGAAGCTGATGGTGGACGCGGGACTGGTGGTGCTGACGGCGTTCATTTCGCCGTTCCGCGCCGAGCGGGCGCTGGCGCGCAGCCTGCTGGGCGCCCACGAGTTCGTCGAGATCTTCATCGACACGCCCCTGGCCGAAGCCGAGCGGCGCGACGTGAAGGGGCTGTATGCCCGCGCCCGCGCCGGGGAGATCCGCAACTTCACCGGGATCGACAGCCCCTATGAATCGCCCGAGGCGGCCGAAATCCGGATCGACACCGGCGCGATGACGCCCGAAGCGGCCGCCGAGCACATCGTCGCGCATATCCTGGACAGTGGGACAGGCGGTTCAGGCGGCGAAGGCGACGCAGCCGGCCTCTGAGCCGCCGTTTGCGCTGGATTGCGACTCGGGTTAACCATGCTGCCCGGCAGGAGGCGGGCCGGACCGAATGACGCGCGCATGACCACCCGATACAGGGCGTTCCTGAGCTATAGCCACAGGAACCGGGCGGAGACCGAGTGGCTCCACCGGGCGCTGGAACGCTATCACATGCCGAAGAAGCTGGTCGGCAAGGAGACGCCGAAGGGCCCGGTGCCGGCGCGGTTGATCCCGGTGTTCCGCGACCGCGACGAGCTCAGCGTGTCGGCCGAACTGGGCAATGCGCTGCACGAGGCGCTGGACAACAGCGAGCATCTGATCGTCATCGCCTCGCCGGCGTCCGCGCGCTCGGCCTATGTTCAGGAGGAAATCCGCTACTTCAAGGCGAAGCACGGCGAGGCGCGGGTGTTCGCGCTGATCGTCGACGGCGAGCCTTATGCCGGCGGCATGCCGGGGCGCGAGGCGGAGGAGGCGTTCCCGCTGTCGCTGCGCTTCAAGGTAGGCAGCGACGGGCAGCTGAGCGATGTGCCGGCCGAGCCGATCGCGGCCGACATCCGCCCCGGGAAGGATGGCCGGCGCCTGGCGCTGATGAAGCTGATCGCCGGGATCACCGGGCTGAGGCTCGACGATCTGGTGCAGCGCGAGGCGCAGCGCCGGGCGCGGCGGCTGACCTGGATCGCGGGCGGCGCGAGCCTGGGCATGCTGCTGACGACGGGGCTTGCGGTCTATGCCAACCAGCAGCGCATCTTCGCGGTGGAGCAGCGCCGCATCGCCGAGCGCGAGACGGCCGCGGCCCGGGCGGCGACCGACTATCTGATCGGTACCTTCGAGCTGAGCAACCCGGCGACGGAGAATCCGCGGACGGTCAGCCTGGTGACGATCCTGTCACGGGGGGCGGAGCGGGCCCGGGTGGAGTTGAAGGAACAGCCCGAAATCGAGGCCCGCCTGGTGACGGCGGTGGGCCGCGCCTACAACAATCTCGGGCTGCTGGACGAGGCCGAGATCGCGCTGGCGCGGGCGATGCCTGCGATCAAGCGGGCGGGCCCGGTCGGCGCGGCGGCGCTGGTGGCGCTTGCCAATACCCATTTGAAGAAGGGCGAGTTCGAGCAGGGGATGAAGCGCCTTGCCGAGGCCGACCGGCTGCTTGGCACGGATGCGAAGACCAACGCCAGCATCCGGGCGCAGGTGAACGCTGCGCGGGGGAGCATCGCCTATGTCAACGCCGAACCCGAAAAGGCGCTGGCAGACTATGACCGGGCGCTCGCCTACCTGGCGTCGGACCCGGCCGCGGACCCGCGCGAGCGCGCCCAGATGCTGGACGGCCGGGGGCGCATCCTGAACGACCTGGGGCGCTACGAGGACGCGGAGGCGTCGCTGCAGCAGGCCAACCAGCTGTTCATGCGCTATCGCGGCAAGGAGCATCTGACCACCGGGCGCAATCTTTATGGGCTGGCGCTGGTGGCTTACAGCGCCGGCAACTACGATCTGGCGCAGGCGCGGATTCGCACCTCGCTGGTGATTCTTTCCAAGATGCTGGACCAGACCAATCCCATTCGCGCCGACGCGCTCAGCCTTCAGGGCTCGATCTATCAGGGACAGGGCCGGCTTGCCGAAGCCGACAAGACGCTGGCAGCCGCGGTCGATGCGTATCGGGGGGTTTACAAGGGACCCCACTACAACATCGGGATCGCGGAATTCTATCGGGCGCAGGTCGCTTCCGAACTCGGGCGCGTCGAGGATGCACTGGGCTACCTTGCCGATGCGCGCATGAATTACGAGGCAAGTTACGGGAAGGTCAACGCAAACATCGGCGAACTGATGGTGACCAAGGCTGCCATTCTGGCCAAGGCAGGGCGGCAGCGCGAGGCGCTTCAGCAGTGCACCGAAGGCTTGAATATGCTATACGAGACCGTGGGGGCACAGCACAGCTTCACAAAGGGTCTGAAGAAGACGTGCGACGCAATTGCATAAAGGAAGTTAACAGAATTTTGCAGTGTCGACTCGCTGCATTGCAGCGTGTAAGGTGCCAATTGAACTGAACGGGGGCAAACATGCGTTCTAACTGGAAATTCCTGACCTCGGCAGCGGTGGGGCTGGCGGCATCGGGGCTGATTTCGTCGGCTGCATTCGCACAGATTTCGAACCTGGGAACCGAAACCCAGGGGACTCTCGACATCCGTGGTCAGGCGACGATCGGGCCGGTGATCAACGGCCCCACGTCTGACTATCGCTCCGACACAGGCGGACGGGGGGCCGGCTATGCCGCCTTTTCCGACATCAGCGGGACCAGCATCTTCTTCGAGGCCGGCAGCATGTCGGCGGGCCGGGGCAATGGTTCGAAGTCGGTGACGGAAGTCAGCTTCGACGTCACCGGCGATACGCCGGGCGGCTCGATCGACCGGATCGTCTCGACCGTGTTCGAATCGACCTTCGGCTTCTTCGTGTCGGACTTCGGCGAGTTCATCGACGACGAGGGGCTGATCCCGGGCTGCACCGGCGCTACTCTCCCGGGCTGTGCGCGCACGACGGAAGGCGACGGCTTCAACGTGTTCGGCAAGTTCGGCAGCACGGGCGGCGTCGGCGAGATTGCGAGCACCAGCTTCGCCTTTGAGATCCTCTACGACGATGTGTCGATCCGCAACATCGGCGGCAGCATCTCGATGGTGCGCAACGCAGACGGCAGCATTGCCTTCATCGAGGATCTGGGCAGCGGTGCCGACTTCCTCAGCACGGCGCTGATCAACTTCGGCAACGAAGACGTCGACAACTACGCCAAAATCTACAAGTGGGACCGGACGCTGTTCACGGCCGATTTCGCCGACCCGATCGAGTTCGGAGAGACCGCCAACATCACCTACCGGATCACCACCGAGACCTTCTCCAACGCAGTGAAGATCGGGCGTCCTGCGACGACGAACATGATCGTGGGCTTCGCCTGCTTCTCCGATCCACTGGGTCGGGGGGGTGGCCTGCGGGCACTCCCCGGCGCTTTTGTCGCTGCCATCGGCAACCCGGCGGACGCCACCTGCGACGATTTCGTGAACGACGGCACCGAAGTGGACAAGTCCTACCCGCTCGGTATCCCGATCGTGCGCGACGGCACCATCTACTTCGGCGGCGCAGTCCCCGAACCCGCCACCTGGGCGATGCTGATCGCGGGCTTCGGCCTCGTCGGCGCCGCTGCTCGCCGTCAGCGCAGGACGACGGTTACAGCCTGAGTCCTCAGGGCGTCGCCGGCTTCAGGAGGGGCGCCACTTGTGGCGCCCCTTCCACGTTCGGGGCCAGCGTCGCCGCCGGCAGGGGCCCGCGCGAGCGCTCGAACGCGGCGCCCAGCTGCAGCAGCCGCGCCTCGCTCCACTTCGGCCCGAGGAGGCTGAGGCCAAGCGGCAGCCCGAACTTCTGCCCCATCGGCACGGTGAGGTGCGGCGTCCCCGCCACCGCCGCCAGCCCGCCCGCGCCGCCGAACGGCGCCTGGTCGCCGTTCACGGCGTCGATCTTCCACGCCGCCGGCGCGGTCGGCGCCACCAGCACCTCCACCCGGTTCGCCCTGAACATCGTTTCCAGCGCGGTGGTGGCGAGCGACCGGGATGTCGCTAGCGCCGCCCTATAAGCTGGGTCGTCCAGCCCCTTCGTGGCTTGCGCCTTCTCCAGAATGTCCTGCCCGAACAGCCCGAGCGAGCGCGCCGCATCCGCCTTGTTGAAAGCGATCACATCGGCCAGCGTCCGCGTCGTCACCGCTGGAGGGGTCGCCGCCAGATAGGCGTTCACCCCCACCTTGAATTCGGCCAACAGCACCTGGAACTCGGCATCGCCGATCGCCTCCCGGTCCGGCCCGTCCCTGATCTCCACCAGCACCGCGCCTTCCCGCGCCAGCAGCGCCAGCGCGTCTCCAAAGGCTGCATCCACCGGCGGCGACCAGCCTGCCGCCCAGCGCAGCACGCCCACCCGCACGCCCTTCAAGGACGCACCCGCCAGCCCGGCAGTGTAGTCCACCCGCCGCGCATCCGCCTCCACCGTCGCCTTGTCGGCCGGGTCGCGCCCCGCCATCGCTTCCAGCAGCCGCGCCGCCGTTGCCACGTCCTTCGCCATCGGTCCCGCGGTATCCTGGCTGGAACTGATCGGCACGATGCCGGTACGGCTCACCAGCCCGACCGTCGGCTTCAATCCGACGATCCCGTTCACGGCCGCCGGGCACGTGATCGATCCGTTGGTCTCCGTCCCCACGGCCGCCGCCACGATCCCCGCCGCCACTGCCGCGCCCGAGCCCGATGACGATCCGCACGGATTGCGGTCCAGCGCATACGGGTTGCGCGTCTGCCCGCCTGCGCCCGACCAGCCCGAGATCGACGCGCTCGACCGGAAGTTCGCCCATTCCGAAAGGTTGGTCTTGCCCAGAATCACATGCCCCGCCGCGCGCAGCCGCGCCACCAGCGGTGCATCGCGCACTGCCATATTGGCGGCCAGCGCCCGGCTTCCCGCCGTCGTCGCCATCCCGGCAACGTCGATATTGTCCTTCACCAGCAGTACCATCCCGCAAGGCCCTGCCGCCTTGGCACAGCGCTCGTCCAGCGCCCGCGCCTCTTGGGCGGCCTGGGGGTTCCACGCGATCACGCTGTTCACCACGGCATCGCGCGCCCGGGCGTCGGCCACCAGCGCCTCGTGCCCGCTCTGCGCCGCCCCGCTCCCCGCCATCATCAGGCCTCCCAGAAAGATCGCTGCCCGCATGTCGCGCCCTCCTCCACCTCTGGCGGGGCGGCTGCCCTTCGCCTAAAACCGCCCCATGTCCACGCACGTGCCCACTGCCCCAACGACCGCCCCTGCGCTTGCGCTGCCCGCAGACCGCATCGCCCAGCTCGAAGCGCTGGACACCCGCCTGCGCTGGCTGTCCGCCTGGACCATCCACAACGCCAACCACCTCCGCGAAAGCCCGGATGGAATCAAGGTCGGCGGCCACCAGGCTTCATGCGCCTCGATGTCGGCGATCATGGCGGCGCTGTATTTCCACGCGCTCGGCCCGAACGACCGGGTCGCGGTGAAGCCGCACGCCGGCCCGCTGCTGCACGCGATCCATTATCTGCTGGGGCAGCAGAGCCTGGAGCAATTGCAGGCGTTCCGCGGCTTCGGCGGGGTGCAGAGCTATCCCAGCCGCACCAAGGACCGGATTCCGGTGGATTTCTCGACCGGGTCGGTCGGGCTGGGCGTCGCCGTGACGGCCTTTGCCAGCCTGGTGCAGGACTGGCTGATCGGGCACGGGCTGCTGGACGCGGCCGACGCTGGCCGCATGATTGCGCTGATGGGCGATGCCGAGCTGGACGAGGGCAATATCTATGAAGCGCTGATCGAGGCCTACAAGCACGACATCCGCAACTGCTGGTGGGTGGTGGACTATAACCGACAGTCGCTGGATGCCACCACGGCCGACCGCATGTTCCGCCGCTTCGACGATATCTTCGAGACCTGCGGCTGGCGAGTGATCACGCTGAAGCACGGCCGGTTGCAGCGCGAGACCTTCGCTCGACCCGGCGGCCAGGCGATCGCCGACTGGATCGAGAACTGCCCCAACGCCGATTATGCCGCGCTGACCTTCCAGGGCGGCGCGGCGTGGCGGGCGCGGCTGAACGCCGATCTGGCCGGCGAGGCGAAGGCCCTGAAGCTGGTCGGCGATCATGACGATGAGGCGCTCCAGGCGCTGATGACAACGCTGGGCGGGCATTGCGTGGAGACGCTGACGGCGGCGTTCGATGCCGCGAGGGACGACCGGAACACGTTGTTCATTGCCTATACCATCAAGGGCCAGGGCCTGCCGCTGGCCGGCCACAAGGACAATCACGCCGGGCTGATGACGCCCACCCAGATCGAGACGCTTCGCACCTCGCTGGGGATTGCGCCGGGCGAGGAATGGGCCCCCTGGGGCGGGCTGGGCGACAATGCAGCTGCGCAGTTGCAGGCGTTCGTGGCGGCGAGCCCGATCGCGCGCAAGGCCGCCGACCGGCCGTGGCACGACGTGGCGGTGCCGGCCATTCCGGTGCCGCCGGGCGACGAACAATCCACCCAGGCCGCGTTCGGCAAGATCCTGTTCGAGCTGGCCAAGGGCGACAGCGAGCTGGCACGGCGCATCCTCACCACCTCGCCCGACGTCACCGTTTCCACCAACCTGGGCGCCTTCGTGAACCAGCGCGGGCTGTTCCGGCGCCAGGAACTGCCCGACATCTTCCGCAAGGCCGGCATCCCGTCGCCTCAGAAGTGGCAGGGCAACCCTGCCGGCCAGCATGTCGAGCTGGGCATTGCCGAGCACAACCTGTTCCTGATGCTGGCCGCCGCGGGCCTGGCGGCGCCGCTGTTCGGGGCGCGGCTGTTTCCGATCGGCACCGTCTATGATCCGTTCATTGCGCGCGGGCTCGATGCCCTCAACTATGGCTGCTACCAGGATGCGCGCTTCCTGCTGGTGGCGACACCGTCGGGCCTGACGCTGGGGGGCGAAGGCGGCGCCCACCAGTCGATCAACCCGCCGCTGATCGCCATGGGCCAGCCGGGCCTGACGCATTACGAGCCCGCAACCGCCGACGAGCTGGCGCTCTTCATGGAAGAGAGCTTCCGCCACCTGCAGGCGCCTGATGGCGGCAGCATCTACCTGCGGCTCTCCACCCGCGCGCTGAAGCAGCCCGTGCGCACCGACGAGCGCTGGAAGGCCGATGCGCTGGCCGGGGCCTATTGGCGGATTGCGCCCTCGGGGCTGGCGCCGATTGCGCTGGTGGCGATGGGCGCGGTGCTGCCGGAGGCGCTGGAAGCCCATGCGATGCTCGTGGGCGACCTGCCCGGGCTGGGGCTGCTGCAGGTGACCTCGCCGGCGAAGCTGCACCGCGACTGGTCGGCCGCGCGCGCGGCGCGCTGGCGCGGGGCGGGCGCCGCGACGTCGCATGTGGAGGGGCTGCTCGGCGCGCTGCCTGCCGGTGCGGGGCTGGTCACGTTGCTGGACGGGGCCCCGGCCGCACTCAGCTGGCTGGGCGGCGTCTGCGGTCATCGGGTCTCGCCACTTGGCACCGACAGGTTCGGCCAGACCGGAACGCTGGGCGACCTCTACCGCGAATATCGGCTGGATGCGGACGCGATCGTGGAGGCCGCGGCGGAGCTGCTGGCCGGCTGACGACCCTGCTGTGGGTTCCAGGGCCTACGAGGCCCCGTGACAGCGGCCGCGAATGCGCGCAATGTGCGGCCGCCGGTGCGATCCCGCCCGGCCTGTTTTGTGGGGGAAATTTGTGATCGCGAGTATTTTCAGCAGCATTCTCGGCTTTGCCGCGTTTGCCTTCGTCGTTTTCATTTTCGTCATGTGGTTCTGGCTGCTCATCACGGTCATCGGCGATCTGTTCCAGCGTCCCGATGTCGGTGGCTTCGGCAAGGTGATCTGGATCATTTTCCTGGTCCTGCTGCCCTATCTCGGCGTCTTCATCTACCTGCTCACGCAGGGCAAGGGCATGGGCGAACGCCAGGTGGCACAAGCGCACCAGGCCCGGCAGCAGCTGCGCGACTATGTCGGCGTCAGCCCCGCAGACGAACTCGAGAAGCTCGGCAAGCTGAAGGCTGACGGCAGCATCACGGCGGACGAGTATGCAACGCTGCGCGCCCGCGTGATGGGCTGAAGCCTGCTTCAAGGGGAGGGGAGCGACACCGTCGTCCTCCCCTCCCTGCCGCGCAGCGGAGACGGGAGGCGTCGGGGGTGGGTCGGTCGGGCACTGCCGCCGCCGACCCATCGCAACCTGCCGGGTCGGCCTTGCTGCTTGCCGCTTGCGTTCCGGCTGCCTAGCGTCGCCCGGTGAAACTATTCCGCGAAACTCTCTTCAACCGCAAGACGATCGCGGCGGCTTTGCTCCACCATTCGTCGCCGACGACCGAGCAGCTCGAAGCCGCGCAAAGCTGGAGCGCCCTTGCCGCCGACCACTTCGGCGGCCGCAATGAATCACAGCTGGAACAGGCGTTCAACGCCACGATCCTCCAGCGGGTCCTTGGCTACCGGGATCCCGCGCCCGGCCAACCCGGCACCATGCTGCCCAAGCAGCCCATCGGCCCGCGCATTGTCGATGTCGCGCTTGGCTACTTCGCGGCCGAAGCCCGTATCATCGCACCTGTCGAGCTCAAGGGACCGAAAACCGATCTCGACCGCATCATGCCGGGCCGTGCCAAGACCCCCGTCCAGCAGGCGTGGGAATATGCCATGGATGCGCCCGGCGCCCGCTGGGTCATCGTCTCGAACATGAAAGCGCTGCGGCTCTATGCCTTCGGCCACGGCACCAGCGCCTACGAAGATTTCGATTTGGCAGATCTCGCCTCACCCGAAACGCTGGCCCGCTTCACGCTGCTGCTGTCCGCCGCCAGCCTGCTGGGCTCCGCCACTGCCGATCTCCTTGCCCGCAGTGCGAACGAAGATCGGGATATCACCACCCAGCTCTACCGCGATTATCGCCTTCTCCGCCTCACGCTCATCCAGTTCGTCGCCGATCAGCACCCCGAGATTCCGCCCGAGCCCCGCATCAACCTCGTCCAGAAGCTGCTCGATCGCCTGATCTTCATCGCCTACGCCGAAGATACCGTGCTCCTTCCGGAAGACCGGCTGAAACTAGCCGTCACCCACGATGACCCGTTCCAGCCGAGACCCAAGTGGGACAATGTGAAGGCCCTGTTCGCCGCGGTGGATACCGGAAATCCCCGCCTCGGCATCACCGGCTACAATGGCGGGCTGTTCGCGCCCGATGCGCTTCTGGAAAGCCTTGCGCTTCCCGACCATCTGGTCGCCACCTTCCTCAAGCTTGCAGCCTATGATTACCGCTCTGAAATTTCGGTCACCATCCTCGGCCACCTGTTCGAACAAACCATCTCCGATATCGAGGCGGACCTCCTGGTCGCGCGCGGGCTCGCACCGACCGCCGTCTCGAAAAAGAAGAAGCACGGGATCGTTTACACCCCGGACTTCGTCACGCGCTTCATCGTGGAGCAGACAGTGGGACGGCTGGTACAGACGATCCGGGCCGAACTGCTTGGCCAGCATGCTGCCGGAGAGAGCGACACCGGCGACATTCTTTGGGCTGGCGCTGAGGCCGACTTCTGGCGTGCCTTCCTGGCCAGGCTCGCCGCCATCACCATCCTCGACCCCGCCTGCGGGTCGGGCCACTTCCTGGTCGCGGCGTACGATCTTCTTGCAGCCGTCACCAAGGCAACCAACGACCGGCTGCGCGAACTCGATCCCCTGTCGGCCGAAGACAGCGGCGTCGCCAATGCCCGCATCATCACCCGCAACCTCTACGGCGTCGATCTCAACGCCGAGTCTGTCGAGATCACCCGCCTGTCGCTCTGGCTGAAAACCGCTCAGCCCCGCCAACCGTTGACGTCGCTTGATCACAACATCCGCGTCGGCAATTCCATCATCGAGGACGCGGACTTTCACAGCCGCGCGTTCGTCTGGCGCGACGCCTTTCCAGAGATCACGGAACGCGGCGGCTTCGATATCGTCGTCGGCAACCCGCCCTATGTCCGGATGGAGCATCTGAAACCGATCAAGCCCTATCTCGAAACACGCTACGCCGTCGTCTCCGACCGCGCCGACCTCTACGCCTATTTCTTTGAGCTGGGCGTGCGGCTGCTGAAACCCGGTGGCCGGCTCGGCTATATCTCGTCGTCCACCTTCTTCCGCACCGGCTCGGGGGCGCCCCTGCGCGACTGGCTGGGAAAGGCCGCCGACCTGGACGCCGTGATCGACTTCGGGGACGCCCAGCTGTTCGAGGGCGTCACCACCTATCCTGCGATCCTGGTGATGACGAAGCGCGCTGACCCGGCGGCGGAGCCGGTGGGCGACCTGCGGTTCCTGAACCTTAAGGCCGTGCCCGATGATCTCGGCAAAGCCTTTGAGGAGGGCGCCGAGCCTATGCCGCGCTCCAGGCTTGCCAGCACCGGATGGCGGTTCGAAGGGGACAGGCTGGCCGCACTGAGGGCACGCATGGCCGCCGGGCGACCAACGCTGAAGGATGTTTACGGGGCGCCCCTCTACGGCATCAAGACGGGGCTGAACGAGGCCTTTGTCCTGTCCCGCGCCCGCCGCGACGAACTGATCGCCGCAGACCCGCGCTCCGCCGACCTGCTGAAGCCCTTTCTGATCGGCGAAAATCTGAAACGCTGGCACGTCGAAAGCGACGATCTGTGGCTGATCTACACGCCGAAGAACCGGGTGCTGATCGACGACTATCCGGCGGTGCGGGATCACCTGCTGCCGTTCAAGGCAGCGTTGGAGAAGCGCGCGACGAAGCAGAATTGGTGGGAATTGCAGCAGGCACAGGCGGCTTATGAGCCAGGGTTCTTGTCGCCTAAAATCA
>JANPJJ010000057.1:0-15565 GCA_031425455.1 Sandaracinobacter sp. | reverse complement strand
TGAACGCCTCTTCCGCCGACTTCGACGTGGCGTGGGACGACGAGGGCAAGGGCGCGGTCGCCAACGGCGTGGAGGGCGGCCGCGCCGAGTTCATCTTCAACCTGGTCGACAAGTTCGCCGGCTACGGCTTCAACAAGTCGCACGCGGCCGCCTACGCGCTGGTCGCCTGGCAGACCGGCTGGTTGAAGACGCACCACCCGGCCGCCTTCTTCGCAGCCTCCATGGCATACGACATCCACCTGACCGACAAGCTCAGCGTGGTCGTCGACGACATGCGCAAGCTCGATGTGCCGTTGCTGGCCCCCTGTATCAATTCGTCGTCGGCCGATTTCGCGCTGGAGGAACAGGACGGCAGGCTGGGGGTCAGATATGCGCTCGGCGCGCTCAAGGGCGTCGGCGAGGGCGCCATGGCGGACATCGTCGCCGAGCGTCGCGCGAACGGGCCGTTCCGCAGCCTGGACGATTTCGTGAACCGCATCGATCCGCGCGCGCTGAACCGGCGCCAGATGGAGTCGCTTGCCGCCGCCGGTGCGTTCGACGGCTTCGGGCTGGACCGGTCGCGGGTGCACGCCGCCGCCGAACTGCTGATGGCAGCGGCGACCCGTGCTGCGGACAGCCGGGTGACCGGGCAGGGCGGGCTGTTCGGGGGAGATGCGGCGGCCGAAGCGGTTCCCATCCCGGAGGCAGGGCCATGGACTCTGGCCGAGCGGCTGACGAAGGAGCGTGAGGCGTTCGGCTTCTGGTATGCCGGCCATCCGGTGGAAGCGCATGCCGCCGTGCTGGCCGCGATGAATGTGGTGACGGCGGCAGAGGCGCTGGCGCGGCGTGCGCCTCCGGGCACGCGCCAGTCTGTCAAGCTCGCCGGGCTGGTGGAGGACACCCGCTGGAGGGTGCCGCAGGGAAAGGGCCCCGACAAGCGCTACATGATGGCGGACCTGACCGACCAGAGCGGGCAGTGGGGCGCGACGTTGTTCAATGCAGAGGTGCAAGTCGCCGTCGAGGCGTCGATCGCGATGGGCGAGGCCCTGCTGTTCGATGTGGAGCTGCAATGGCGCGAGGGCGACGACGCCCCGCGCCTGACGATCCAGTCGGCGCGGCCGCTGGCCGCGCTGATGAAATCGGCGAGGGCGATGCTGGCGATCGAGCTGGCCCCCGACGCCGACCCCGGCCTTGTGCCCGCGCTCGCCGCCTGGCTCCCGCGCGGCGGCCGCAGCGTGGTGGAAGCGAAGGTACCGCTTGCGGGCGGCGGCCGCGCCATTGTCCAGCTGGGCAGCGATTTCGAATTGCGCCCTGGTGCAGAGACCGAAATCGCCCAGCTTCCCGGCGTGAAGGCCGCGACCATCTCGGCCATGACCCAGCAACTGAAGCTGGTCGCCTAGGTCCTCCCCTGGAAGGGGAGGTGGCCCCCGAAGCCGCAGGCGATCGACACGAGGCTGGAGAGGTGTCGCGCCACGATGGAAAACAGGTGACGCCTTGTCGCCCCCGGCCTAAGCATCTCCCGCCAGAACCGAGGGAGACTCAGAATGCCGATTTCACTGCACGACGCCTTCGTTCCCAGCTGCCGCCAGGTGATCGGCGGAAGCCTTGCCCTGCTGACCAAGGCCGAGGCATGGGGCGCCGAGAACGGCTTCGGCGAAGCCGACATGATCGGCCATTGCCTCGCCCCCGACATGCTGGCGATCCCGTTCCAGGTGAAGTCGATCGCAGGCCATTCCATGGGCGCGATCGAAGGGGTGCGGGCCGGCGTCTATTCGCCTGACATGACGCCTGCGCCGACCGATTTCACCGGGCTGAAGGCCGTGCTGAAGACCGCCGACGAGGGCCTCGCCACCCTGGACCCGGCCGAGCTCGACGGCTTCATCGGCAAGGACATGCTGTTCGCGATGCGCGACATGAAGATGCCCTTCACCGTCGAGAATTTCCTGCTCAGCTTCTCGCAGCCGAACTTCTATTTCCACGCCTCCACGCTCTACGGCATTCTTCGCAACAAGGGCATGCCGCTGGGCAAGCGGGACTTCCTTGGCATGCCGCGAATGAAGATGCCCGGCTGACGCGGTGCGCGCGCCGGCGCTGTTCTGGCTCGCGCTTGCAGCCGGGCTCACCTACCCGCTCGGCTGGAGCTATGCTGTTCCCGAATCCGCGGCAATCGCCTGGAAGGGCGCCGCCGTCGGCCTGCTCGCCGTCTGGGCCTCGGCACAGGGGCGAAGCACCGATCACCGGCTGCTCGCGGCAGTCCTGGCACTCGGCGCGATTGCCGACATGGTGCTGGAGCTCAACTTCGTGGCCGGCGCTGCCGTCTTCGCGGTCGGGCACGTGGTGGCGATCACGCTGTATCTGCGCAACCGCCGGCCTACGCCGGGGGTGCGCGACGGGCCGTTCGCGGCGCTGTTTGCGGGCGGCATCATGCTGCTCGCCGCCCGGCTCGCCACGCCGGACCTGGCGCCGGCAGTCGCCGTCTACGCCCTGTTCCTGGCCGCTATGGCTGCCGCGGCGCTGATGTCGCGCTTCCGGCTGGCCGCCGCCGGCGCGCTGCTCTTCGTCGCGTCCGACCTCCTGATCTTCGCCCGGATGAGCAGCCTTGCAGACGTTGCGTGGGTCTCGCCGGCTATCTGGCTGCTATATTTCGCCGGGCAGGCGCTGATCGCCTTCGGGGTTTCGACCGTCTTGAAATCTGCCGCGCATCAGCTTAGCTAAGTCTGGCCAAGTCAGGAGCGTTGCCATGAGCGCCGTCAACATGCTGCAAGCGAAATCGACACTGTCGCGCCTGGTTCAAGCCGTGGAATCGGGTGAGGAAAAGGAGATCATCATTGCCCGCAACGGCAAACCTGCTGCGCGCTTGGTGCCGCTGGAAAATGCCCATCCACCGGTTCGCCTGGGGCTGGCGCAAGGCCGCTGGAAAGTCCCGGAGCAGGCCCCTCAGCTGGATGCCGAAATTGCGGAGACATTTTTGAACTCCAAGATTTTTCCTGACGAGGAATGAATCTGCTGCTCGATACCCACATCGCGCTTTGGGCGGTGGCGGAGCCTGGCCGCTTGTCGGAACAGGCCCACAAACTGATCGCCGACCCCGGAAACCGCCTCTGGTTCAGCGCCATCAGCCTGTGGGAAATCGGTATCAAGCACGCCATGGTTCGTCGCGGCATCCGCCAGATGGAGGTTTCGGCGCGGGAGGCTCGAGAGTGGTTCGGGGTGTCCGGCTTTCGCGAACTCGCCGTCACGATCGAACACGCCGTTGCAGTCGACGACTTGCCACCCCATCACGGCGATCCGTTCGACCGCCTGCTCGTCGCCCAGGCGCTGGCCGAGCCGCTGCGCCTCCTCACCGCAGACCGCCAGCTCGCGGCCTATGGCAATGTTGTCATCACGGTCTGAACAGGGTCGGCGCAACTTGACTTCGTCGCCCATGCCGCCTAACCGCCCCGCCCATCCCTCACGCAGGGGGAAACCTTCCGGTGTTCGGGCCACAGCCCGAACTCACCCCTGCGGCGGAACAACCGGTTAGGAGAAAATGCATGTCGACACCTGAAGTGTCCATGGCCGCCCTGCTTGAAGCCGGCGCCCATTTCGGCCACCAGACCCACCGCTGGAATCCGAAGATGAAGCCGTACATCTTCGGCGAACGCAACGGAATACACATCCTCGATCTGTCGCAGACGGTGCCGCTGTTCGCCCGCGCGCTCGATTTCGTCCGCGCCACGTCGGCCGCCGGCGGCAAGGTGCTGTTCGTCGGCACCAAGCGCCAGGCGCAGGAGCCGATCGCCGAGGCCGCGCGCCGCGCCAACCAGCATTATGTCAACCACCGCTGGCTGGGCGGCATGCTCACCAACTGGAAGACGATCTCGGCGTCGATCAAGCGCTTCAAGACGCTGGAAGAGCAGCTGTCGGGCGACACGCACGGCTTCACCAAGAAGGAAGTGCTGAAGATGACCCGCGAGCGCGACAAGTTCGAAGCCTCGCTGGGCGGAATCCGCGACATGAACGGCCTGCCCGACCTGATGTTCGTGGTCGACGTGAACAAGGAAGACCTCGCCATCAAGGAAGCCAATGTGCTCGGCATCCCGGTGATCGCGATCCTCGACAGCAACACCGATCCCGCCAACATTGCCTTCCCGGTGCCCGGCAACGACGACGCCAGCCGCGCCATCCAGCTGTACTGCAATGCCGTGGCGGACTCGATCCTGTCGGGCAAGCAGGGCCGGATGGCCGACCAGGGTGTCGACATCGGGGCTGCGGCCGAGCCGGAAGCGGAAGTCGCGCTGAGCGCCTGACCCCTGAAGGCGCTTCGTCGAAGCGCCTGTCATCAAACCGACAAATGGAGGTTGCACGGGGGCCGTGCAGCCCCCTCACCCCTCGTCAAGGACAGACCTTGAAGCAAAGGAGCCGAACATGGCCGAGATCACTGCCGCTCTGGTGAAAGAACTGCGCGACACGACGGGCGCAGGCATGATGGACGCGAAGAAGGCGCTTGTCGAAGTCGGCGGCGACATGGAAAAGGCGATCGACTGGCTTCGCGCCAAGGGTCTTGCGTCCGCCGCCAAGAAGGCCGGCCGCACGGCTGCCGAAGGCCTGGTCGGCGTGACCGTCGCCGGGGAACATTCTGATGGCAATACTTCGCACCGCTGGCGCGGCGCCATCGTGGAAGTAAATTCCGAGACCGACTTCGTCGCCAAGAACGCCCAGTTCCAGGATTTCGTGAAGGCTGTCGCCGGCGTCGCGCTCGCCACAGGCGACGATATCGGTGGCATCCTCGCTGCCGCCTATCAGGCCGGCGGGGGCAGCGTGCAGGACGTCCTCACCAACAACATCCTCACCATCGGCGAGCAGCAGGTGCTGCGCCGCGCGGCCGTGGTGGAAGCGACCGGGATCGTTGCCTCTTATGTCCACAACGCTGCCGCCCCCGGGCTCGGCAAGATCGGTGTGCTGGTCGGCATCGACAGCGACATCGCCGACAAGGACGCGCTGATGGCGATCGGCAAGCAGGTCGCCATGCATGTGGCCGCCGCCAACCCGCTGGCCATCTCGATCGAGCATATCGATCCGGCGCTGCTGGAGCGCGAGCGCGCCATTGCCGTGGAAAAGGCCGCCGGTTCCGGCAAGCCCGCCGACATCGTCGAGCGCATGGTCGATGGCGCAGTGAAGAAATTCGCCGGCGAGCAGGCGCTGCTGAGCCAGGTGTTCGTGATCGACGGCAAGTCCAAGGTGGCCGATTTCATCGCCACCGAAGCCAAGCGCCTGTCGGGCAACATCCTGGTGGCGAAGTTCGTCCGCTTCCAGCTGGGCGAAGGCATCGAGAAGAAGGAGTCCGACTTCGCGGCCGAAGTGGCAGCTGCCGCCGGCGTCGCCTGACGGCGAATGGGCCGCCTCTTGAGGGGCGGCCCCGCGCTCGCTAAGCCGGACTTTCCTCCATCGACAGGCCCAAGATGCCCAGCCCGACCTTCAAGCGAATTCTCCTGAAGCTGTCGGGCGAGGCGGCGATGGGCGACCAGGCGTTCGGGATCGATCCGGACACGGTCGCCCGAGTGGCGGGCGAGGTGAAGGCCGCAAAGGACGCCGGTTACGAACTTTGCCTGGTGATTGGCGGCGGCAACATCTTCCGCGGCATGGCCGGCGCCGCCAAGGGCATGGACCGGGCGACTGCCGACTATATGGGCATGCTCGCCACCATCATGAATGCGCTGGCGATGCAGGACGCGCTGGAGCAGCAGGGCGTCGAGACCCGCGTCCAGTCGGCGATCCCGATGGCGGCCGTGTGCGAGCCCTATATCCGCCGCCGGGCCGAGCGGCACCTGGAAAAAGGCCGTGTGGTGATCTTTGCCGCCGGCACCGGCAGCCCCTATTTCACCACCGACACCGGCGCGGCGCTTCGGGCCGCCGAAATGCGCTGCGACGCGCTGTTTAAGGGCACCTCGGTGGACGGTGTATATGACAGCGACCCCAAGACCAACGCCGGCGCCCGGCGCTATGAAACCATTCCGTTCGGCCAGGTGCTCGCCGACAATCTTAAGGTGATGGATGCGGCTGCCATCGCGCTGTGCCGCGACAACCGGATCCCGATCGTGGTGTTCAACATTCGGGAAGAAGGCAACCTCGCCCGGGTGCTTGCCGGCGATGGCGTTTCGACGACGGTTGGTGGATAAGAAGATAAGGGACGGACAGATGGCAGATTTCGACGCAGCCGCCGCCAAGGCCGATCTGGAGCGCCGCATGAAGGGCGCGGTGGATACTTTGAAGAGCGACCTCGCCGGGCTTCGCACCGGGCGCGCCAACACATCGCTGCTCGATCCGGTGCAGGTCGAGGTCTATGGCTCCAACATGCCGCTGTCGCAGGTCGCGACCGTAACCGCGCCCGAACCCCGGATGCTTGCGGTGCAGGTGTGGGACCGTTCCAATGTGCAGCCGGTGGAAAAGGCGATCCGTTCTGCGGGGCTGGGGCTGAACCCGATTTCCGAAGGCCAGACGCTGAGGCTGCCGATCCCCGACCTTACCGAAGACCGCCGCAAGGAACTGGCCAAGCTCGCAACCCAATATGCCGAGAAGGCCCGGATCGCGGTTCGCAACGTGCGCCGCGACGGCAACGACGTGCTGAAGACCGCCGAGAAGAAAGGCCAGATCAGCCAGGACGAACTGAAGCGGCTGGAAGGCGATGTGCAGAAACTCACCGACAAGGCGATCGCCGATGTCGATGCGGCGTCCAGCGCCAAGGAAAAGGAAATCCTTGGCAAGTGAAATGGTTCTCGCCCGTGCCACGGCCGGCCGAAGCTGAGGCGGCGGTCGATGGCGTGGTCGCCGGCTTCCCCGGCGGGCCGCGCCATGTCGCGATCATCATGGACGGCAACGGCCGCTGGGCCAAGGCCCGGCGTATGCCGCGCCTCGCCGGCCACAAGGCCGGGGTGGAGGCGGTGCGCCGCATCGTCCGCGCCGCCCCGCGCCTCGGGATTGAAACGCTGACGCTCTATGCCTTCTCCTCGGAGAACTGGCGCCGGCCGGCCGACGAAGTCTCTGACCTGATGAGCCTGCTTCGCCACCATCTGCTGGCCGAGCTGGAGGAACTGGACGAGAACGGCGCCCGGCTCAGCCTGATCGGGGACTGGCGCGCACTGAAGCCCGACGTGGTCGAGCGGCTGGAAAAGGCCATGGACGCGACGCGCAACAACAGCCGCTTTCGGCTGGTGGTGGCGCTGAACTATGGCGGGCAGGACGAACTCACCCGGGTGATGCAGGCGATCGCCGTCCGGGCCGCAGCGCATGAAATCTCGCCTGCCGCCATCACCTCGCAGATGATCGAGGCCGGCCTGGACACCAGCGACCTGCCGCCGGTGGATCTCATCATCCGCACCTCGGGCGAGCAGCGGCTGTCCAACTTCCTGTTGTGGCAGGCGGCCTATGCCGAGCTCTGGTTCACCCCGGTGCTGTGGCCCGACTTCGACGAGGGCGTGCTTCGCCAGGGTCTTGAGGCCTATGCGGGCCGGAACCGGCGCTTTGGCGGGCGCTGAACATCTTCAGCCCGCGGTGCCGGCGAAATCGGGCTCGCTGGGCACCCGGGTCGTGGTCGGGCTGTTCTTGGCGCTGGTCGCGGTTGCCGACATCTGGATCGGCGGGCCGGCCTTCGCACTGATGATCGCCGTCGGCGTGGGGCTGGTGTTCTGGGAATGGGGCGCGATGCACGCCGTGCCCGCGCCGTGGCGCATCGCCGGGCTGGCGGCGCTGGGGCTGGTCTCGCTCGTCACACAGCTGGGGCAGGCGGCCGTCGCACTGGCCCTGCTGGGCAGCGTCGCGCTGCTGCTGCTTGCCGCCTCGATCTTCGCCCGGGTGCCGGGCCGGCGCTGGCTTTCCACCGGGCTCCTCTATGCCGGGCTGCCCGCCGTTTCACTGATCTGGCTGCGCGGGCAGGCCGATGGATTCGCGCTGGTGATGTGGACAATGGGGCTGGTGTGGGCGACCGACATCTTCGCCTATTTCGTCGGCCGCACCATCGGCGGGCCCAAGATCTGGCCGGCGATCAGCCCCAACAAGACCTGGGCCGGGCTGATCGGCGGCATGAAGGCGGCCGCGATCTTTTCCGGCCTGTTCGCCTGGGCAGCCGGCTGGCCGGTGCACCCGCTGATCTACGCACTGCTCGGGGCCGGGCTCGCCATTGTCGCGCAGGCGGGGGATTTCTTCGAAAGCTGGTTGAAGCGCAGCGCCGGGGTCAAGGATTCGGGTTCGCTGCTGCCGGGGCATGGCGGTTTGATGGACCGGGTCGACGGGCTGGTCCCGGTTGCCTGCCTCGTGGCACTCTGGGTCAGCGTGCAGGCCCCGGTGCAATGGGTCGCCGCCTTCGGGGCGGAGGCGGCCGCGTGAAACGCCTTACCATCCTGGGCGCGACCGGCTCGGTCGGCGCCTCCACGCTCGATCTCGTCGCCCGCAATCCGGACCGCTTCGAGATCGCCGGCCTCGCCGCCGGGCGGGATTGGGAAAAGCTCGCCGAGCTTGCCCGCCGGTTCCGCGCCGAGCGAGTCGTCATCGCCGACGAGGCCGGCTATGCACCCCTTTGCGATGCGCTCGCCGACCTGCCGGGCACCGAGATCGCCGCTGGCGCTGCCGCCCTCGCCGCGCTGGCCGCCCAGCCCGCAGACCTTGCCGTCGCGGCTATCGTTGGGGCGGCCGGCCTTCCCTCGACGCTCGCTGCGCTGGATGCCGGGGTGCCGGTGGCGCTTGCCAACAAGGAGGCGCTGGTCTGCGCCGGCGGGCTGATGACGGCCGCTGCGCGCCGCTCCGGCGCGGCGATCCTGACGATCGACAGCGAGCACAATGCGATCTTTCAGGTGCTGGAGGCGCGCGAGCGCATCCACCGCATCCTGATCACGGCGTCGGGCGGCCCGTTCCGGACCTGGACATTGGAGCAGATGGGGGCGGCAACCCCGGCGCAGGCGGTAAAGCACCCGACCTGGTCGATGGGCGCCAAGATCTCGGTCGATTCGGCGACCTTGATGAACAAGGGGCTGGAGCTGATCGAAGCCTATCATCTGTTCGGGGTGCGCCCCGACCAGCTCGGCGTGCTGGTCCACCCGCAGAGCCTGGTGCACGGGCTGGTGGAATATATCGACGGTTCGGTGCTGGCGCAGCTCGGCCCGGCCGACATGCGGGTGCCGATCGCCCATGCCCTGGCCTGGCCCGAACGGATCGAGACCCCGGTCGAGCGGCTGGATCTTGCCGCCATCGGCCGCCTCGATTTCGAAGCGGCCGACCGCTCGCGTTTTCCCGCGCTGGCCCTCGCCGAGACCGCGCTGGCCGCTGGCGGGTGCCGCCCATGTGTGCTGAACGCAAGCAACGAAATCGCTGTCGCAGCCTTTCTCGAAGGGCGGATCGGCTTCCTCGATATCGCCGCCGTGGTGGAGCAGACGCTGGCGGCGCTTGCGCCGGGCAACCCCGAGACGCTCGAGGATGTTTTCGCGGTCGATGTCGAAGCCCGGGCCGCTGCGCAACAGTTCGTCAACAAATGCACCACAACATCGTTTGCCGGACAGCGGCGGACCGGATAAGGATTTCAGCATGGAAACAATTGTTGCCCCCGGCCTGCTCTATACCATCGCTGCTTTCGCGATCGTCATCAGCATTCTCGTGTTTGTCCACGAATATGGGCATTTCAAGGTGGCGCGCCTGCTGGGTGTCAGGGTTGAAACATTTGCGGTAGGATTCGGCCGGGAGCTGCTCGGCTGGACCGACCGTCAGGGCACCCGCTGGAAGCTCGGCTGGATTCCGATGGGAGGCTATGCGAAGTTTGCCGGCGATGCAGACGGCTCCAGCCGGCCCGATCCCTCGATGGCCGATCTGCCGGTCGATCCGACGTCGGAATATTTTCATCGCCGCCCCCTGTGGCAGCGTGCGATGATCGTCGCTGCAGGCCCCGGCATCAATTTCCTGTTCGCGATCCTGATCTTCTTTGTCTTCTTCATGACCTATGGCCACCAGATCACGCCGCCGGTGCTCGGCGGTGTGGTGAACGGCCTGCCTGCGGCAGAGGCGGGGCTCCGGGAAGGCGACCGGATGGTGTCGATCGACGGCCAGTCTGTCGAGCGCTTCGAAGACCTGATGCGGATCGTCGTGATCAATCCCGGAACCGAAATCGACGTCGTGGTGGAGCGCGACGGCAAGCTGCTGGAGAAGGCCGTCACGCCGAAGCTGGTCGCCGAAACCGACCGTTTCGGCAACGAATTCACCCGGGGTGTGTTGGGGGTCACATCCGGTCAGGTTCAGGTGGTGCACCATGGGCCGGTGGCGGCGTTCCGCTGGGCGCTGGTGGAGACGTGGGACACCACCGGGATGATCGCCGACACGATGATGCAGGTCGTAACGGGCCGCCGGGCGGTGGAGGACCTTGGAGGTCCGCTGAAGATCGCGCAGTTCTCCGGCCAGTCGGCGACGCTCGGGCTGCCGGCGCTGGTCAGTTTCATCGCGCTCATCTCGATAAACCTCGGGTTCATCAATCTGCTGCCAATCCCGATGCTGGACGGAGGGCATCTGTTCCTCTACGCGCTCGAAGGTGTTCGGCAGAAGCCGCTCCACCCAAGGGTGCAGGAGTGGGCCTTCATGTCGGGTTTCGCGCTGCTGATGTCGCTGATGCTGGTTCTGACCTGGAACGATCTGCAATCGTTCGGACTATGGGACCGGCTCGCCGCCATCGTCAGCTGAGCCGGCGCCGGGCCTTGCCCCGGCGGGCCCAGGACGAAGGATTAGGTCGAGAATGCTGGTGGCGGTGGGTGCAAGCCCGGTGAACATGTCCCTGTCGTGCCGCACAGCTATCCTGTCGGTCCTCCTGTTGGGGACGGCGCCGCTGGCGCTCGCGCCTGCTGCTGCCCAGGCAGTACCTGCCGGAGCCCAGACCGCGCCTGCGGCATCCCAGACGGCACCCGCAACGACAGCCCCTGTCGCGGCGAGCGCAGCCGCCCCTGAACCCGCCCGGATCATCCGCTCACTGAACGTCGCCGGGAACGAGCGGCTCGAACCCGATACGGTGCGCTCCTATATCGATCTGAAAGCGGGCGAGAGCTATGATCGAGTCCGGCTCGATCGGGCGCTGAAGGACCTGTTCGCCACCGAGCTGTTCGCCGATGTGCAGATCCGGGACGACGGCGACGGCAATATCACCGTGGACGTGCGCGAAAACCCCGTCATCAACCGGGTCATCATCGAAGGCGCCAAGCGGATCAAGGAAGACAAGATCCGCGAGGAGATCAAGGTCGCCCCGCGGCAGATCTTCACCCGCTCGCGCGCCCGCGCCGACGTCGCGCGCATCCTGGAACTGTACCGCCGCGGCGGCCGCTTTGCCGCCAAGGTCGAACCCAAGATCGTCCAGCTCGATCAGAACCGGGTCGACCTGGTGTTCGAGATTTCGGAAGGGCCCAAATCCAAGGTCCGGCAGATCAACATCCTGGGGAACGAGCAATTCTCCGATGGGGAACTCCGGAAGGAAATGGCGACCCGCCAGGCCCGGCCGCTGCGGCTGTTCACCTCGAACGACACCTACGATCCCGACCGGCTGGCGTTCGATCAGCAGAAGCTTCGCCAGTTCTACCTGACCAACGGCTATGCCGACTTCCGCGTCGTCTCGTCGGTTGCCGAGCTCACGCCCGACCGGCGCGACTTCATCGTGACCTATGTGTTGGAGGAAGGCGAACGCTACAAGTTCGGCAAGGTCGATTTCGAAAGCCAGATCCGCGACATCAAGGCCGAAAATTTCAAGAACCTGCTGCCGATGAAAGAAGGCGACTGGTACAACGCCAAGCAGGTGGAAGACACGATCGACGGCCTGACCGAAGCGGTCGGCCTGCTGGGCTATGCGTTCGGCGACGTGCGGCCGAGCTTCGATCGCGACAAGGACAAAAAGGTCATGAACATGACCTTCGTTGTGAACGAAACGCCCCGCACCTATGTCGAGAGCGTCACCATCAACGGCAACACTCGCACGCGCGACGAAGTGATCCGCCGGGAATTCCGCCTGGCCGAGGGCGATGCCTTCAACTCGGTGAAGGTGAAACGCTCGCGCGACCGGATCCAGTCGCTCGGCTTCTTCCAGGAAAAGCTGGAGGTAAAGCAGAATCCCGGCAGCGCGCCCGACAAGGTGGCGCTGCAGGTCGATGTCGAGGAGCGGCCCACCGGCTCGTTGCAGCTCTCGGCCGGCTTCTCCAGCCTGGAGCGGTTCATCTTCAGCTTCTCGATCGAGGAGCGCAACTTCCGCGGCAAGGCGCAGAACCTGCGCCTCAGCGCGAATATCAGCTCCTATTCGAAATCGGTCGAGATCGGCTTTACCGAGCCCTATCTGTTCGGCCGCAACCTCGCACTCGGCTTCGATGTGTTCCGGCGCGACCTGAACTCGTTCCGCTACGGCCAGAACAACGATCGGGAGACCACCTACCAGCAGGTCACGACCGGCTTCCAGGTCCGCATGGGAACCGCAATCACCGAATTCTGGCAGGCGCAGGTCCGCTACGGCCTCAGCATCGACGATGTGTCGCTGGACGAAAGCCAGTTCTTTACGGATCCCGATGGCACGGGGCCGCTTCCTTCTGTCTGCGATCCGCTGAAAGCCGGCCGCTTCCTGTGCGAGGCGCTGGGCAAAAACACCACCTCGTCGATCGGCTACAGCCTCGTCTTCGATAACCTCGACAACCGGCTTCGCCCGTCCAGCGGCCAGCGTTTCATCCTGAACCAGGATTTCGCCGGGCTTGGCGGCACGGTGAAATATCTGCGCACGCGGGTAAACTACGATCGCTACTTCCGCCTGCCGGCCGGGTTCATCCTGAACATCGGCGGCGAGGCCGGCAATATCTTCGGCTGGGGCGGCAACGATGTTCGCCTGGTCGATCGCTTCTATCTGGGCGAGCCGCGCTTCCGCGGCTTCGGTATCCGCGGCGTCGGTCCGCGCGTCGTGCGCTTTCCGCTCGACGCAGATGGCAACCCGATCCGCGACCTCGACAGCGACAACCGGCAGGACGATGCCATCGGTGGTAAGAACTATTATCTCGGCCGGGCCGAAGTGGAAATCCCGCTTGGCTCGGGCGGTCGCGAACTCGGGCTGCGGCCCTCGATTTTCGTGGATATCGGCGCCCTGTGGAATGTGACCCGCCCCGACCTCATCGACCGCAGTGAGAATGTTGAGGTCTGCTCCGGGACCCCGCCCGTCTGCACCCTCTCGCCCGGTTTTATCGAGGAGTTCGTCGGTGACAGCTCGTCCCCACGCATCTCGGTGGGCGCCGGCGTCTCGTGGAATTCGCCGTTCGGCCCCTTCCGCTTCGATATTGCGAAAGTGGTGAAGAAGGTCGAAGGCGACGACACCCAGATCTTCCAGTTCAATGTAGGAACCCAATTCTGATGCAGACCCTGTTCAAGACCGCCGCTGCCGCCCTCCTGCTCGCGACGGCCGCAGCGCCGGCAACGGCGCAGCAACTGTCGCCGCCCGTGATCGTGATCGTGGACATGGACCGCGTGGTGAACGAAAGCGCGGCCGGCAAGCAGGCCGGTACCGAAATCCAGACCAGGATCACCGGGCTGCAAGGCCGGGCGACAACCCTGCAAAGCCAGCTGAAGACCGATGCCGACGCCATCCAGGCCGGCCAGGCCAACAAATCGCTGGCCGGCCCCGCGCTGGAGCAGCGCGCCCAGGCGTTCGGCCAGAAGCAGCAGCAGGCGCAGCAGGAACTGCAACGTCTGGAGCAGGACATCCAGCGCAGCCGCCAGTTCGTGATCAAGCAGATCACCGACGGCGCCAATCCGATCATCACCCAGGTGATGCGCGAGCGCGGCGCCTCGATCGCCCTGGCCGAGGGTGCAACCCTTCAGCACTCCTCGTCGATCGACGTGACGAGCGACATCATCACCCGGCTGAACACCAGCCTGCCGCGCGTTTCGACAACGGCCCCGGCCGCGCCCGCCCCGGCACCGCGCCCGTAACAGCGACAATCGGGGGCAGCATGGGATCTCGGATGGACATCGCCGCCGTGATGGCGTGCCTGCCGCATCGCTTTCCCATGCTGCTGGTAGACCGTGTCGACGAGCTGGTTCCCGGCGAGCATATCGCTGCGATCAAGGCTGTTTCCATCAACGAGCCCTTTTTTCAGGGCCATTTCCCCGGCCGCCCGATTATGCCGGGCGTTCTCATCGTGGAGGCGCTGGCACAGGCCGCCGGCGTCCTGGCCGTCGAAACTTTGGCACTTCGCGGCACCGGCAAGCTGGTCTATTTCATGGCGATCGAAGAGGCCAAGTTCAGGAAGCCGGTGGAGCCCGGCTGCCTGCTGCGGCTGGAAGCGAAGTTCCTGCAGCGCCGTGCCACGGTCTGCAAGTTCGAAGGCATTGCCCGGGTCGATGGCGAAGTCGCAGCGCAGGCGCGCTTCACGGCCATGATCGCCGACGCGCCGGGCTGAGGCCTTCGATCTCGTCAGTCCGACATGCGCTTGCCCGGCCGGCTGGTCCGGCGGCCCAGCGCGGCCACCACCACCACCACGCCACCCGCAAACCATACGGGTCCACTCTCGATCTGCGCCGCCAGCGCCTCGATCATCGCCATCATTTCCAAATCGTCCTGTATGTCGTGGTGCATTGCAGCGATAACAGCCGAGGATGACAGGCGATTGGCGAAATCCGACGCAAAACGACGAACCGGGCTAATCGTCAGCCGAGGTCCACTGCCAGGTCCTGCGACCGATTGATATTGCGCAGTCCGGCGACGGGTCGCGCTGCCGAGCCGGCGATCGAAGCTGCACGGCGAGCACTGATCGCGCCTTCGGTCCGCAGAAGCTGTTCCAATCGCATGGCAAAATCGGCAGGCCAAAGCCCCAGCAGCCATTGGTCTTCCGCCACGGCCGGGGCCGCCGCCAGCTGAACCGCCACGTCGGCTGGAATCCCGAGCAGATCGCAGGGTGCCGCCAGCACGGCCTCCGCGCCGAGGCGCCGACCATGGTGCAATGCAGCGCAAAGCCCCCCCATCGGCCCGAATCCCGGGCCGGGCCGGTCGTCCAGCGCCGCCAGGCCGCCCCACATGCGCCCGCAAACGACCACGGTTTCGCACTGCGCAGCCAGGATGTCTGCCACGTGGGCGATCAGCGGGCGCCCCTGGTGCAGCGCCAGCGCCTTGTCGCTGCCGAACCGGATCGACCGGCCCCCGGCCAGGATCGCGCCGAGCAGCTTCAGGCGGTTTCCGCGAACAGCTCGCGGCCGATCAGGTAGCGGCGGATTTCGCTGGTGCCGGCACCGATTTCGTAGAGCTTGGCGTCGCGCAGCAACCGCCCGGTCGGATAGTCGTTAATATAGCCGTTGCCCCCCAGCGCCTGAATCGCCTCCAGCGCCATCCAGGTCGCCTTTTCCGCCGAATACAGGATCGCGCCGGCGGCGTCCTTGCGCGCTGTCTCGCCCCGGTCGCACGCCTCGGCCACGGCATAGACATAGGCCCTGGCCGTGCTTAGCGCGACATACATGTCCGCGAGCTTGCCCTGCATCAGCTGGAACTCGCCGATGGGCTGCCCGAACTGCTTGCGATCATGGACATAGGGCAGCACGATATCGAGACAGGCCTGCATGATGCCGAGCGGGC
>JANPJJ010000056.1:0-5234 GCA_031425455.1 Sandaracinobacter sp. | reverse complement strand
GATGGTGGCAGCCGAGAAGTTCGGCACGAACACGGCGAGATCGCCGATGTCGCGAGGGGACGACTGGCGGATCAGGGACTGGTCGATGGCGGACACCGCGATCGGGGTGGTTTGCAGCCCGGTTTCGCGCCGGGTGGCGGTAACCAGAATATCCTCCAGCCCGCCGGATTCGGCAGCGTCGGCGACGGGGGCGGCCTCGCTCTGCGCCAGCACCGGCGCGGTGAGCGCCAGCGCCAGCGGAACGGCGGCCGCCGTCAGGCGCCAAGCGGCCGGGGTGCGTGGGGACACGATCATCAGCTTCCCTCCTCCAGAATGCGGTCGGCTCTTTCGGCCCGCTCACCAGCCAGCCCTAGCCCGACAGTCCGGCGTAAAGCAATCGTGCATGTTTGTTTTTTCTGTGAGCGTAGCCGAAAGGAAACAGCAGCATTGTTCCGCAGTGCAGCAAGGGGATGGGCAGCCTCCGAGGGGATCGAAAAATCAGGCATGCTTGTTTTGATTGCAGCCGGCGTGGGCGCTGTGCCATGTCCTGCAGGAACGGTCGGCCGAGACCCGGGAGTGAGACGAAATGGCTTATAGTTTCCTGTCGCGGTTCCGCATCAAGTCGAGCCAAGAGGCGGCGTTCGTTGCGCTCGCCCGGGAGATGGAGAGCCTGGTGGACCGGGAGCCGGGCACGCTTGCCTTCAAATTCTTCCGCCTGGAGGAACCCGGCATGTTCGCCGTCTACGAGAGCTTCGTCGACGAGGCAGCCGACAAGGCCCATATGGAAACCGAGCATGGCAAGCCGATCATCGCGAAGATGCTGGACTGCATGGACGGCAGCTACTCGCGCGAGCTGCTGCTCGACCTGACGCCGGCCGAATGACCCCGGCCGAAACCATTGCACCCGAAACGCTGGGCGCGATGTTGCGGGCCACGGCCGCCTCGAGCCCGCACGCAGACGCGCTGGTCTTTCCCGACAGCCGGCAAACGCATGGGCAGCTGAACGCCGCCGCCCGCGCCTGGGCGAAAACCTTCATTGCCATGGGGGTGGCGCCGGGCGATCATGTCGGCATCCTGCTTTCCACCCGGCCCGAATTCGTGGCGGCGCTGTTCGGCGCGGCGATGGCGGGCGCGGTCGCGGTGCCGGTCAACGCGCGCTACCAGGCGCCCGAACTCGCCTTCCTGATCCGCGACTCCGATCTGTCGACTCTGGTCACCACCGGCCGCGTCGCCGACACACTGGATTTCGCCGAGCGGCTGCGCGCCGCGCTGCCGTCGCTTGGGCGGGCAGTCGACCCGCTGGCGCTCGATCTGCCCGAAGCGCCGCGCCTGCGCCGCATCGTCTGCCTCGATGCGCCGTGTCCCCCCGGGCTGGTCGGGCTGGCCCACGCTCGCGAGCTGGGGGCTGACGTCCCCGAAGCTGCGGTCGATGCCCGGATCGATGCCGTCGCCGGTTCGGATATCGGGCTGGTGCTCTACACCTCGGGCACCACTGCCAATCCAAAGGGCGCGCTGATCCGGCACCGCGCCATCGTCTGCAACAGCCGCAACCTGGGGCAACGTTACCGGATCACGGCGGCCGACCGGGTCTGGTCGCCGCTCCCCATCTTCCACATCGCCGGGATCCTCCCGATGGTGATGGTGCTGGACGCGGGCGGCGCCTATCTCACCGTTCCCTTCTTCGATCCCGCCACTGCGCTCGGCATGCTGGGGCGCGAGGGGGCGACGGTCGCCTACCCCAGCTTCGTCACCATCATGCAGGACCTCATCACCCACCCCGATTTCGCGGCGACCGACCTGTCGCGGCTGCGGCTGATGAACTCGAACTTCGCAGTGCAGCCGGCCTGGATCAAGGACGCCGTCATGAAGGCGATGCCGCATACGGTGCAGGTCGGCACCTATGGGCTGACCGAGGGCGCGGGCACCATCTGCACAAGCCGGATCGACGACAGGGCGGAACAGCGCACCGGGCGCCTGGGTGTGCCGCTCGACGAGTGGGAGGTGCGCATCGTCGACATCGAAAGCGGTCGGGATGTCGGCACCGGAGAGCGGGGCGAGATCGTGGCGCGCGGGCCGAACATGCTGGCGGGCTATTACAACGCGCCGGATAAGACCGCCGAGGTGCTTCGTGGCGGCTGGTTCCACACCGGCGACATCGGATCGTTCGACACCGAGGGGCAGATCATGTTCCACGGCCGCACCAAGGACATGCTGAAGGTGGGCGGCGAGAATGTGGCCGCAGCCGAAATCGAGGCGGTGCTGCAATCGCATCCCGCAGTGAAGCTGGCGCAGGTGGTGGGCCTGCCCGACGCCCGCTATGTCGAGGTGCCGGCCGCCTTCATCGAGTGCGTCGCGGGTGCCGAAACCGACGAGGCCGCGCTGATCGCGCATTGCCGAGGGACCCTCGCCAACTTCAAGCTGCCGCGCCACGTTCGCTTTGTCGGCGAGTGGCCGATGTCCACCTCAAAGATCCAGAAGTTCCGGCTGCGCCGTCAATTGATGGACGAACTCGACCTGGGAGAGCCCGAATGACGGCAAAGAGTTTCGTGGCGCAGCTTCGCACCCGCCCCGAAAAGCGCGACGAGCTGATCGCGTTGCAGGTGGAGCTGAAGCGCCTGGTCCACGAGCGCGAGCCCGATGTGCTGGTCTATGAGCTGTTCCAGTCGAACGACGACCCCGACCTGTTCCTGTGCATCGCGACCTTCCGCGACGAGGACGCCTACGAAGCGCACATGCATGTCGACTTCCACGACCGGCTGGTACCGCCGATCCTGGACTGCCTGGCCGAGGAGATGAAGCTGGAGTTCTACCGGAGCCATTCCTGACGCCGGCCCACCTCCTGAAGTTACAGTGATGCTTGTAATCAGGGGCTCGCTCACCCCAGAAGCGCGGGCGCCTCGATCAGCCGAGCCAGTGCTGCCATGAACCGCCCCGCATCCGCGCCGTCGATGGCGCGGTGGTCGCACGACAGCGACAGGTGGAGGACCGGCACGATTCGGATCGCGCCGTCGTCGTCGATCGGCTCGGGGCGGGCCGCGCCCACCGCCAGGATCGCCCCCTGCGGCGGGTTGATGATCGCGTCGAACTGTTCGACTCCGAAGCCGCCCAAGTTGGAGAGGCTGAAGCTGCCGCCGCTGAACGCCTCGGTCTTCAACTTTCCCGTGCGGGCGCGCTGGGCAAGGTCGGCCATGCGGGCGGCGATCTCGGCGACGCCAAGCTCGTCGGCTCCGAACAGGATCGGCGTGACGAGCCCGCGATCGGTGGCGACCGCGACGGCGATATCGGCGCCGGTAAAGCGGCGGATGACATTGTCGTGCACCTGGATGTTCAGCGCCGGCACTTCCAACAGTGCCAGCGCACAGGCGCGCACCAGCCAGTCGTTGACGCTGCCGACCTTCCCGGCTGTGAGCCGTGCTGCCAGCAGCCGGTCGGCACGGACGCGTCGGCGGACGTAGAAATGCGGGATCGTCGCCTTCGCCTCGGTCAGACGCCGCGCGATGGTGCGCCGCATCGACGACATCGGCACGTCCTCGAAGCCTGCCGCGCCGGGCGTGGGCAAGACAGCCGCAGCTGCAACCGGAACCGGGGTCGGTGCCCGCGCCGTCACTGCCGCCAGCACGTCGGCCTTCGAAACCCGGCCGCGCGGCCCCGAACCTTGCAGTGCGTCAAGCGGCACATCGTGCAGCGCCCCCAGCCGCCGCGCCATGGGGGACGCGAACACCCCGGTTTCGGGGTTCGGCAGCCCACCCACCAGCGCCGGCGTGGCCGGAGCCCGCAGGGCGCGATACACATCCTGTGCCGAAATCCGCCCGTGCCGCCCGCTGCCCTCGACGCCCGCGATGTCGATCCCGGCCGCCGTCGCTGCCTCCCGCGCTGCCGGGCTGATTCGGGCATCGTCGGGGATGGCTGCCACAGCTGCTGTCTCTGCGGCAGGCGCTGCCTGCGCCGCTGCCGCGCTCTCCGCCCCGGCAAAACCGGTATCCGCCGGTCTGAACCCGGCCACCAGGGCGTCGATCTCCCCGGCCTCGGCCTCGCGTCCGTCGCTCAGTACCGCCAGCAGCGCGCCCACCGGCAGCGTCTCGCCGACCTGGGCCACGATCCGCACGAAGCGCCCGTCGGCTTCGGCCTCCACTTCGTTGGAAATCTTGTCGGTTTCGATCAGCGCGATGGTGCTGCCCTTCGCGAACGGCGCATTCTCCGCGACCATCCATTCCGCGATCGTGCCCTCGGCCATTTCGATGCCCCATTTGGGCATGGTGAACGCCTTCAGCGCCGCCATCTCAGCGGCCCGGGAAGCTGAGCGTGGCGCGCACCGCCGCCTCGATATTGCCGGCCGACGGCAGCCAGGCGCGTTCCAGCTCGCGCGCGAACGGCACCGGAGAGTGCGGCGCCGTCACCATCTGCGGCGGCGCCTTCAGACTGGTGAACGCCTTGGACGCAACCGTCGCCGCGATGTCGCCCGCCAGGCTGCACCGCGGCGGGCTTTCGTCCGCCACCACCAGGCGCCCGGTGGCCTCCACAGAATCCAGGATCGCTTCCTCGTCCATCGGGCTTGTCGTGCGCAGGTCCAGCAGATCCACCCCGATCCCGTCCTTCGCCAGCGCATCCGCCGCCTTCTCGGCAAAGCGCACCATGCCGCCGCATGCCACGATGGTCACGTCGCCGCCGGCCCGCACCAGCCGAGCCTCCCCGAAGCGCTGGCGATGTTCGCCGTCGGGCACCTCGCCCTTCACGCCGTACAGGGCCTTGTGCTCGAAGAACATGACGGGATCGTCGCCGCGCAGCGCCTCGGTCAGCAGTCCCTTGGCATCCGCCGGAGTCGCCGGCAGCACCACCTTCAGCCCCGGCATCGAGGTGAGGATCGCATAGACCGACTGGCTGTGCTGGGCGGCCGCGTTCATGCCCGCGCCATAGATCATCCGCACCACCGCCGGGCAACGCGTCTTGCCGCCGAACATATAGCGGAATTTCGCCATCTGGTTCCACAACTGGTCCAGGCTGACGCCGATGAAGTCGGCGAACATCAGCTCGGCCACCGGGCGCTTCCCCGCCAGCGCCGCGCCGGCGGCGGCCCCCACGATCGCGCTTTCGGAAATCGGCGTGTCGATCACCCGGTCGGCGCCATCTTGGGCGAACAGGCCCCCGGTCGTGCCCCAGATGCCGCCGATCGCCTCCTGTCCGCCCGCCGTGCCGGCGCCGCCCACCACATCCTCGCCCAGCACGATGATCGAGGGGTCGCGCGCCATCTCGCTGTC
>JANPJJ010000055.1:0-5144 GCA_031425455.1 Sandaracinobacter sp. | reverse complement strand
CTGCCCGAGGTGAAGAAGCTGACGCCGCGCCGGCTCGGCGACGAGCGCGGCTTCTTCCTGGAGAGCTTCAATGCGAAGGTGTTCGCCGAGGCCGGGCTGCCCACGGAGTGGCGGCAGGACAATCACAGCCGTTCGGGGCGCGGCGTGCTGCGCGGGCTGCATTATCAGCTGGTAGAGCCGCAGGGAAAGCTGGTGCGGGTGACGCGCGGCGCGGTGTTAGACGTGGCGGTCGATGTACGGCGCGGCTCGGCCACGTTCGGGCGCTGGGTGGGCGAGATCCTGTCGGACGAAAATGCGGCGATGCTGTTCGTGCCGCCGGGCTTCGCGCACGGGTTCCTGGTTCTGAGCGAGGTTGCGGACTTCTGCTACAAATGCACGACCCTGTGGCACCAGCCTTCCGACCGGTCGCTGGCGTGGGACGACCCGGACATCGGGATCGCCTGGCCGCTGGTGGATATCGGCGCGCCAAGCCTGGCGGCGAAGGACGCGGCAGCGCCCCGGCTGGCGGCGGCGGAGGTGTTCGCATGAAAGTGCTGATCGCGGGGTCGGCCGGACAGCTCGGCCGGGCACTGCAGGCGAGCGGGCCCGTTGGCGTAGAGCTGGTGGCGCCGGCGGAGAGCGCGTTCGACATTCTGGACGAGACCATGGTGGGGCAGCTGGTGCGCGACGTGCGCCCCGATCTTCTCATCAACGCGGCCGCCTATACGGCGGTGGACAAGGCGGAGAGCGACCGCGACACGGCGCTGGCGGTAAACGCGACGGCGGCGGGCCGGCTGGCGCGGGCCGCCGCCGACTACGGCGCGCGCTTTGCCCATGTGTCGACCGATTTCGTGTTCGACGGGCAATCCCCCCTGCCCTATCGGCCCGACGCGGCGCCGTCGCCGCTGGGCGTCTATGGCGAGACCAAGCTTGCCGGGGAGCGGGCGGTGGCGGCCGCGCATCCGTCCGCGCTGATCGTCCGCACCGCCTGGGTCTATGCAGCGGCCGGCAATAATTTCGTGAAGACCATGCTGCGGCTGATGGCGGAGCGCGACGAGGTGCGCGTCGTCGCCGACCAGCTGGGGACGCCGACCCATGCCGCGGGCCTGGCGCGCGCGATCTGGGCGCTGGACGCAGCGGGCGCGGCTGGCATCTTCCATTGGACCGACGCCGGAGTGGCGAGCTGGTATGATTTCGCCGTGGCAATCCAGGAAGAAGCGCACGCGATCGGCCTGCTTCGGCGCCTGGTGCCGGTTGTTCCCATCCGCACGAGCGACTATCCGACCCCGGCGCGGCGCCCGGCAATGGGGGTGCTGGACAAGACGGCGAGCTGGGCGATCACGGGCCCTGCAGCGCATTGGCGCCAGGAGTTGCGGCTGGCGCTGGCACAGATGAATGCCGCCTCGACGAAGTCGGGCAGATGAAGAAGGACGGCTGATGGCAGCGCTGCTGGTGACTGGAGGGGCCGGGTTCATCGGCTCCAATTTCGTGCGGCACTGGCTGTCGTCGAACCCCGGCGACCGGGTGACGGTTCTGGACCTCCTCACCTATGCCGGCAACCGTGCCAATCTGGACGGCGTGACGGCCGAGCTGGTGGTGGGCGACATCCGCGACGAGGCGCTGGTGGGGGAGCTGCTGGTGGGCCGCGAGGTGGATATCCTGGTGCATTTCGCCGCGGAAAGCCATGTCGACCGATCGATCCTGGGGCCGGACGCGTTCATCGAGACCAATGTGCTGGGCACGCATGCGCTGCTGAAGGCGGCGCGGAAGGTCTGGGTCGACCAAAAGCGGCCGCACCGATTTCACCATGTTTCGACCGACGAAGTCTATGGCACGCTGGGGCCCGACGATCCGGCGTTTCGCGAAGACACGCCCTATGCGCCGAACTCGCCCTATTCGGCATCGAAGGCGGCATCGGACCATCTGGTTCGGGCCTATCACCATACCTATGGGCTGGATGTCACCACTTCCAATTGCTCCAACAATACGGGCCGCTGCATTTCCCGGAAAAGCTGATCCCGCTGTTCATCATCAACGCGCTGCACGGTCGTGCGCTGCCGATCTATGGCGACGGGATGCAGGTGCGGGACTGGCTGCATGTGGAGGATCATTGCCGGGGGATCGCCGCCGTGATCGGGCGGGGCCGCGCGGGTGAAACCTATAATATCGGCGGTGGCGCGGAGCTTCCGAACCTGGAGGTGATCGAGACGCTTTGCACGGCCGTGGACCGGGCGTTTGCGGCCGACCCGACGCTCGCCATGCGCTTTCCCGACGCCCCGGCGGCGAGCGGCATCGCGACGGCCACGCTGAAGAGCTTCGTTGCCGACCGGCCGGGGCACGATCGGCGCTATGCGATCGACTGTTCCAAGGCGACCGCGGAGCTGGGCTATGCCCCGCGACACAGTTTCGAGAGCGGGTTTGCAGCGACGCTGGCTTGGTATCTGGACAATGAGAGCTGGTGGCGCGGCATCCTGGACGGCAGCTATCGGCAGTGGGTGGAGGCCAATTACGGCAACAGGAGCGCCGCCCTTTCATGAAGCTGGACCCGCGCCTTTCGCGGCTGATCGGTTGGCTGAGGGCGCATCAGGCCAAGCTGACGGCGGGGATGACGCTGCTGGTGCTGGGCGTGGCGGCGTTCGCGCTGTCCGAGATCCTGAAGGAGGTGAAGCTCGAGGATATCGGCGCGGCGCTGCAGGCGATCAGCACGACGCAGATCCTGCTATCGATCGGGCTCACCATCGTCTCCTACATCATCCTGACCGGTTACGACGTGCTCGCACTGGATGCGATCGGCAAGCCGCAGCGCTACTGGCGGGCGGCGATGGGGAGCTTCACGGCCTATTGCCTGAGCCACAATCTGGGCTTCGCGCCGATCACCGGGGCGGCGGCGCGGTGGCGGGTCTACAAGGATACCAACCTGACGCCGGCCGACATCGCGCGCATCGTGGTGATTGCGGGCGTGACCTTCTGGCTGGGCATCTTCCTGTTGCTGGGCTTGTTCCTGGTGGCGTTCCCGGGCGCGCTGCGGGTGCATGACTTCGAGCTGGCCTATGCAGCGCAGGCCGCGATCGGCGCGGCCATATTGGTTGGGATCGGTATCTATCTGTGGGCCTGTCTGCAACAGGCGGGGCCGCTCAGCATCCTGGGCTGGACGCTGCCGGTGCCGACCCTGAAGCAGGCACTGGCGCAGTTCGGGCTGGCGGCGACGGACATTGCAGTGGCGAGCGCGGCGCTTCTGGTGCTGCTGCCGTCGGCGGCCTGGCACCATTATCCCGATTTCGTGGTGGCCTATGTGGTGGCGGTGGTGGTGGCGCTGGTCGCCCATGCGCCGGGCGGGCTGGGCGTGTTCGAGGCGGTGATCCTGGTGACGCTGCCGGAGGTCGACAAGGCATCGCTGGTGAGCGCGCTGATCCTTTATCGGGTGATCTATTACTGGGGGCCGCTGCTGCTGGCGTTGGGATTGCTGGGGATGAACGAGGGCCGGATGGCGGTTGTTAAGCGGGGAGCAAGGCGGGGGGGCGTAGCTGAGGTCGATACCCTCTGACTCCCCTTCGCGGCGCTTGAGCTGGGTTTAGGCCCGGTTTGGCGCCGTGATTTTTGGCCGAAGGCGGCGATGGTTTGTGCAAAGCACAAATCCACGACTCGCCGCAGGCCCGGCCGGCCTGTGATTGCAGGACTTCTGCAATCAACAGGACCGACGACGCGGCTTCGCCGCGCCCTTACTGCCTTGTTTTTTACCCCGAAGCGGACTCGGCGGCTTTGCCGACGGCCGCGAGTTCCGCGCGCAGGAGCGGCCTCGGGCGCGCAGAGCCGGCCGTCGGCAAAGCCGACGACTCCGGCCTGGGGCGCAAGGCAGAAAAAAAGGAAGAGCGCGGCCAAGCCGCGCCGTCGGACGGGTTGATGCTTGCCTGCGGCATCGCATCAACCGCCGGCCGTGCGGGATCGCGAGTCTGCGGATTAGTGCTGTGCACTAACCGCAGCCGCTCGATGATGGCTATGCAATCATCGCCCGCAGCATCCATGCCGTCTTCTCATGCACCTGCATCCGCTGTGTCAACAGATCCGCCGTCGGCTCGTCTCCGGCCGCGTCCACGACCGGAAACACCGACCGCGCCGTTCGCACCACCGCCGCCTGGTCTGCGGCCAGCTCGGCCACCATCGCATCTGCGGTCGGAACTCCAGAGGCTTCCTTCACCGTCGCGAGCGCCGCAAACTCGGAATAGCTGCCCGGCGCAAACGCGCCGAGCGCCCGAATCCGTTCGGCGATTTCGTCCACTGCCAGGCCCAGCTCGGTATATTGTGTCATGAACATCTGATGCAGCGTGTTGAACTGCGGGCCCGTCACGTTCCAGTGGTAGTTGTGGGTCTTCAGATAGAGGGTGTAGGTGTCGGCCAGCAACCGCGACAGGCCGGCGGTGATCTCTCCCAACTGATCGGCAGGAATGCCGATGTCGAGCATCGCTGGAGAGGGCGCGCCTGTGGCACGCCCGGCCGGTTGCGCCGCCCTCTTGTCCTTCTTCGCCGGTTTCTTCGCTGCCTTGGTCGCCATGGTCCACCCCTCTCGCTATCGTCGCGGCCTAGATAAGCACGACCGCGCAAGTCGCCAAGCTGCCGGGGGCCCCGAACGACATCATGTCGAGCTACCTTACATCGAACGCTGTCACGCTGCTGCCGGTTGCACGGCAATCCATGTTCATCGCCTGCGCCCGGCCTTCGTAGGTGCCGGTGAGGGCAGCCAGGATCATCCAGCCCTCGCCCGAGCGCTGCGCACTGTCGAGCCGGTCCAGCCGCACCTTGCTGCCGCCGGTGGCGCCGATCTGGCGGGCGGCTTCCTTCAGGCAGGCGTCGCCTGCGGTTCGCGCATCGGACGGGAATTTGCCGAGATCGGCGTCGATCGTGGCGACATTGGCAGTTGCAGCGGAGCGGCCGTCGCTCTTCTTGCCAGCTGCGGCGAGGAGCGCGATCAGCCCGGCCGCCAGCGCCGCGCCGCCGATGATGGCGCCTGCGTTCGAGCCGCCGCCGTTGTCGTCCCGGTCGCCCGAGTTGTCGCCATAGCCATAGCCGAACCGCGCCTGGCAGCCGTTGTCGACCCAGATGCTGCGGTTGTCATAGCCCCAGTTGCGGCCCTGCTGGCAGGTGGTGGAGGAGAATTGCCGGAGCAGCTC
>JANPJJ010000054.1:0-17441 GCA_031425455.1 Sandaracinobacter sp. | reverse complement strand
GGGCGTGGAACCTCGCGCCTCCAATCATAGTTAATGGTGGATGATCAGGTTCGGCAGCGCGAAACCTCCCGGGCACCCCTTGCCGCTGCTTGCCGGCGCCGTGGGAAATGCGGTGCAGGTGCATATTCTTCCAACCGAAACCCTGTCCGTCGTTGGTACTATCCAGCCCGGCGGGCTGTTCACAGGCCGGGCAGGGGCCGACGGCCACCGCCTGTCGATCGATCTTAGCAATGACAACGCGCCGACCGGATGCCCGCAACCGGCTGCTGGCTGAGCTGACGTTCAGCGGCTGCTGAAGCGTTGAACATCTGCCCGATCAGGCGGCCAGTCTGGCCAGCGCCTGGTCGCGCCCGATCAGCGGCAGCAGCGCCGACATGTCAGGACCATGATCGAGGCCGGTAAGCGCCTGGCGCAGCGGCATGAACAGCGCCTTGCCCTTGCGGCCGGTGATTTCCTTCAGGGCCGAGGTCAGCTGCCCCCAGATGTCCGGCCCGAATTCCAGCGCGGCAAGTGTGTCGCCGGCCTGTGCGACGAAGGCGCGGTCTTCCTGGGACAACGCGGGCGGCTCTACCGGCCCGGCGATCACCTGCTTCCACTGGTCCGCCTCGGCCAGCGTGGCGATGTTGCCTCGCACCGCGTTCCATTCCGCTTGGGAAAGTCGGGTGCGGTCGGCCACCTGTTCATGGTCCATATGATGCAGAATGGCAGCGTTCAGCCGGGCCAGATCGGCCTCGTCGAACCGCGCAGTGGCGCGCCCCAGGCTGGCGATGTCGAAACCTTCGATCAATGGCGCATCGGACGTGACCGGCTCGACGACCATGCTGGTTCCCAGCCGCGCCAACAGCGCCTTCACGGCGATCGGCTCGATGCCGCGGTCGCGAAACTCCGACACGCCGATCGAGCCGAGCCGCTTGGAGAGTGCACCGTCGGCGCCCGTCAACAGCGCGGCGTGGCCGAAGCGCGGGGCCACCATGCCCATGGCGGCGAACATCTGCAGCTGGATGCCGGTGTTCGTCACATGGTCTTCGCCTCGCACCACATGCGTCATCCGCATGTCCACATCATCGATCACGCTGGGCAGCATATAGAGCCAGCTGCCATCGGCACGGCGGATCACCGGGTCCGACAAGGAGGCCGGATCGATGTGGCAATCGCCGCGCACCAGATCGTCCCAGCGGTGCGGCAGGTCGGGCGACAGTTTGAACCGCCAGTGCGGGGTGCTGCCCTCGGCCTCGAAACGCGCATGATCCGCGTCGGTCAGCGCCAGTGCGGCCCGGTCGTACACCGGCGGCAGCCCGCGCCCGAGCAGCACCTTGCGCTTCAGGTCCAGCTCCTCGGGCGTCTCATACGCCCGATAAGCATAGCCGGCGGCCGCCAGTTCGCCCAGCACCGCTTCATAGCGCGCCATCCGCGCCGACTGCCGCTCTTCGGAGTCTGGCGCCATGCCCAGCCAGGCCAGGTCGTCGCGGATGGACTGCGCATAGGCCTCAGTCGAGCGCGCGGTGTCGGTATCGTCGAGACGCAGCAGGAACCGCCCGCCCTGCTGCTTGGCCAGCAGCCAGTTCAGAAGCGCGGTGCGGACATTGCCGACATGAAGCCGGCCGGTGGGGGAGGGCGCGAAGCGAGTGACGATCATGGCCGAGCGCGCTTACGCGCTGGCCGCCCGAACGTCCAGAACCGACGCCCTAGAAGCGCGCGCCCTTGGGAACCTCGACCGGCGTGAACTTGCCCAGGCTGCACGTGCCGAAATTGCTCCGGCTCAGCGTGTCCACCACATCGAACAGGTCCAGCTCGCAATATTGGCCGGTGGCGTTCCGGAACACCAGCGCCCGGCTGTCGCGCATGGCGGGGCAGGATCCGCGCAGGTCGTTGCGCCACCATCGGTTGCCGCTCTCCCGAAACATCAGCGCGGTGTCGCCGGCCGGGCGCGTGCTGACATTCATTCGGCTCTGGATGCATCGCCGCACTTCTCCGGTCGGCTGCAACAGGGTCACATCGAGACGTTCCGGCTTCGTCGCCGCTGCCGCTGCGGGCGATGCCACCATAAGGGTCGCCCCCATCAGGGCCGCGACCAGCAGCAGGGTCGCTCTCTTCTCAGAATGCATCCTTCGCCCTCCTTCGTTCGGCCAGCTCGTCCACCGTGGCGGCACGCACAAACGGGTTGGTTGCGAGCTCGTCGGCCAGGGTGAACGGAACGGTCGGCACAAGGTTGCGCCGTGCCTCCTGAACCGCGGCATAACGCGCCTGCAGGGCCTCGTTGCCGGGTTCCACCGTCACTGCGAAGCGGGCGTTGGAAAGTGTATACTCATGGGCGCAGAAGACGCGGGTTTCGCCCGGCAATGCCTTCAGCTTGCCCAAGGCCCGGTACATGTCGTTCGCGCTCCCCTCGAACAGCCGGCCGCAGCCCATGGCGAACAGGGTATCGCCGGGGAACAAGGCATCGGCGGCGGGGAAATGATAGGCGATGTGGCCGGCGGTATGCGCACCGACAAACAGCACGTCGCCGGCCAGATCCGCCAGCTTCACACGGTCGCCCTCGTCGACTGCGTGGTCGATTCCCGGGATCCGCTCCGCCTCGCGCACCGGTCCGAGAATGGTGCAGCCGGTCGCCGCCTTGATCGCAAGATTGCCGCCCACATGGTCGGGATGCCAGTGCGTGTTCAGGATGTGCGTCGCACGAAGGTTCAGCTCGCCGAGCGCCGCGAGCACCGGGGCCGCAACGGCCGGGTCCACCACAGCCGCGAGCCCGGGCGCATATTCGAACAGCCAGACATAATTGTCGGTGAAGGCCGGAACCCGGTGGACCGGAACCGCCATCACCAGGTGCCGATGTTCGGGGCCGATGCCCAGGGCTCCGCCGGGGGAAGGGCGCCGCCGGCTTGCAGCAGTTCGACCGAGATGCCGTCCGGCGATTTCACGAAGGCCATCTTTCCGTCGCGCGGGGGGCGATTGATGATGACGCCGCCCTCTGCAAGCCGGGCGCAGCTGTCGTAGATATTGTCGACCGCATAGGCCAGGTGCCCGAAATTCCGCCCGCCTGTGTAGCCCTTCTCGTCCCAGTTATGGGTAAGCTCCACCTGGGCTGCTTCGTCGCCGGGGGCGGCGAGGAAGATCAGCGTGAACCGCCCGGCCTCATTGTCGAAGCGGCGGACTTCCTTCAGCCCCAGCAGCTCGAAGAAGCGGACGGTCTCTTCGGGATCGGAGACGCGGATCATGGTGTGGAGATACTTCATGCCGGCCAAGATAGGCGCTGCGGCGGCGAAGGAGAAGGCTTGACAGGCGGTCGGCGCCGGGCTGCATGCAAGTTATGGACTGGGCCAACTCCAATGTCGTGTCCGGCGCGCTGATCGCCGGCGGCCTCGCGCTTGCCGGGCTGTTTGTGGCGAACGGGCTGGGCGATATCCGTCGCGGCGACGCGGTGGTGACGGTGCGCGGCGTTGCCGAGAAAGATGTCGTTGCCGACCTCGCCACCTGGACCATCGCCACCCAGGCCAATGGCAGCGATCTCGCCGGTGTGCAGGGCAAGGCCGATGCCGACGCCGCGGCCGTGCGCGGATTCCTGGTCACCAACGGCTTCACCCCGGCCGAAATCCAGCCGCGCGGCTCGTCGGTCAGCCAGTATTTCGAAGCCAATGCCGGGCGCATGAACATCACCATTCGCCAGCGCTTCCTGGCGCGCACCACCGATATCGCCCGGATGCAGAAGGCCTTCGCCAACCAGGCCGAGATCATCCGCCAGGGGGTCGCGCTGGACAGCGACGGTGGCGGCGGGGTCAGCTACAGCTTCACGAAACTGAACGATGTGAAGCCGCCGATGATCGCGCAAGCAACCAAGAGCGCCCGGGAAGCAGCGGACCAGTTCGCCCGAGACAGCGACACCAGCGTCGGCGGCATCCGCCAGGCGACGCAGGGCCTGTTCTCGATCACAGGGCGAGACGGCGACAGCGGCTCCGGCACGGATACGCCCTACCAGAAGGTCCGGGTGGTCACGACAATCGAATATTATCTCGACTAGGGTCCATAGCCGTCGCGCCACAGCACGGCGAGATGCGCCAGCGCCACCACCAGACCGATCGCCGCCAGGATCATGGCATAGTCCCATGGCACCAGCGACAGCCGCCCGATGCCGCGCCGCGCCTGCTGCCGCCCGGCAAGCAGTAGCAGGAAAAGGGCAATCCCAGCAGAAACGACAGTCGCCTGAAATCCCATGGCGCTTGCTTCTAGGGGGGAGCGCCCTATCTGGCGAGGACGAAGGTGGGCCACCGGGGGGTTCGCCAAGGGGAGATCATGACGATGCGTCTGCGCAATCTGGGCCTGCTGGCCGCTGCCACCCTTGCCACATTTGCCGTGCCGTTGGCGGTGCAGGCCAAGAAGCCGGCTGCGGCAAAGGCGGATGCCGCGGCAGACACCGCAGCCCTGATCGATGCCACGCTTGCAGGTGCCCACCGTTCCGATGCGAACCGGGCCCGCGATGCCTATCGTCACCCGCGCGAAACCCTGATGTTCTTCGGCCTAAAGCCGGGCCTCACCGTGGTGGAGATTTCGCCCAGCGGCGGCTGGTATACCGAAGTGCTGGCCCCCGTCCTCAGGGACAAAGGCCTATATATCGCCGCCCACAACAATCCGAACGGATCGCCCGGGGCGCAGAAGCAGCGTGCCAGCTTCAAGGCCAAGCTGGAGGCGAACCCCGATCTTTACGGCAAGGTCGTGGTGACGAGCTTCGGCAAGGGGATCGAGAATAATATCAGCGCGCCGGGGTCAGCCGACATGGTGCTGACGTTCCGCAACGTCCACAACTGGCAGATGGCGGGCTTCGCGCCGGAGGCCTTCAGGGCTTTCTACACCGCCCTGAAGCCCGGCGGCGTGCTGGGCGTGGTGGAGCATCGCATGCCCGAGGACCGGCCCGACAGCGAACAGGCGCGGCAATCCGGCTATATGAAGACCAGCGATGTCGTGCGGATCGCCGAAGCCGCCGGGTTCAAGCTGGACGCCGCAAGTGAGGTGAACGCCAACCCGAAGGACACGGCCGACCATCCCAAGGGCGTCTGGACCCTGCCGCCGAACTTCGCGATGGGCGATACCGACCGGGCCAAATATGCCGCGATCGGCGAAAGCGACCGTATGACGCTGAGGTTCGTGAAGCCGAAGCCCTGACGCGAGCGAGGTTCAGAGCCGGTTCAACGCGCGGCGGCCACGGCGCACCGATGCCAAGCCCGATGCACCCGGCGCCATGATCCGCCTGCTCGCCTGCGCGCTGCTGTTGGCATGGGGGGTTCAGCCGGCCGCAGCGCAGCCCTCGCGCCGCGATCTGGGGGCGGTGCCGGTGCAGCCGATGCCGCCACGCCCTGCCGAACGCTGGGTCGGTGGCAAGCCGGTCGCCTGCATCGATGTCACCCGGATTGCCGGGGCGGTCGTTGCAGACCCGCGCACCGTCGATGTGGTGATGCGCGGCGGCAAGCGCTGGCGGCTGATCCTGGCGCAGCAATGCCCGCAGCTCAGCTATTACGGTGGCTTCTATTATCAGCCGGCGAAGTCCGGCCAGTTCTGCGCCGGGCGCGACCGCATCATCGGCCGGGCCGGCGGGGAATGCCGGGTCAGCCGGATCGTTCCGCTGAGGAAGGCGCCCGCGCGAGGCAACTGATCGCGGGTCTGGCGCGACACCGTGGCCCAAAGGTGACACCCGCTGCCCTCATTTCCGGGAGGGTCGGTTTTGGCCCCATGCGGCTGGACAAGTATTTGCGGTGCTGATTGTATAGCTGCGTCGGCCTGGGGAGGACCGGCGGGAGACAGCGGGCAGCCTGCAGGGTGCCCGGCGCTGCGTGGCTTCAGCCGCCGGTTCGCCTGCCCAACCTCCTCGGCGCCATTGGGAAGGGCCCCGAAAGGCTCGCAGGTTCTGGGAGGCGACAACATGAACACAACGAAGCTGGCACGGCGCCGGGCACTGGTCTCGGCTGTCTCGATTTACGGTCTCATGGCCTCGGGCGCCTCGGCGCAGACGGTGGAGACGTCGAGCGGGGTGGAGGACATTATCGTGACCGCCCAGCGGCAGGCGCAGAGCCTGCAGGATGTGCCGATCGCGGTGTCTGCCTTCACCGCCGAGGCGCTGGCCGAAAAGCAGATCAACAACGCCAGCCAGCTCCAGCTGACGCTGCCCAACATCACCTTCTCCAAGGGCAATTTCACGAGCTCCAGCTTTACAATTCGCGGTATCGGAGATCTGTGCGTTGGTGGCACCTGCGATGCGGCCACAGGCGTTGCGACCAACGACATGCCGCTGTTCTCAACCCGACTGTTCGAAACCGAGTATTTTGACCTTGAGCGGGTGGAAGTGCTGCGCGGTCCTCAGGGGACGCTGTTCGGTCGCAACGCGACTTCGGGTGTCGTCAACTTCGTGACGGCCAAGCCCGACGCGCGCGGCTTCAAGGCGTCGGGCGAAGCCGGCTATGGCAATTACAACGAGATCCGGCTGCAGGGCATGGTCAATGTGCCGCTTACGGACACACTCGCGGTTCGGGTGGCGGGGTTCTACCTGAAGCGCGACGGCTACACCGAGAACCTTTACGATGGCGACGACCATGACGACCGCGACATGTACGCAGTTCGGGGCTCGCTGCGTTGGGAGCCCACCGACAACACCACGATCGACCTGATGGGCTATTATTTCCGCGAGGACGACAAGCGGATGCGGATTCAGAAGCAGCTCTGCCAGCGGGATCCCACGGGCGTGCTCGGTTGCCTTCCCGGCCAGCGCGGATTCGAGGTTTCCAATGGCTATGCTCACTTCCCAGGCCTGCTCAGCTCGCGAGAATTCCTGACCACTCAGCTCGGCGCCGCGCTGGGTAGCCTTGGGCTTGGAAGCATCTATAGCCCGGGGACGGACTTCTACGCGGGCTCCGTCAACCCTGCCGACGTCCGCCAGACCAACACGGCCTATACGCCCTCATACTTCACCGACGAACTGCAGGCGATGGCCCGCATCGAACATGATTTCGGGCCGATCCGGGCGAAACTGTCGGGCATGTACCAGGCCAACAGCGTGGAAAGTCGGCAGGATTACGGGATGGCCGTCGCCAATCCTGCGGGCTTCCTGGCTGGCCTCAGCACGCTTCAGGCCTTTGCCAGCGGCGCGTTCGGCCCAGGTCTTGGACAGTTTGCCCGCGTACGCGACGCGCTCATACCCAGCGGCCCTGGAGGCGGCGTCTATTGCACGTCGCAGCCTAACGAGAGCGGTACCGGGACGTTCGGGGGCGAGCGAATCTGCGCCTCCACGCCGCTTTATTTTGACCGCTCGCGGCAAGACACGAACACCTGGACCGGGGAGCTCATTTTCACCAGCCAGCTGGATGGCCGCTTCAACTTTCTGGTGGGCGGCATCTATAACAAGCTGAAGACGAACAATGCCGACTATTATGTGAACTCGTTTGGCGGCGACTACATCAACGGCGTGCTCGGCGCCGGAATCTCACTCGGCGCCCAGGCCGCCAATCCCGCCTTCCCCTTTTCTTTCCTTGCAACCCCGTTCTTCCGTAGCAACCAGCAAGACTTCACGCTCGACAGCTGGGGCCTGTTCGGGGAAGGCTATTTTGACGTGACCGACACGGTGAAGCTGACCGTCGGGCTGCGCTACAACAACGACAAGAAGTCGGTCGCAGCACGGACGACCCTGGCCAGCTTCCTTGTGCCATACGGTACCTCCAATGCATTCGACTCCCCATTTGCAGGAGGCTTCGACGCAGATCCTGCAACCACTTGCCTTGGCGCTGGGCCGCTCGTTCCGGGCGCAATCGGCTCGCGCCCGGGCTGTGAGGCTTTCTCCGAGCGAAGCGTGAGCTTCAAGGAGTGGACCGGTCGTGTAGTACTCGACTGGAAGCTCACGGAGGACAATCTGCTCTACGCCTCCTATTCGCGGGGTTACAAGTCGGGCGGTATCAATCCTCCGCTTTCGCCGGTTTTCCAGGTCGAGGACTCGTTCAAGCCTGAATTCGTCGATGCATTCGAAATTGGCTCCAAAAATCGGTTCCTGGATGGCACGCTACAGCTGAATCTCACGGGCTTTTATTATAAGTATAAGGGCCTTCAACTTAGCCGCATCGTCAACCGCACGTCGGTGAACGACAATGTGGACGCGAATATCTGGGGCATCGAAGCTGAAGGCATCGTTAGGCCGATTCCGCCGCTCGCCGTCAACCTCAGCTTCAGCTACCTCAATACCGAGGTGGCCAGCGACAAATTCCTGGCCAACCCGCGCGACCCATCAGCGGGTCGCAGCGACGTCGTGATCGTCAAGGACATCACGACGGCCGCCAACTGCGCCGTGGCTCCCGTGGTCTCCGGCAATGCGGCAGCTGCAAACGGCTTTGTGGCAGCAGCAAATGCGGCGATCAATGCCGGCGCCATCCCGGGTCTCCAGGCCGGGGCAGGGCTTCGTGCACCAGCGCCGTTCCCGTCGAACAGTGGCCTCAATGGAGCGACTGGTGCGTACAGCGTTTGCGCGGTCCTTACCGCGCTTGCGGCCAACCCGGCTGCCGGGGTTACCGTTTCGCCGGTGGGCCTGGAGCAGAATATCCGTGGCAAGCGGCTGCCCCAGGCGCCGGATTACAAAGTGTCGGTCGGCGTGCAATACACCGCCGAGCTGGAAAGTGGCATGCAGATTGTCCCGCGGGTGGATCTTGCCTTCACCGGCACCAGCTTCGGCAACATCTTCAATGGCAGCATCAACCGCATCGCCCCGTACGAGGTCGTGAACGCGCAGATTCAGGTAAATGGCCCCGACAGCCGGTGGTTCGTGCGGGGCTATGTGCAGAATCTGTTCGACAACAGTGCAATCACCGGGCTCTACGTGACAGATCAGTCGACCGCGTTGTTCACCAACATTTTCACGCTGGAGCCGCGCCGTTACGGCATCGTTGCGGGTTTCAACTTCTAGGGTTCGCTTGCAAGGCTCATGGGGAGGGGACGGGCGCTTCGGCGCCCGGGACGGGAGGGGAGCGGGTAACCGCTCCCCTTTCCTTATGCCTTGCTTGGCGCTATGGGCGCGCTTCGGTGCGCACCACAGCCGCGCCAGCCCGAGGATTCCAATTGCCTTTCGAAGATCTCCATCTTTCCGACGCCCTGCTGAAGGCGGTCGCCGACGCCGGCTATACCGAGCCTAGCGCAATCCAGGCGGCCGCAATACCGGCCATCCTGATGCAGCGCGACATCATCGGCGTGGCGCAGACCGGCACCGGCAAGACGGCGAGCTTCGTGCTGCCCATGATCGACATCCTGGCCGAAGGCCGCAGCCGCGCGCTGATGCCGCGCTCGCTGATCCTGGAGCCGACGCGCGAACTGGCGCAGCAGGTGAGCGAGAATTTCGACAAATATGGCAAATATCACAAGCTGAGCATGGCGCTGCTGATCGGCGGCGTTTCCATGGGGGATCAGCTGGCAGCGCTGGAACGCGGTGTCGATGTGCTGATCGCGACTCCCGGCCGGCTGATGGACCTGTTCGGTCGCGGCAAGATCATGCTCGGCCAATGCGGCCTGCTGGTGATCGACGAGGCGGACCGCATGCTGGACATGGGCTTCATCCCGGATGTCGAGGAGATTTGCCGGAAGCTGCCGGCTGCCCGGCAGACCCTGCTGTTCTCGGCCACGATGCCGCCGCCGATCAAGAAGCTGGCGGATCAGTTCATGACCAATCCGAAGATGATCGAGGTCAGCCGGCCGGCCACCACCAACGCCGATATCGCCCAGTCGCTGATGCCGACCGACAGCCGCGCCAAGCGCGACGTGCTGAAGGAACTGCTCCGCACCGAGGAAGTGCGCACCGCGATCATCTTCTGCAACCGCAAGACCACGGTACGCGACCTCGCCTCCAGCCTGAAACGCAGCCGCTTCAAGGTGGGGCAGATCCATGGCGACATGGAGCAGGCCGACCGGATTCGCGAGCTGGACCGGTTCAAGGCCGAGGAGATCAACATCCTGGTCGCGTCGGACGTGGCGGCGCGCGGGCTGGACATCAAGGGCGTCAGCCATGTGTTCAACTATGACGCGCCCTGGCACCCGGACGATTATGTCCACCGCATCGGCCGCACCGGGCGGGCGGGGATGAAGGGCATTGCCATCACGCTGGTGACGCCCGAGGACGAGGAAGCGATCCAGCAGGTTCAGAAGCTGATCGGGCAGACGATTCCGCGCCGCAAGGCCGACGGTGCCGCACCGGTGCCGGCGACCCCGAGCGAGCCGGCGGGAAGCGCCGACGCCGGGGCAGCGCCTGCGACGCGGGCCTCGCGCGGCCGCAAGCGCAGCGGTGGCGCGGCAACGCCGGCACACGAGGCCGCCGCGCCGGCCGTGCAAGCAGCCGAGCAGCCACAAGCCCGCGCCGACGAAGGACCCCCGGGCGACAGGCGGCGCCCCCGGGCAGCGCGTGCTCGCGAGGAACGTCCCCGCGAGGAGCGGCCGCGTGAGGAACACCCCCGCGAGGAACAGCCCCGCGAGGCCCCCCCCCCGCGAGGCCCCCCTCCGCGAGGAACGGCCCCGCGGCGACCGCGCGCCTGCCAGGGAACGCAGCCGGGCGCCTCGCGAAGACGGCCGCAGCCGCGTGCCGCGGGAAGGCGGCCGTCAGGATGCCCGCCAGGAGGGCCGGCACGAGCCCCGTCAGGACCGACGGGACAGGCACGACCGCCACGATCGGCACGACGACCGCGACCCGCCGATCGGCCCGGGCTTCGGCGACGAGGGCGTTCCCGCCTTCCTGATGGTGCCGGCGACCAAAGGCGCCAGATAGCGCCCCCACCCTCCCCATATGCCGAGCGGCCTTTCCCGCTGAGGGCAGGCTAGACCGTCCGCTCAACCGGAGGTCCGAGCCATGAAATTCGAGCACATCACCTGGGCCGAGGAAGACGGCGTCGCCACGCTCACCATCAACCGCCCCGAGCGGCTGAACTCGCTGAACACCGAAGTGATCGCCGAGATGATCGCCGCCGTGGACACCCTCCGCGACGGCACGTCGAAGGCGCGCTGCCTGCTCTTGACGGGGGCCGGTCGCGGCTTCTCGTCCGGCGCGGACCTGTCGGCCAGCGGTGCAGGCGGGGGCGGCGGCAGTGGGCCGATCGATGCCGGCAAGGTGCTGGAAACCCACTTCAACGTGCTCCTCGAACGGCTCTTCGCGCTGCCCGTGCCGTTCGTCACCGCCGTCAACGGACCGGCCGCCGGCGCCGGCTGTTCCTACGCGCTCGCCGGCGACATCATCGTCGCGGGGCGCAGCGCCTATTTCCTCCAGGCCTTTGTCAACATCGGGCTGGTGCCCGATGTGGGGTCCACCTGGATGCTGCCGCGAATGGTGGGCCGTGCCCGCGCCACCCGCATGATGATGCTGGGCGAGCGCATTTCTGCCGAGCAGGCGGAGGCCTGGGGCATGGTCTCCGAAGTGGTGGACGACGCGGCGCTGATGGGTCGCGCCCGCGAAATCGCGGCAAAGCTCGCCGCCGGGCCGACCCGGGCGCTTACCCTCATCCGGCAAGGCATCCGCGACTGCCTGGACAAGAGCCTGACCGAAGCCCTGATGGTGGAGCGCCGCAACCAGATGGCAGCCGGCCGAAGCGCCGACTTCGCCGAGGGAGTCACGGCTTTTCTGCAAAAGCGTCCGGCCTCTTTCACGGGCGGCTGAAAAGGCGGAACTGGGTCGGGCCCGATCGATTGTCATCTGCAGGAGCCGTCCGGCTCGACAGCGGAGCGACAGACCCATGTTCATGCACAACAAGCGACTGCAGTATACCGTCCGCGTGGCCGAGCCCGACCCGGTGCTCGCCTCCCTTCTGCTGGAGCAGTTCGGTGGCCCCGATGGCGAATTGGCGGCTGCGATGCGCTATTTCACGCAAGGGTTGGGCGAAGTCGATCCGGGCCGGAAGGACTTGCTGCTCGACATCGCCACCGAGGAACTGTCTCACCTGGAGGTGATCGGTTCCATCGTCGCCATGCTGAACAAGGGCATCAAGGCGTCGCTCTCAGAGGCCGCGATGACCGAGGCGGACATGTACATGTCGCTGAACAGCGGCGGCAACAGCCACACCCAGGCCATTCTCTATGGCGGCGGGCCCGCGCTCACCAATAGCAGCGGCGTGCCGTGGACGGCCGCCTATGTCGACAGCCGCGGTGACCCAACCTGCGACCTCCGATCCAACATCGCGGCCGAAAGCCGTGCGAAGATCGTTTACGAGCGGCTGATCAACGCGACCGACGACCCTGGCATCAAAGATGCGCTGGGCTTCCTGATGACGCGCGAAATCGCGCACCAGAAATCCTTCGAGAAGGCGCTGTATGCCATCGAGGAGAACTTCCCGGCCGGCAAGAACCCCGGCATCGAGCGCTACGCCAACCTTTATGTGAACGCTTCGCAAGGATCCGGCGACACCGACGGCCCGTGGAATGCGGGCGAGCTGTGGGATCGCGACGACGGGCCGACCCCGGCGCTCGACGGCGGCGACGGGACCGCGACCGTGATGATTTCGCCAGAGGAGGAAGCTGCGCTGGAAGCGCTGATCGGCCGCACTGCCTCCAACCCGGCCGCCGACCCCATTACCGGCGCGGATCTGGGGGCCGGCCCCGGCGCCGGGCGAACGACATTGGAGGCAGCGGATAGCGACCCGGTGAACCGCGAGAAGGCGGACAGCGAGACGGCGGGCAGCGAGACGGCGGGCAGGGGCTGACCGGTGCATGGCTGCATCCACCAGCACTCCGATCTGGTGGTGCGAAGCGAGCCCCGGCTGTGGAAGACGTTGAGCTATGCGGTAATGCACTTGGTCGTCGCCATCGCGGTTGCTTACGTACTGACATCTGATTGGCGCAAGGCCCTGGCGATCGGCATCATCGAGCCGATCGTCCAGACCTTCGCTTTCGCCCTGCACGACCGATGGTGGTCACGCCGCGTCATCACCCACGCCCGTCTTCCGGGAGGGTGATCCCCCGGACCCTGGAGGCAGTTCGCCCTTGCCAAGCCCCGTTGCGGCCGCAAAGTGGCTGGCATGACCGACCATCGAGCCCTTCGTGACGCCTTCGGCTGTTTCGCCACCGGGGTGACCATCGTTACCAGCTTCGACGATCAGCGCGTGCCGGTGGGCTTTACCGCCAATAGCTTCACCTCGGTATCGCTCGATCCGCCGCTGCTGCTGGTCTGCCCGGGCAAATATGCCTCTAGCCTGCCGGCGATCCGGCGCACCGGCGTGTTCGGGGTCAATGTGCTGTCGGCGGGGCAGCGCGGCATCGCCGAGCGATTTGCCCAGCGCGGGGTCGACCGTTTCAGCGAAGGCGAGTGGGTCGAATCGGAATCGGGCGTGCTGCTGCTGGAAGGCGCCTGCGCCAATTTCGCCTGCGCCACCGTTTCCGAAGTGGATGCCGGCGATCATCTGGTGCTGATCGGCCGGATCGACAGCTTCCGTTCCGCCGGGGAGCGCCAGCCCCTGATGTATCTGCGCGGGGCTTATGCCTGAGCTGCTCCGCAGTTACGCCTGAGCCATCCCGCGCCGGGGCTGCCACAGCGCCACCACCAACCCGGCCAGGGCCAGCACTGTCCCGACTGCCGCCATCGGCGTCCAGCGATAGCCTTCCAGCACGGTCGAGATCGCCATCGCCAGGATCGGAATCGGAACGCCGGTCCAGGCAGCTTCGGCCGGGCCGATCCGCCGGATCAGATCGAAATAGAGCGCGAAGGCCACCGCGCTCGCCACGACCGCCAGATAGATGAGGCCGGCCAGATATTCGGGCCTGGGGTCCCACTGCGGCGCGCCCGCAACCCCCAAGGCGACGGCGGCGTTCACGGCCGCGCCGATCAGCATCGCAATCGCCAATCCCGCCGTCGGCGGATAGCGCAGCGCCGCCGGGCTCGCCTGCATCACATTGGCGGCCGATGCCGACACGACGCCGGCCACCACCAGGCTGAGCCCGGTAATCGTCGCCGCGGGGTCTCCGGCGAAGGCCAGCTGCTGTGCGAACAGCAGGCCGACGCCCAATATGCCCAGCGCCGATCCGGCCATAAACCTCAGGCTGATCCGGCGACCGAGGAACAGCGCCGCCAGCAGCGCGTTCGGAACCATCAGCAGCGCAAAGGCGACCGCGGGAATGCCCGACGGGATATAGAGCTCGCTCCGGTAGACGAAGTTGAAGTTCAGCACGAACTGCAGCACGCCGACCGCCGCCAGGAACGGCAGGCTGCTGCGCGGCACCCGGATCGGCTCGCCGCGCAGGATCGCCCAGCCCAGCAGCACCGCGCCGGCAATGGCAAAGCGATAGGCCACCGACCAGCTGGGGTTCACCGTGCCGAGCTGGCCCTTGATGACAATCCAGGTGGTGCCCCAGATCAGCACGACGATCAGGAACTGCGAGACGGTGCGGGAGTTCATAGCGAGCCCAGAGCAGCCGCAAGCGCATCGATCGCGCCGGCCGACTGGTCCCAGCGGACCACGAAGCGGGCAGCGTCGGGCCCTTCCAGCTCCCAATCGTAGAATCCGAAGCCCTGCGTCCGCAGCGCCGCGCGTTCGTCGGCCGTCAGGCGCAGGAACAGCTCGTTGGCCTCCGCCGGGTGCAGCAGGCGGTCGGGTAGCGCCCGCGCGAGCCGTGCGGCGCCCGCATTGGCCGCTCGCGCATTTTCCAGCCACGCGCCGGTTTCGATCATCGCCAGCAGCTGCGCTGCCGCGAACCGCCCCTTCGAAGGCATCATGCCCGCCCGCTTGCGCCGGATCGGGAGCGTGGCGGCAAGGTCGGGGGTGAAGACCAGGATCGCCTCGGCCGACATGCCGCCGTTCTTGATGCAGCCGAACGACAGCATGTCCACCCCGGCGCGCCAGCTGATGTCGGCCGGCGTGCAGCCCAGATGCACGACGGCATTGGCGAACCGCGCGCCGTCCATCTGCACGGCAAGGCCGCGAGACCTGGCCCAGCCGGCCAGCTCGGCCACTTCGTCCGGGCGGTAGACGGTGCCGCTTTCGGTCGCCTGCGTCAGGCTGAGCGCTGCGGGCTGAAGCTGGTGGACGTCGCCGCGGTGGCGGGATGCGGCGGCGTCCAGCCCGTCCACCGTCAGCTTGCCATGGGCACCGGGCACGAGCAGCAGCGAGGCGCCGCCGCTGAAGAACGGGACGGCGCCGGCCTCGTCGATCTGGATATGGGCCTCGGTGTGGCACCACACGGCGCCATAGGGCGGCACGCACGCTGCCAGCGACAGCGCGTTGGCAGCCGTGCCGCTTGGCACCGCAAACACCCGGACCGGCGCCTCGAACAGTGCCGAGAAGGCCTCGTCGAGCCGCTTCGACCAATCGTCGCCGTCATAGCCCGCCGCGTGCGGGCCGGCTGCGTCCGCCACGGCCTTTGCGACGGCGGGGTGAACGCCGGCGGCATTGTCTGACAGGAAGTCCATCGCGCGTGCCTAGCAGCAGCCCGAGCCGGCGCCACCCCGCAACTTGCTAATCCCCATAATCCGGCGTCCAGTCGCCCTCGGCCGGATCGGAAAAGCGAGTGAACTCGCGCTGGAACACCATTGGGACGGTGCCCGTCGCGCCGTGGCGCTGCTTCGCCACGATCACTTCGGCGCGGCCGCGCAGCCGGTCGGCCTTTTCCAGCCAGGCTTGGAACTTCTCGCTGCCGTCCTCGGGCTTCTTCCCTTCATGATAATATTCCTCGCGGAACACGAACAGCACGATGTCGGCGTCCTGCTCGATCGTGCCCGATTCGCGCAGGTCGCTCAGCTGCGGCCGCTTGTCTTCGCGGTTCTCCACCTGACGGCTCAGCTGCGACAGCGCCAGCACGGGGATGTCCAGCTCCTTCGCCAGGGTTTTCAGCCCCCGCGTCACTTCCGAGATTTCCGCCACCCGGTTTTCGCTGGCGTTGCGCGCAGTCCCTTGCAGCAGCTGCAGATAATCGACCACGATCATCCCGATCTTCTTTTGCCGCTTCAGCCGCCGCGCCCGCGCCCTCAATGCCGCGATGCTGAGCGCCGGCGTATCGTCAATGAACAGCGGCAGGTCGTGCAGGTCCTGTGCGGCGCGGGCCAGTTCGTTGAACTCCACCTGGCTGATCTTCCCCATCCGGAGATTCTCGGAGTTGATCCGCGACTGTTCGGCAAGAATCCGGTTCGCCAGCTGGTCGGCCGACATTTCCAGGCTGAAGAACGCAACCGGCGCGCCGGTCGACGGACTGATTCCGTCGCGCGCATCCTGCTTGGCGCGCAGCGCGGTCGAGAAGGCGATGTTGGTGGCAAGCGCGGTCTTCCCCATCGCCGGTCGCCCGGCCAGGATCAGCAGGTCCGAATTGTGCAGCCCGCCGATCTTGTTGTTGAGGCCCGTCAGCCCGGTTGTCAGCCCGGACAGATGCCCGCCTGACTTCATCGCCTTCGCCGCCATGGCGACGGCCTTGGTCGCCGCCCCGGCAAAATCGATCGTCGCGCCGGAAACCTCGCCCGTCTCCGCCACCTTGTAGAGCGCCTCCTCGGCCGCCTCGATCTGCTTCATCGGCGCCACTTCGGAGCTGGTGTCCGTTGCCGCCTGCACCAGATCGGCGCCCACCATCACCAGTGCGCGCAGCAGCGCCAGGTCGTAGATCTGCTGCGCACAGTCCCGCGCGGCGATCAGCACGGAGGGGTCTTCGGTGAGGCGAAGCAGATAGGCCGGTCCGCCCACCTCGGCCAGCGCCGGGTCGCTTTCGAACAGCGGCCTCAGCGTCACCGGGCTCGCCACCATGTTGAGATCGGCGAGCCGCTTCACCTGCGCCCAGATGCGGCCGTGCAGCGGCTCGTGGAAATGCTCGTCCCTCAGCTGCAGCAGCACTTCCTCCAGCATCCGGTTCTCGATCAGAACGGCGCCGAGCAGTGCCTTTTCGGCATCGATATTGAACGGCAGCCGAGGCGACTCGGGGCCACCGGGCTGAACGAGCGAAAGATTGGGAAGCGTGGCCATAAGCCGGCCTCCATGCGCCTTTCGCAGGCGGCCCGAAAGGGGGGAACCCTGTGGATAGCGGGGATTGGCGACGGACGCCTGAAAGACAGTTGGGAAAAAACTTCAGCCGTCACCCCGTGTCCAGCACGAGATGACGGGAGAGGGAGACGAGAGGAAGGGGGCAGAGCCCCCTTCGATCACGCCGCCGAAGGCTGTTCTTCGGCCGGCTCACCACCTTCCGCCATAGCGCCCGGCTCCGCGTTCGGATCATATTCCTCGGTGAAGCCTGCTTCCTCGCGTTCGAACAGGTCCTGCGTCACGTCCACGCCCTTGGCCTGAAGCTCGGCTTCTTCCGGCGAGCGAGCCACGTTCACCTTGGCCGCCACGGTGACTTCCGGGTGCAGCACCAGCTTCACCTGGGAGATGCCGAGCGCCTTGATCGGCTTGTCGAGCACGACCGCCGACTTCGTCACCTTGTGGCCGGACGCGACGATCGCCTCGGCGATGTCCTTGGCGCTGACCGAGCCATAGAGCGCGCCG
>JANPJJ010000053.1:0-11841 GCA_031425455.1 Sandaracinobacter sp. | reverse complement strand
CGGGCTGGTGTTCGTGGCGCGAGCGTAGCCAAGGTGTGACGTATAGAAGCCTTGCGCGTCGTCGCCGCTCCAGGCGACATTCAGGTGATGAGATTCACCGTCCGAGCTGCCGCTCAAGCTTTGCAGCGTCGCCGCAACCACCTCCTCGACCGAGCGCATCGTCCCGAGCGTCGAGTAGACCACGCAGTTGGCGTCGTAGGTCTCGTAGATACGGCCGACCCCCCGATCGACCCAGATCTGGTGGGTGATGCGGATGATGTAATCGACGATGTCGACGAAATCATCCTCGAAACCGGACAGTTCCTGCGTGCGCGGGCCGCTCGGGCGCAGCAGATCGGCGGTGCGGACATGGCGCACGCGGGTGACGGGGGGCCGTTCCGGGAGTGTGAAGGGAGTGTTCGGGATCACGGGCGGACAGCTCCTGTTGTCGCAAGCTTCGCGGGGCCCGAGGGACTCCACCGGAAGTCTTGATTGACTGCGCATTCTAGGCGGGATGCCTGGCGTTTCAAGCGCAATTCGGAACCCGCGGCGAAAAATCTGGCAGGATGTCTGTCATGAATTGACTGGGAATGCACTGCCTGCACGGAGGCCCCAGGCAATCGGCGCGATCACCGCAGCACGGTAGCTGCCCTGGCCAATCGCAGTCAGTTCGGCGCGCATCGCAGGCGGGAACAGGCCGATATCGATCGCGCACATCCCCGGAGAGTTCGCGCCCGGCAGCTTGACTTGGCAGGCGATCGGCATAGGCGATCGGGCATGGCAGAGGCCCGTCATGCCCGGTATCGGTTGCTTTGGGGCGCGATCTGCTGCCGCTGCGACCGCCGCTGATGATGCTGCGCCGCCTGCCGGACGTCACGGTCGTGGGCGCAGGTGCGTTCGGGGCATGGACAGCGCTCAGTCTGCGGGAACGCGGGGTGCGCGTTGCCCTGTACGATCTCGCCGAACCAGGCAACGACCGCGCTGCAAGCGGCGGTGAATCGCGGAATATCCGTGCAGCCTATGGCGTGCGCGACTTCTACACCGGCTGGACGGTCCGGGCATGGCGCGAATGGGAGCGTCGCCAGGCCGAGTGGAAGCTACCCCTGCTGTTCCCGAGCGGCAGCTTGCGGCCGGGCACGGACACGGAACTGGCAGCGCAGACGACAGCCTTCGCCCGCCTTGGCCAGCCCCACGAGATCATCGACGGCAGCGAAGCGCAAAAACGATGGCCGCAACTCCGTATGGAAGACGCGGGACGGCTGTTTTTCGAGCCGCTTTCCGGCGTTCTTGCCGCGCGCGAAGCCTTGCAGGCGGTCGGGCGGGCGTTCCTTGCCGCGGGCGGCGAGCTGCAAATCGGGCGCGGTTCGCTGGCCGATGGCCCCAGCCCGATTGCCTGCATCGGCGGCAATCCCCTCGCCGGCGGGCAGACGGTGCTGGCGCTCGGCCCCTGGTTGCGCACCCTGCTGCCTGAACTGCTCGGCCCGCTCTTGCGAACGCCGCGGCGCGAGCTGTTCTTCATTGCGCCTCCCCCGGGCGACACGCGCTTTCACTGGCAGCGTTGCCCCAACATCGTCGATCCGCTGGGTTGGACCTCGTCGGACATCGGCGGAGGCTTCAAGGTGGCACCGCCGATGCCGGGGATGGACATGCATCCGGAGGAGCCCCGCCTGCTCGCGGCCCCCGACAGCCGTGAAAGGATGTCGGCCTTCCTGCGCGCACGCATCCCGCCGCTGGCAGACTGTCCGGTCGCTTCGACCTTCGTCGGCATGCTGGAAAACACCGCCAGCGAGGATTTCATCATCGACCGCCACCCCGACAATGCAGATCTGATCCTTGCCGGCGGCGGCTCGGGCCACGCCTTCAAGATGGGGCCTGTGATCGGTTCCTATATCGCCGACCTGGTGATGGACGGCAGCCGGGGCAGCGAAGCCGCCCGTTTCGGCCTGCCTGCGCATCGGCCGCTTCGCGGCGGCGAAGGTGGCTGACGTCAGCCGTCCCAGGCGTCTGCCGCGGCGAGGATCACGGGCAAGGCATTGCGGATCGACGCTTCATCGACGCAGAGCGCAAGCCGCAGATGGCCTTTGCCACCGGATCCGAACGCGTCGCCGGGCGCCGCGGCGATGCCATGCCTTTCCAGCAGGTGCATGGCAAAGGCCATGGTGTCGGTAACCGCCCCGGGCAGCGGCAGCATTGCATAGAAGGCGCCGGCCGGCGGATGAAACGGCCGGCCGGCCTGGGCCATCAGCTGCACGAAGCTGTCGCGCCGAGCTCGATAGGCGTTTCGCATCTGCACCACGCAGTCCTGCGGGCCCGTGAGCGCGGCTTCGGCCGCCTTCTGGGCGACGGACGACGCGTTGCCCAACAGCGGCTGCTGCAACGCGGCCAGGACGGCCGCCAGCGGCGCAGGAGCGCTGGCATAGCCGATCCGCCAGCCGGTCATGGCGTAGGTTTTCGAGCAGCTGTGCAAGGTGACGACACGTCCGTCCGGATCGAGCGCCGCCGGGCTCGGTGCCGTGCCCTCGAACACGATCTCGTCATAGCACTCGTCGGATACGAGCCACAGGTCATTGCGACGGGCGAACTCCAGCATCGCCTCCACCCATTCCGGCCCGAGCACCGCGCCAGTCGGATTCGACGGGGAATTCATGAGGATCGCTCGGGTGCGCGGCGATACAAGCGATTGCAGACGATCCAGATCCGGCATGAACCGGGTCGCGGCCGGGCAGGGGTAAGGCACAGACACCCCGCCTGCCAGCTGAATCATCATGGCCCAGTTCGGCCAGCCCGGGTCCGGGACCAGCATCTCATCGCCGGCGCCGAGCAGCGCGAACGCTGTCGAACACAGGCCCGAAAGCGCGCCATGCGTCACGATCACCCGGTCGGGCGGGCAATCGATGCGGTTGACGCGGGCAAGCTTTGCCGAGACCGCCTCTCGCAGCGAAAGCAATCCCTTCGACTCGGTGTAGCGGGTGAAGCCATCCCGGGCAGCCTTGTGCGCCGCTTCGACGATGTGCGCGGGCGTGTCGAAATCCGGTTCACCAATTTCCAGCCGCACCACGCCGGGGCTTGCCATAGCCTTGTTCGCGACCGCACGGATGCCGCTGACGGGAAGCGAAAGTGCCACGGACGACAGGGGCTGCATGATGGAACTCCAAACTGCTGGCTGCGCCAACCAAACCGCCTAACGACGGCTGCAGGGCAATGCAAAGGCGCCGTCGCGGACATTCGATGGAGGGTCGGCTGAACAAATCGGTTGGCAGCCGCACGCGGCGCGGTAGGATTAGCCGATGACCGACATGCCAGAAGCGGCCCCCAGAGACAGCCGGCGCCCTGCGACCTCCTACGATGTAGCCCAGATGGCCAACGTCTCACAGTCGGCCGTGTCTCGCTGTTTCCGGCCCGGCGGCAGTATTTCGCCGGAAATGCGCAAGCGCGTGCTGAAAGCAGCGGCCAAGCTTGGCTACCAACCCAACGCAATGGCCTCCGGCCTGATCACGAAGCGCTCGAACCTGGTCGCCGTGCTAATTTCCAACCTTACCAATCTGCACTATCCGCAGGTGCTTGCCGAGCTCACCCAGCGCTTCGATGCCCACGGTATCCGCGTTCTGCTATTTGCCTTGCAGGCTGAAAGCGATGTCGGCCGCGCGCTTGACCAGGTCTGGCGGTACCGGGTGGACGGGGCGATTGCCGCCGCCAGGCTTTCGCCGGCGCAGCTGGCGCAGTTCGATCGTCACCATGTGCCCGTGGTGCTCTACAACCGCATCGGCGAAGTCGATCCGGTTGCGAGCGTGCACTGCGATTCGGCTGGTGGCGAGCGGCTGCTGATCGAGCGGCTGGTTGCCAGCGGACACCGTCGCTTCGCGATCGTCGCCGGCCCTTCCGACAGTTTCGTGAGCAATGAGCGGGTGGTCAGCGCACGGCTTGCGCTGGAACGACACGACATCGTTGCCCAAGTCGTCCCGGGAAATTTCGATCACGAAAGCGGCGGCGCGGCGGCTAGAGCCCTCCTCTCGTCGGGCGTTCGCCCCGACGCCATCGTGTGCGCCAACGACCTGATGGCGATCGGAGCGCTCGATACAGCGCGCCACGAGTTCGGGCTGGACGTTCCCGGCGAGCTGTCGATCGTCGGCTTCGACGGAGTCGGGCCCGCTGCATGGCCAAGCTACCAACTCACCACGATTCGCCAGCCGGTACGGCGGATGACAGATGCGGCGGTCACCATGCTCGTCGAACGGATCGAGAACCCCGATCTGCCGCCGGAAGTCCGCAGCTTCTCGGGCGCCCTGATCGAGGGCACCTCGGCGCGCCTCTGAGCTTACCGATGCCCACCGCCCGTCCAGTCGTAAGGGGCGGTCTGCGGCAGGTTCACTCGGCGGCCGAAAGCAGCGGCTCGGCAGCGCCGGCATAGGGAATGTTGCGGCCGCCATAACGGCGAACCCGGACATTTGCCTGTTCGCCATGCCCTGCAAAGCCCTCCAGTGCGCACAGCCGGCTGCAATATTCGCCGATCATGGCCGATGCCGCATCGGTGGTCACGCGTTGGAATGTGCAGGTCTTCAGGAATTTGCCCACCCAGAGCCCGCCTGTGTAGCGTGCGGCCTTCTTTGTCGGCAAGGTGTGGTTGGTGCCGATCACCTTGTCGCCATAAGCCACGTTGGTGCGCGCACCCAGGAACAGCGCGCCATAGTTGGTCATGCGTTCCAGGAACCAGTCCGGGTCTTTCGTCATCACCTGCACATGCTCGTTTGCATAATCGTCGGCCACCGCGAGCATCTCTTCGTAGCTTTCGCACACGATCACTTCGCCATAGCTCTCCCAGGCCTTTCTGGCGATCCCCGCCGTCGGAAGAATCTCCAGCAGTCGCTCCACCTCCCGCATCGTTTCGCGCGCCAGCTTTTCGGAATTGGTGATAAGGATCGCCGGGCTCTCCGGGCCATGCTCGGCCTGGCCCAGAAGATCGGTCGCGCAGATTTCGCCATCCACGGTTTCGTCGGCAATCACCATTGTCTCGGTCGGTCCGGCAAACAGGTCGATGCCGACCCGGCCATAGAGCTGGCGCTTGGCTTCAGCGACGAAAGCGTTGCCGGGGCCGACCAGCATGTCGACCGGGCGGATGCTCTGGGTGCCGATCGCCATCGCGCCGATCGCCTGGATGCCGCCGAGCGCGTAGATTTCATCGGCGCCTGCCATCGCCTGGGCAGCAACGATGGCGCGTGCCGGCCGCCCTTCGAATGGCGGTGCACATGTAATGACCCGCGGAACACCGGCAACCTTGGCCGTAATGACGCTCATATGTGCCGACGCCAGCAGCGGGTATTTGCCGCCCGGTACATAACAGCCGGCGCCGTTCACCGGGATGTGCCGGTGGCCAAGCACCACCCCCGGCAGCGTCTCCACCTCTACATCGCGCATGGACTCGCGTTGCACCTGCGCGAAATTGCGAACCTGCGCCTGCGCAAATTCGATATCGCGGATGTTCTGCGGGGTCAGTTCACCGATGCAGGCGTCGATCTCGGCTTGGGTCAGCCGATAATCGTCGCGGTCCCAATCATCAAACCTGATCGAAAGTTCGCGGATCGCCGCGTCACCGCGCGCATCGATTTCGGCGAGCACCGCTTCCACCGTGTCGCGAACCTTGCGATCCAGATCCGCCCGCACTTCCGCGCTGGCGCTGCGCTTCAACCAGATTGCCACTGCCCGCTCCTTGCCGGTTCCGCAAAGCTTGATATTGACTGCGAATGCAAACGAACGCAAGCTCTTCGAGGAAGTGAGAGCAACAATGATCAGTGAACAGCCGATTCCAAACGATAGCTGGTCCGCCGGGAAGCTCGAAGCGCGTGTGGTGCGCTACACAGAGCTCATTCCCTGTCTGAACGCCTTTGTCGATAGCCGCACGCCCGGGTCCGACGCGAAGGAGAATTTTACCATCATCGGCCCGGGTGTCTCCGAGAATCCGGACCAGCATGTGCATATTGCCGAGCCGCACGGCTTCAACATCGGCGGCGCGCGCCAGCCGCCCGAATGCACCAACTCGCAGCACAGCCACGAAACGGCCGAGGTTTTCGTCGTGCATTCGGGCCGCTGGCGGTTCGATTTCGGCGAGCATGGCGACGATGCCCGGGTCGAGGCGGGCCCGGGTGACATTGTTTCGTTCCCGGTCCGCTGCTTTCGCGGCTTTCGCAACATCGGCGACGAGACCGGCTTCCTCTGGTCGGTGCTGGGAGGCGACGATCCGGGACGCGTGACCTGGGCGCCGCAAGTGTTCGAGATGGCGGAGCGCTACGGGCTCCTGCTGCTCGAATCGGGCGCCCTGGTCGACACCACGCTGGGCCAGACCGTGCCGCCCGGCGAGCGCCCGATGCCGATCACCAGCCGCGATGCGATCGCGCAGCTCAGGATCATGCGGCCCGAGGATGCAGCCGAGGTGCTGGCGCCAGCGCCGGAGTCGGCGACACCTGGTGAAACGCTTGTCATCGGCAACGGCGGTGAACTGCCGCCAGCCAAGGGCTTCACCGTGTCGCGCCTGCGCCTGGGTGCGGGCGATAGGACGGCGGCGGGCAGTCCGGGTCACGCGGAAGTCGTGTTCGTCCAGCGCGGAGCGGCCGAGGTGGTGACAGATGTTGCGGCCGTCAGCCTTGCGACCGGCGATACCATGACCCTGCCGATCGGACTGCAGCGTCGCTATGCCAGCATCGCGGGCGCTGAGCTCATCGTCGTTCGCGGCACGGGACAGGCAAGCTGAGCACGTTGGCCCCAGTCCACAATGGCGTGCCGCACGACGGCATACCGCACGCCGGCGCGCTGTCGCTTGGCATTCGGGTTGCCGCCTACCTCAGCGTGCTGCTGGGATACATCTTCTATTGCTACAATTACATCGTTGTCGGGTATGTGCGCCCGTATCTTGTGAGCGAAGCCGGCTTCAGCGTCGCCGACACCGCAATGATTTCCATGGCCGGCAACCTGGGCGTCACTGTCGGTGCGATCGTCTGGGCCAGCTTCATCTCCCGCGTCGGTCGCCGTCGCGCGGTTGCGATCACCGCTGCCGGCATCGGCATCATGGCACTGATCCAGGCGTCCCAGTTGATCCTTGGAATGTGGATCGGCGGCCGGTTCGTGATGGATGCGCTGCTGGGCGGCTATTATGTGGTCGCAACCAGCCTGGTCGTTGCGCTGTTTCCGGAAACCTCGCGAGCCAAGCTGGTCGCGTTGAACTCCGCCATGTACCCGGCCGCCAACGTGGCCATCGGCCTGCTCGGCGGCTGGCTCGGCGATGACGGCTGGCACGTTCTGCTGTGGATCGCCACCGCCCCGCTCGGCATCTCCGTGCTGCTCTGGTTCGTCGTTCCCGACGATTCCACCTACCATCCCTATGCCGACGACAACGAGACCGTGCATGTGCCCGGTGCCGGCGGATGGCGCGAGATGTTCACCGTCCGCTGGCGCTGGCTTACCATCGGCTGCATCGCGCTGTCGGGGATCGACTTCAACGCCTACCAGTTCTTCCAGGGCTTCGTGACCCTCTATGTTAAGAACGAGCTTGGCATGTCGGCCGGTGTAATGGGAGCGATCGTGGCCGCGATCAGCGCCGGCGCCTTTTTCGGCAATTTCTTCTGGGCCGTGATCGCGGACCGCTTCGGCCGCCGGCCGCCCCTGCTGGGCTATGTGTTCGCGGCTGCCATGCTCCTGTTGTTCCTTCGGCCGGGGCTGGGGCAGCTCGAGCTGTCGGTGATCGGCTTTCTGTTCGGGCTGGGCTATTCCTGCACGACCGCCTGGGGCGCCTGGTTCGCCGAGCTGTTTCCGCCGCACCTGCGAACCCATGGCGCGGCGCTGTTCCACGCCGGTCACATCCTGGCAATCGGCTCCCCGCTGCTCGCGGCGTGGACCTCCGCGACGTTCGGAATGGCAGCCTCCATGGGGCTTGCGGCCGCCATCTATCTGGCCGGCGCAGCGCTCTGGTATGTGCTTCCCGAAACCCTGTCGCGCGCCAAGCGTGCACCCACGCCCCTGCACACCCCCGGAGATGCATGATCCATGCCCGATAATCTTCCCTTCCGGCTTCCGGATCGCCCGCCCGTTCGCCGCATCCGCAAGACCGATGCTCCGGCGCCCACCGTGCGCACCCAGCCGATGGCGGGTTTCGAGGACCGGTTCACCGACATCGTCGACTATATCGTTCGCATCACCGACGAGATCTGGCAGGCACGCGCGATCGGCAGCATCCGCGACACCTATGATGCAGCCTGCGCGGTCTATTCCAGCTATGGCGTGACCCGGACCGCCGAAGCGGTGGTGCGCAACACGATCGCGGGCATCGCGGCCGCGCCCGATGGCGACACCAATCATCTGAACGTGGCGTGGAGCGGCGACGAGGATGCGGGTTTCTACACCGCGCATCTCGGTTTCGGGAACGTCACCCACACCGCAGCCGGCATCTACGGGCCGGCGACCGGCAGGCGCTATTCGTTGCGGTTCGCCGCTGATTGCGTCAGCCGCGCCAACAAGATCCACACCGAATGGCTGGTGCGCGACAATGGCGCGATGGTGCGGCAGGTCGGGCTCGATCTCGATGCCGCCGCGCAGGCTGTCGCGCTGCTGCCGCTTGGCGAGCCCTATGTCGTCGCGGCGCCCGCGCCCGGCGCTCCTCGCCCCGTGGTCGACCGCGACAGCGTGGGCGCCTGGGCAGCGGACCTGTTCGACACGGTCTGGAACGGCCGCCGGCTGGACCGGCTGGACCGCTTCTATCACAGCCAGGCGCTTGTGCATTCCGGCGGCGGTCGCACCGTGCAGGGGATTGCCGCCATCTCCAATCTCCTTCTTTCGATCCTCGCCGCCATTCCGGACGGCGACATGCAGGTGGAGCATGTATGCTGGTCGGACGAGACCGACGGCGTCGTCGTCGCGGTGCGCTGGATGCTGACAGGAAGCAGTGCGCGCGGCGGGATACTGGGCGACGGCTTGCCGGTCGGACGCCCTGTCTTCATGATGGGAAGCTCGCACCTGCGTCTGGACGGCCCGCGCATCGTGGAGGAGTGGACGGTGTTCGACGAAGTCGCCGTGATGGCCATGGCCTGGCGCGGATGACGCTGGCGGCGCGCCTCGCCACTGCCCGGCGCGACCCGGCGCTGATCAAGGCGGCAAGCGCGATGGCCGGGGGCCGGCTGGACGTGGCGGAACGGCTGTTGAAGGCGCGGCTGCGCGACGACCCCGCCGATGTCGTCGCGATCCGCATGCTGGCAGAGCTGGCGGGCCGCCTTGGCCGCTACCCGGATGCCGAGCGGCTGCTGTCCCGCACGCTGGATCTGGCGCCCGACTTTCACGCCGCGCGGGCCAACTATGTAACCGTGCTGCACCGGCAGAGCAAGTTCGTGCAGGCGCTGGCCGAAGCGGACCGGGTGATCGCGGCCGAACCGCACGACCTGGGCCACTTGGCTCTGCGCGCCGCCGTGCTGGTGCGCACCGGCGACTATGACGCGGCGCTCGACGCCTATGCGCGCATCCTGGCGGCACATCCCGGCGAAGCCCGGCTCTGGATCAGCCGCGGTCATGTGCTGAAAACCGTCGGCCGCACCGCCGACAGCATCGCCGCCTACCGTACCGCGATCGATCTGGTCCCGACGCTGGGCGACGCATGGTGGAGCCTCGCCAACCTCAAGACCGTGCGGCTGGGCGCAGACGATGTGGAGCAGATGACGGCGGCGCTTGCCGCAACGACCGACCCGGCCGACCGCTATCATCTGCACTTCGCGCTGGCGAAAGCGCTGGACGATGCCGGGGACCCGCCCCGCGCCTTTCCCCATCTGGCGGAGGGAAATCGGCTGCGGCGGGCCGAACTGCCCTATAGTGCCGATCGTACGACGGCACATCTGGCCCAGAGCCAGCTGCATCTGACCCAGGCGGCGTTGAACGCCCGGAGCGCAGGCGGACACCCGGCACCGGATCCGATTTTCGTGGTCGGGCTGCCGCGCGCGGGCTCGACGCTGATCGAGCAGATCCTCGCCTCGCACAGCGCGGTCGAGGGGACGATGGAGTTGCCCGACATCGGCAGCATCTGGGCCGATTTGGGCGGCCGCGAGGGCGGCGATACCACGGCTACGGCCTTCGCGCGGCTGCTGGCCCTGGCACCCGCGGAACGCACCGCCCTCGGGCAGCGCTACCTCGATGGCACGAGAATCCAGCGCAAGACTGCGCGGCCGCGCTTCGTGGACAAGATGCCCAACAATTTCCAGCATGTGGGGCTTATCCACCTGATCCTGCCCAATGCCACCATTGTCGATGCACGGCGGCATCCCGTCGCGACGTGCTTTTCAGCCTACCGGCAGCATTTTTCCCGCGGACAGGGTTTCACCTACGATCTCAACGATCTCGGGCGCTATTGGCGCGATTACCACGCGCTTATGGCGCATTGGGACGACGTGTTGCCCGGCCGCGTGCACCGGGTGCATCACGAGCGACTGCTGGCCGAGCCCGAGCCGACGATCCGCGCGCTGCTGGCGCACGCGGGGCTCGAGTTCGAGCCGGCCTGCCTCACCCCGCATCTGACCGCGCGGGCGGTGCGCACCGCCAGCGCGGAACAGGTCCGCCAGCCGCTGGCGGTGCGCCCCGATGAAAGCTGGCGCAACTATCGTCAGTGGCTGACCCCGCTTGAAATGGCGTTGGGAGACGCGGCGGCGCAATACGATGCGGAGATCGGCGGCTGAAAGCCGACCGGTGGTTGCATTCGTATGCAGACAATGACAAGGACGTCATCATGGTGACTCGCCGAACGGCAGCGCTTTGCCTGGAAGGAAAGGGGATTAAGATGAGCAACGTGGGAACTGGGCGGCGTCGGGCCGCTGCGAGCTGGTCGGCGTTGCTTCTGACTGCGGCTGCATGTCCGGCTCTGGCGCAGACCGCGCCTGCCGCCGACGCCGGCGCCGAGGACATCATCGTGACGGCACAGCGCCGCGCCGAGAGCCTGCAATCGGTCCCGATCAGTATCGTCGCCCTCAATACCGAGAAGCTCGATAATCTGCAGGTTCGAAACTTCAACGACTACATGGCCTTCCTGCCGAGCGCGAGCTTCACCACCGGCAGCATCGGTACACCGGGCAACAGCTCCGTCTCCTTCCGCGGCATCGCGACCAACGGCGGGCTCATCACGGCAGGCTCTTTGCCGACGGTCGGGACCTATCTCGACGAGCAGCCGATCACCTCCATCCTGGGCACCGTCGACATCCATGTCTACGATATCGCGCGCGTCGAGGCGCTCGCCGGGCCTCAGGGCACCCTGTTCGGTGCCTCCAGTCTCGCGGGCACCATCCGCATCATCTCGAACCAGCCCGACAGCAGCGCGACATACGGCCAGATCGACGGCGAGTTGAATTCCATTCTCGGCCACGGTTTCGGCGGCCAGCTGGAGGGCTTCGTCAACCTGCCGCTCGTCAAGGACAAGGTCGCGCTGAGGACCGTCGCCTGGTACAGCCGCACTGGCGGTTATATCGATAATGTGTTCGGCTCGCGGACCTTTCCGTCGTCCGGCATTACCCAGAGCAACGAAGCCCTTGTCGAGGACAACCACAATCCGGTCGATATCGTGGGGCTTCGCGCGCAGCTCGGGATCGACCTTGGCGACGACTGGACGATCACGCCCTCCATCATCGTGCAGCGCACCGACTGGGACGGCAGCTTCCAGTCCGACGACGACAACGCCGGCGAGCTGAAGGTCGCGCATTACTTCCCCGAGTTCGGGTACGACGAATGGCTCCAGGTGGGCGGCACCATCACCGGGCGCGTCGCCGACTTCGAGATCACCTATGCCGGCTATTACATGAAGCGCACGATCGACAGCCAGAACGACTATTCGGACTATGGCTATTTCTACGA
>JANPJJ010000052.1:0-7224 GCA_031425455.1 Sandaracinobacter sp. | reverse complement strand
GGCTTCGACGGCGACGTCGAACGCGGCCCAGAAGGCCGGTTCGAGCGCGACCGTGGTGCGGTGGCCGTGGATGGTGAAGGAGCGTTTGGTTAGCATCGGGTGCTCAGCGCTCCTCCCCTGCAAGGGGAGGTGGCCCGCCGGAGGCGGAGGCGACCCAGAGACAAGGGCCGGAGGGGTGTGATCGGTTGGCGTTGGCGTGCGAACGCGGCCGCAAGCAAAGCTCGCGAGTCCGCTTGGGGTGGGCTTCCGAGAACAGGAAGAAAGGAAGAGCGCGGCCAAGCCGCGCCGTCGGTCGGGTCGAAGCTTGGCTTCGCCATTGCTTCACCCGCCGGCCGCGCCTGCGGCGAGTCTGTGGACCTTCGTACGATTGCTGCGCAATCCTGCTCCAGGCCACAGCCGCCTCCGGCTAATACATATGCTGACCCCCATTAATCGACAGCGTCGATCCGGTAACAAACCCACCCCCTTCGGAACACAAGAACACCACCCCGCGCGCGATCTCGTCGGCGCTGCCCAGCCGGCCGACCGGGATCTTGGCGACGATCTTCTCCAGCACGTCGGGCGGGACTGCCGCCACCATGTCGGTGTCGATATAACCCGGCGCGATCGCATTCACCGTCACCCCGAATTTGGCGCCTTCCTGTGCGAGCGCCTTGGTGAAGCCGTGGATGCCGGACTTGGCGGCGGCATAGTTCACCTGGCCATATTGGCCAGCCTGGCCGTTGATGCTGCCGATGTTCACGATCCGGCCCCAGCCGCGCTGGCGCATGCCGGGAAAAGTTGCCTTGGCCAGGTTGAAGCAGCCGCCCAGATTGACGTCGATCACTTCTTTCCAGGCCTCGAACGTCATCTTCAGGAGCGTGCCGTCGCGCGTGATCCCGGCGTTGTTCACCACCACGTCCACCGGGCCCAGCTCGGCTTCGATCGCGGCCACATTTTCGAGCGTGGCCTGATGGTCGGCCACATTCCACTTCCAGGCTTTGATTCCGGTCTTGTCCGTAAAGGCCTTCGCCCTGTCGTCGCTGCCGACATAGTTTGCCGCGACCGTGAACCCCGCGTCCTTCAGGGCGAGGCAGATGGCCTCGCCGATGCCACGGGTTCCCCCGGTGACCAATGCAACCCTCGCCATGTGCCTCGCTCTCCCCAGATTGAGGTTGCGAAGCTAGCCGGGCGCCCCCCAGCCCGCAAGCGCTTCCCCGATGATGCTGCGCAGCATCTCGATCCCCTCGTCCGATGCGTTGAGGCAGGGCAGCGCCGCATAGCCAGTGCCGCCCGCGGCCAGAAACGCGTCGCGGGCTTCCTCGGCGATCTCTTCCAGCGTCTCGATGCAATCCGCCGAGAAGCCGGGCATCAGGACGGCGACCTTGCGCACGCCGGCCGCCGCCATCTCCTCCAGCAGCGGCTGGGTATAGGGTTTCAGCCACTCGGCCCGGCCGAACAGCGACTGGAACGCAATCGGCATCCGGGTCTCGTCCATGCCCATCGCTTCGCGCAGCAGCCGCGCAGTCTTCTGGCACTGGCAATGATAGGGGTCGCCCATCTCCAGCGTGCGGCGCGGCATGCCGTGAAAGCTGAGCACGATGCGTTCCGGCTCGAAGGTCAGCTTGGCCAGCGAGGCTTCCAGCGAGCTTTTCAAGGCCGCGATGTGCGCGGGATGATCGTGATAGGGCGGCAGCGTCCGGATCGCGGGCATCCAGCGCATGGTGCCGAGCACGCGGAACACTTCCTCCAGCACGCTCCCCGTCGTGGCGCCGGAATATTGCGGGTAAAGCGGCGCCACCAGGATGCGGTCGCAGCCGGCCTCCTTCATCGCCTTCAGTCGCGGCTCGATCGCCGGATGACCATAGCGCATCGCATAGTCGACCGTCAGCTGCGGGCCGAAGGCGTGCTTCAGGGCTTCGGTCTGCGCCTTGGTGATCACCCTCAGCGGGCTGTCGTTCGCCGCCGTGTCCCAGATCTTGGCATAGTTGGCCGCCGTGGTTTTGGGCCGGGTGTTCAGGATCACCAGTTTCAGGATCGGCTGCCACAGCAGGGGCGGGATTTCCACCACGCGCCGGTCCGACAGGAACTGCTCCAGATAACGCCGGACCGCGGGCACCTCGGGCGCGTCGGGCGAGCCGAGATTCACGAGCAACAGCCCGACCTTGCCCGTCCGGACGGGCGGGTGTTCCACGGGCAGCTGCATTCTAGGCAGAATAGGTGGCAGCAAGCGGCAGGCTGCGGGCGCGCTTGCCGGTGGCGGCGAACAGCGCGTTGGCGAGCGCCGGGGCGACCGGCGGCAGGCCCGGTTCGCCGACCCCGCCGAGCGCTTCGCCCGAGTTCACGATCACCGTCACCAGCCGCGCCGGCGAGCCGGCCAGGCGGAGCACCGGATAGCTGTCGAAGTTGCGCTGCACTGCCTCGCCCTCGGCAAAGGTTACGGCTTCGCCGATCGCCGCCGACAGGCCCATGATGGCCGCGCCCTCCAGCTGGGCGCGGACCGAGTCCGGCACCACCGCCCGGCCGCAGTCGATGGCGCTCGCAAGCTCGCTGACCCGGACCTGGCCGTTCACCACGCCGGCCTCGATCACCACCGCTGCGATCGAACCGAAGCTTTCGTGCAGCGCGATTCCGCGCCCGAACCCCTTCGGCGAAGCATCGCCCCAGCGACCGGCTTCTGCCGCCGCCTTCAACACGGCGGCGTGGCGCGACTTGTCTGCCAGCAGCCCCAGGCGGAACGAGAGCGGGTCCGCCGCGGCGGCCTCGGCCAGCTCGTCGACGAAGCTTTCCACGATGAAGCCGGTGAAACTGTGGCCGACCGACCGCCAAAACCCCAGCGGGACGGGCTGTGCCATCGGGATATGGACCGCCCGGAAGGCCCCCACGGCATAGGGGATTTCATCGGCGCCCTCGATCGCCTGGGCGTTCGGCTTGTCCTCGTCGGACGCCAGCACGGGCAGGTTGCGCCCCATGAAGCTGTTGCCGGGCGAGGGGGCTGCGATCCGCGCATCCCAGGCGGCAATGGTGCGATCCGCGCCCACCTGGCCACGCAGCCGGGCGTGCACCGGCGGGCGGAAGCGATCCGATCCGATATCCTCCTCGCGGCTCCAGTTCAGCTGCACAGGCTGTCCCACGGCCTTCGCGATCAGCGCGGCCTGGACCAGGTGATCGGCCTCCGCCTTGCGCCCGAAGCCGCCGCCCAGCAGCGTCGGGTGGATGACGACGGCGTCGCTCTCCAGCCCCAGCGCGTCCGCGACCCGCCAGTGCGCCAGCGTCAGCGATTGCGTGGGGCCCCAGACTTCGGCCATGCCGTCGGCGATCCGCGCGGTTGCCGTCATCGGCTCCATGCAGACATGGGCCAGGAACGGCAGCGAATAATCCGCCACGACGGGGTTGGCGCCAAGCCCGGCCTCGACGTCGCCTGCTTCGACGATGGCCTCGCCGCCGGTGCCCGCCGCGGCTTTTGCCAGTTCCTGCTCGATCCACGGGCCCGCCTTGCGCCCGGAGGTGGCAAAGCTCGCCTTCACCTGATCAAGCGCGCGCTTCGCCTCCCAGCTGGTCACGGCAACGGTGGCAACCCAATTCGGGCCCTTTACCAGTTTCACGCCGGGCGGGGCCACCGCGCTGACCAGCTTGCCGTCGCCCGCCGGCCCATGACGGATCGCAGCGAAGCGCAGGTTCGGAATCCGGACATCGGCGCCGAACCGGGCGCTGCCGTCCACCTTGGGCGGAAGGTCGATCCGGGGCATCGGCTGTGCCGGGGCCAGCGCTCGGAGCGGGGCCTCGGCCGGTTCGGCTTCGGGGTCGATCCGCTTCGCCGCATCGGCGAACGCCATTCGGTTCGCCTTGTAGACGACGAAATGCTGCCTGGTGTCGATCTCGTCGGCGGCCACGCCCCACGCGGTGGCAGCGGCCCCCACCAGCCGGGCGCGCGCCTCGGCGGCGGCGGCGCGCAGGATATCGTGATAGTTCTTGATCGAGCTGCTGCCGCCGGTGAGGTGGAGGTTCACCCGGCGGATGCCCTGTTCGCCGATGGAGCCGGCCAGCCCCCGCACCATTGGCGGCAGCCCGGCCGCGCCGCTCGTTGCCATGCCGACCTGCGCATAAGCCGGGTGCCAGGGCGCAGGCTCCACGCCCATCATGCCCCAGTTGGCGCCGAGCTCGGTCGCGACGATCTGGGCGAAGCCCGACATCACGCCCTGCCCCATCTCGGCTTGCGGCACGGCAACGACGACCCGGCCGTCGGTGCCGATCTTGATCCAGGGGCCGAGCAGCGTCTCGCCGTCGGCCGGTTCCCACGCCCCGGGCCAGCGACGCGGCCAGAGCGCATAGCCGACGATGAGGCCGATGGCGGCGCCCGAACCGATCAGGAAACCCCGGCGCGACGGCACGAAGCGCGACAGACCGGACTTGCCGCCGGCGTGTTCGGGGCCCGGGTTCGCGGGGGTGCGTTGCAACATCGGCAGTTCCTAGCACGGTGGCGCGGCGGCTGAACAGCGGCCTCGCATGAGGCACAGCGGCGCGGAGGTCAGGCCGTACCGGCGATGAACGCCCGCAGAGCCGCGACCAGCTCTTGCGAGGCCTCGGGCGCCAGCCCGCTTGCCCCGGTGCCGCGCGCTGCCAGCAGCCGGTCCAGCAGCGGCGCCACCTCGGCTTCGTCCCACGCCACATGCACCCCGGGCCGGGCGCCAAACTTCTCCGCCGTCGCCAGCTGGTGCTCGTTGCGATGTTCCCCCAGCGAAGCGCGGCGCGGCATGATGAGAATGGGCTTGCCCCAGCTGAGCGCCGAGATGATCGACCCCATGCCGGCATGCGCCACCAGCATATCGCAGGCGTCGAGCCGGGCCTGATACTCGTCGGCGTGGACGAACTGCGCCCAGGGGAAATGGGCCGGGCGATGACTGTCGGGCTTCAGCGCGCCGAGCTGGCCGAACACGGGCGTCTCGTGCGTGGCCGCCCAGGCATCGACCGCGCGGACCAGCCGGTCGAATGGTTCCTGCGTACCGATGGTAAGGAAGATCAAAGGACCGCACCGCGGAACATGGGCCCGCCAGCCCGCGCCAGTTCCGGCCACTGCGTCAGCCACAGGTCGGCGTGAGGCCCGGCCTTCGCGCCGGACAGGCTCAGCTCCTCGGCGTTGGCGATGCTGTCCAGCCAGCAGGTGCGTGCGCCCAGCAGCCGACCGGCGCGGACCGCGAAGTAGCCGGCCGAAGCGCCGGTGGTGATGATCACGTCGGGCCGGACCTTCAGCAGGATCGCCCCCACCTCCAGCATCTGCCGCACCAGCCGCGCCTTCTGCCAGCGGTTGGCATCGGTGAAGACATGATAGCCCGGCGCCGCCTGCCCGCGCCCGGCCGCAAGCTCGGCCACCCGCGCCCGAAAGTCGCCGGTCGATGTCGCATAATGCACCTCGCACCCGTCCCACGCCGGGGCGCAGCGCAACAGCTGCACCCAGTGCCCGCCGGTCGAGCTGATCGCCAGAACGCGGATCACCGGGGGTGGGCCGGAATTCGGGCCAAATGTCGCATCGGCTGATCCTCGCCTGTTTACATCCGGGGGTCCCGTTACCGCCGCCTCGGGCAGGTGCCAAGGGCGGACACACCTGCTAGGCGGCCCCATGCACGCACGAACAGATACGCCCAAGCCTTCGCTCGGCCTCATCCTGCTGCTCGGCTCGCTGACTGCGTTCGGCGCGATTTCGATCGATCTCTACCTGCCCGCGATCCCCGCGATCGCCGCGCATTTCGGCGCTTCGGTGGCCGCCGCGCAGATCACCATGTCGGCCTTCTTTGCCGGGATGGCGATCGGCCAGCTGGGGTTCGGCCCGCTGTCGGACCGGATCGGCCGGCGCCCACCGCTACTCGCCGGCGCCTTCATCTATACGCTGGCTTCGCTGGCGCTGGCGCTGGCGCCGAGCATCGAGCTGCTGGCGGTGGGCCGGTTCGTGCAGGCGCTGGGCGCCTGCGCCGGCGTCGTCATCGTGCGCGCGGTCATCCGCGACAAGTTCGACACGACCGAGTCCGCCCGGCTGTTCAGCCTCACGTTCCTCGTGCTTGGCGTTGCCCCGATGCTCGCCCCCAGCCTCGGCGTGGTGATGCTGGAGACGCTCGGCTGGCAATCGATCTTCTACGCGCTCGCCCTGTTCGGCCTGATATCGGGGGCGGCGGTGTTCTTCGGGCTTCCCGAAAGCCGCAGCGCCGCCACGGCGGAACAGGCCGCGAGCGAGACCTCGCTGCAAAGCTACGGCGCTGCGCTTGCCGACCGGCGCGTGCTGGGGTTCGTGCTGGCCGGGGCGCTGAACGGGGCGGCGCTTTTCACCTATATCGCCGCTTCGCCGGCGCTCTTCATGGAGCATTTCGGCCAGAGCCCGGCTGCATTCGGCTGGATCTTCGCCGTGAATGCGGCAGGGCTTATCCTCGCCACCCAGCTGAACCGGCGCCTGCTGAAACGTCATGGTCCGGCCGCGATCGCCCGGATGGCGGTGCTGCTGGCGCTCGGCTTTGCGATTGTCCTCCTCCTGGTTGCGCTCGCCGGGTTCGGCTCGATGCCGGTGACGATCCTGTTCCTGTTCCTCAGCCTCGGCAGTTTCGGCTTCGTCGGCGCGAACAGCTCGGCGCTCGCGCTCGGCGTCATGCCGCTTCGCTCGGGCGCCATCTCGGCGCTGATCGGGTCGGGCTCGTTCGCGGTCGGCGCGGTCGTCAGTGCACTGGTGGCACCGTTTGCGGCGCATGGCCCGACCGGGATGGCGATCGGCATGGTGGTGGGTTTCGGCGGCTCGGCGGCTGCGCTTTACGGGCTGGCGCGCGTGCACCGATGGACCGGTTGATCCCGGTCGCAGCGGGGCTGGCGATCCACGCGGACGAGATCCTGCTGCGCTTCGTCCGCGCTTCGGGGCCGGGGGGGCAGAATGTCAACAAGGTCTCGACTGCCGTTCAACTGCGCTTCGACCTGGCGGCATCGCCTTCGCTGCCGGACGGCGTGAAGGCGCGCGCGGCGCGGCTGGCGGGCAGCCGGCTGACCGACGAGGGCGTGATCGTGATCTTCGCCGATCGCTTCCGCACCCAGCTCGCCAACCGGCGCGATGCGACCGAGCGGCTTGTCGAACTGCTCGCCGAAGCCTCGGTCGCGCCCAAGCGGCGGCGGCCGACGCGCCCTGGGCTGGGGGCGAAGACCCGCCGGCTGGAGGCGAAGAAGCACCGGGGTGATGTGAAGTCCGGCCGGGGCCGCCCCGCCGACGACTGAGCG
>JANPJJ010000051.1:0-23973 GCA_031425455.1 Sandaracinobacter sp. | reverse complement strand
AGCGCCCAGCCGGTGCCGCCGATGTGGAACAGCGGCATGGCGATCAGGCAGGCGTCGCTGTCGTCCCAGCCGCTCCAGCTCTCGCCGGTCAGCCGACCCTTGCCGATGGTGCCGATGAGGTTGCGATGGGTGAGGAGCGCGCCCTTGGGGAAGCCTGTCGTGCCCGAGGTGTAGAGCTGGAGCACGATGTCGTCGGGCGTGGCCGGGGCGAGCGCAAGGTCGGGCTCGCCGGCGATGAAGGCGGCGAAGTCCTCGCTCCAGACCAGCCGCTCGACACCGGCCTCGGCAAGCGCCGGTTCGACCACGGGGGCAAAGACCCGGTCGGCGAGCAGCAGCCGGATTCCGGCGTCCTTCAGGATCCAGCCGACCTCGGCCGCGACCAACCGCCAGTTGATCGGCGCCAGCACCGCGCCGATGCGAAAGCAGGCCTGCATCAGGACCACATAATCGGCCGAGTTCAGCCCCATGTGCCCGACGCGGTCGCCCGGCCCGATGCCGGCGCGGCGCAACGCGCCGGCGCAGTGCAGGACGCGGGCGTGGACTTCGGCCCAGCTTTCCACCCCCGAGTCGGCGACGATCGCAATCCTGTCCGGCGTGGCGATGGCCCAGTGCGCGCTTGCCGGCTGCAGCGTTTCGAAATCCATGCGCTTCTCCCTTGCCGCCATCTCTAGCGCATGTGCAGCACTCGACCCGCTCGAAAATCCGTCAGGCCGGTTGCAACGCGGGGGGCTGGCGGGGCAAAGCTTCGGCATGGCGCCGATCCCCCCTGCCGAAGCTGCGCTGCGCCTGAGGCTGGATGGCAGCGCGCTTGCGGCGAATTTTCGCCGCTACGAGGCGCTGGCCGGGGTGCCTGCGGTCCCGGCAGTGAAAGCGGACGGCTATGGGCTGGGTGCGCGGGCCGTGGTGACGCGGCTGGAAGCGGCGGGCGCACGCACTTTTGCCGTCGCCACCTGGGCCGAAGCGGCGGCGCTGGCTCGGCCGGATCTGCCGCTGCTCGTGCTGCACGGCTTCACCCGAACCGATGCGGCGACAGCGGCCGCGCTGCCGCTGGCACGCCCGGTGCTGAACACGGCAGCGCAATGCCGCGCCTGGGCCTCGGCCTTTCCCGGCCGGTCTGCCGACCTGATGGTGGACACCGGCATGAACCGGCTGGGGGTGGCACCCGCCGATCTCGGCGCGGCGGCCGGAGTGCCTTTGATGGTCGTGCACAGCCATCTTGCCTGCGCCGATCTTCCCGACCACCCGCTTACACCGCAGCAGCTGGTGCGCTTCCGTGAGGTTGTTGCCGCGACCCCGGGCGCGTGCCACGCGCTCGCCAATTCGGCGGGCGTGAGCTGGGGCCCTGATTACAGCTTCGACCTGGTTCGCCCCGGTCTCGGCCTGTTCGGTGGGGTGCCGTTTCCGGGCGCCGAATCCGACCGTGTGGTAACCCCAGAGGCGCGGGTGATTCAGGTCCGCGAGGTGCCGGCCGGCGGTGCGGTCGGCTATGGTGCGACCTGGACGGCGCCACGGGACAGTCGCATCGCCATCCTTAACATCGGCTATGCGGACGGGGTGCCGCGGGCCCTGGCGCCGCACCTCCAGCTGCTGGCGGCGGTGCGGGTGCAGGCGGTCGGGCTTGTTTCCATGGACATGCTTGCGGTCGACGTGACGAGGAGCGATGTTGTGGAGGGCGACTGGGTGGCGCTGGACTGGGAACTTCCCCGCCTGGCGGCCGCATCGGGCCTGTCGCAGTATGAACTGCTGGTCGGGCTGTCCTCCCGGTTCGAGCGCCGCTGGGCCTGACGCCCCTTCAGCGGGGGGCGGCGATCCACAGATGCACGTCATGCTCGCCGGGGGTCAGCGGCAGCTCGATCGTGCCTTCGCGGACGTCGATCGGGGCGCCGTCCAGCGTTGCCGAGCTGCTGTCGGCGCCCGGCGTCACCACGAGCCGGTGCAGGCAGCCGTCGACTCGCACCTCGGCCTTCATGCCTGGCCAGTCGGCCGGGATGCAGGGCTTCAGCACCAGCCGGTCGCTGCGCCGCCGCAATCCGAGCAGCCCTTCGATGCCGGCACGGTACATCCAGCCTGCGGCCCCCGTATACCAGGTCCAGCCGCCGCGACCGTCGTTGGGCGGCACCGAATAGATGTCGGCCGCCACGACATAGGGCTCGACCCGGTAATGCGCAGCATCGGCGGCGTTCAGCGCGTGGTTGATGGGGTTCAGCAGATCGAACAGCGCCATGGCGCGGCCGGCGTTGCCCTGTCGGGCGGCGGCCAGGATGGTCCACATCGCGGCGTGGCTGTATTGCCCGCCGTTCTCGCGGAGGCCGGGCGGGTAGCTGCGGATATAGCCGGGGTCGCGGGGGGTGCGATCGAACGGCGGGGTGAACAGCTTCACCAGCCGGCGGTCGGGATCGACGAGGTGGTGCCAGACGGAGTCCATCGCCTGCGCCGCGCGGCCTGGGTCCCCGGCGCCGCTGAGGACCGACCAGCTCTGGGCGATGGAATCGATCCGGCACTCGTCGCTTGCAGCGGAGCCGAGCCACGTGCCGTCGTCGTAGGTGGCGCGACGATACCATTCGCCGTCCCAGGCGTGGGCTTCGATCGCGGCGCGCACGGTTTCGGCATGTGCCCGCCAGCGGGCGGCCCGGGCGGGCTCGCGCGTATCGGCGTGCGGGCCGAAGCGGTTGATGGCGTGGATCAGGTGCCAGCCGAGCCAGACGCTCATGCCCTCGCCGCCTTCGCCGACCCGGTTCATCCCGTCGTTCCAGTCGCCGCCGCCGATCAGCGGCAGCCCCAGCGTTCCCGTCATCTCCACCGACTGGTCCAGCGCCAGCGCGACATGCTGGTAGAGCGTCGCGGTGTCGGTGCTGGTGCCGGGCTGGAAGAAGGCGTCGTGCTGCCCTGCAGCCAGCGGCGGGCCCTCCAGAAACGGGATCGGTGTCTCCAGAATGGCCGCGTCGCCCGTCACCTCGACATAGTCGGCAACCGCCATCGCCAGCCAGCCGCGATCGTCGGAAATGCGTGTTCGCACCCCCCGCCCGGTTTCGGGCAACCACCAGTGCTGCACGTCGCCCTCGCGGAACTGCCGGCCGGCGGCGCGCAGCAGGTGCGGCCGGACCAGGTCGGGGCGGGCGAACAACAGCGCGCCGCCGTCCTGCAGCTGGTCGCGAAAGCCGTAGGCGCCGCTTGCCTGATAGAAGCCGGCACGCGCCCAGATCCGCCCGGCGAGCACCTGATATTGCAGCCAGCCGTTCAGCATGATGTCCATCGCGCGGTTCGGCGTCTCCACCTGCACGCTGCCCAGTGTCCGGCGCCAATGCGCGTTGGTGCGCCCCAGCTCGGCGTCGAGATCGGCCTGGCGCCAGTGCAGCACCAGCGCCCGCGCCGCTGTCCGGTCCTGCGCCTGTCCGACCGTCCATACGATCTCGCGCGCTTCGCCCGGCGCCAGCACGATGTCGGCGGTCAAGGCGGCACAGGGGTCCAGCCCCGGTCCGGCTGCGCCTGAAAGCGGGGCGTCCCGCGCCATTGCGGCGGGAAGCGCCATGCTGCCGCCCCGGCCCAGGAACGCGGCCCGGTCACAGGTCCAGCCGGTCTGGCAGCCATCGAGGTCGGCAAAGGCGATGCGGCGGCCGGTTTCGGGATCGAACGGGTTTCGCGCGAACAGCGCGCCGGTCTCGCCATCAAGCTCGGTGATGAGGTGCGCGGCGGTGCGCGACCGGGCCGCCCCGAGCACCCATTCGGCATAGCCGGCGATGCGCAGCTCGCGCGGCTCGTCGGTCAGATTGCGCAGCGTCAGGCGCGCCAGCCGCAGCGGGGCCTCCAGCGGGACATGGATCAGGAGGTCGGTTTCGATCCCGTGGGCGGCGGCGTGGACTCGGCTGGTGCCGAAGCCGTGGCGCACGATGCGGGTGCCGCCCGCGCCGGCCGGCAGCGCGGTCGGGGACCAGACATGGCCGCTCTCCAGGTCGCGGATATAGAGCGCATCGCCCGGCGGGTCCGCCACGGTGTCGTTGGACCAGGGGGTGAGCTGGTTTTCGCGCGCATTGCCGGCCCAGACGGCGCCGAGCGAGTCGGCCGAGACATGGCAGCCGAACTCCGGATTGGCGATCACATTGATCCAGGGCGCCGGGGTGGTCACGCCGGGCTCCTCGATGATCGCATATTCCCGGCCGTCGGCATGGAAGCCGCCATGGCCGTTCCAAAACTCCAGCCGGTCGCGGTGCGGCAGGTCCGGCTCGGCTGGGCGGCCGCGGCGTGGCGCCCGGGCAGCGGGCCCGGCTGGAGCGATCGCCGACGCCTTGGCCGGCAGGGTCGCCAGGCGCTGCAGCTGGCGCCGCAGCGGGCCGCGCTGCGCCAGCAGCTCGACCCGGGCCAGCGCCTGCAACGCATCGACCTGCATCGGCTGCATCAGGTCGCTGCGCAGCGTATAGACTTCGCCTCGCAGGCCGGCCGGGGCGGCCCGCGCCCGGACGGTGCGAACGGCGTCGTCGATCGCGACCTGCAGATCCTGCACATAGGAGGCCTTGCGATCGTTCAGGATCACGAGATCGAACGCGAGGTGGCGCGCCTGCAGGAACTCGAACGCGCGCAGCAGGTCTCGGATCAGGTCCATGTCGCGCGGGTCGTCGATCCGCGCCAGCAGGATCGGGATGTCGCCGGAGATGCCGTGCACCCACAGTCCGGACTGTGGGCCCGCCGACGCCGTAACAACCGGTGCCGGCGGCGCGAGCAGCGACGCCGCCACCACCAGATGTGCTGCCAGTCGCTGGAAATCGGCTGCGTCGCCCGGATCGAGTTGCAGGAAACGGCGCTCGATCTGCGCCTGCGTCCAGGAACTCACCTGCGTGCGCTCGAACGCACTGGCATCACGGTGCCGGTCGATCAGGTCGCCGAGCGCCTCGCGGCTTTCGGCAGCGAGGGTCCAGAAGGCGACGCGCGCCGTCCTTCCAGGCGGCACCAGCAGCGGGCAGCGCAGCGCCAGCAGCGGATCGAGCACGGTACCGGCATGGCCGCCGAGCGGGCGAGTGGCGCCGAGCGGCGACGCGGTCGAGCGGCCCCGGCCGATGAAGGCGCCGCGGTCGGTTTCCCAAGCGATCGGGCCGGCCGCTTCCCCTTCGATGACGGCAAGGTGCGCCACCCAGATCGGCGGATCGTCGCTGCCACGCGGGCGCCGGCGCGCCACCAGCACCGGGCCGTCCAGCACGTCGGTCTCGATGAACATCCGGGCGAAGGCCGGGTGGGCGAGGTCGGTCGCGGGCAGCGCCAGCGCCAGCTCGATGCAGGAGGTGACGTCGATCTGGTGCGGGTTGCGGCCATTGTTGGCAATGGAGACCCGGCGGACTTCGGCATCGTCGCCGGGCGCCACCAGGACGTCGGTCGTGGTAGTCAGCAGGCCGTCGCGCCGGTGGAACTCCGCGCGGCCTTCGATGAACAGGGCCGAATAATGCTCGGGCGTGCCGCCCACCGGCGCCAGTGTTGCCGACCAGGTCGTCCGGGTACGCCGGTCGGTCAGGTAAATCCAGCTTCCGTGCGAATCGAGTACCGGGTCCTCGCGCCAGCGGTTGATGGCGAGCCCCTTCCATTTGGAGGCCCCGCCGCCGTTGCTGTTCAGCATCACGGCGTAGCGGCCATTGGAGAGGAGGTGCACGGCCGGCGGCGCTTCGGAGCGGGGGCCGTAGGTCCGGCTGGCGCCGGGTTCTGCCTCGCGGTCGATGGCGGCGACCGCCACTTCCTCGGCGCGCGGGTTGAAGGTGCCCACCCCCCGGGGCGGGCGCTCGTGCAGCAGCAGTTCTGCCGCGCGGATCATCGGCTCGGCATGGAAGGCATCGCGCAGCACGCCACCGTCCAGCACGTTGGCGATGGCGAGCAAGGTCATCCCCTGGTGGTGCGCCATATAGGTCTTCACCAGCGCGTGCGTGCTGTCGTCGGGCACCCGCTCGGGCGTGAAATCCAGCGCCTCGTAAAAACCGAACCGGCCGCGCCCGCCGATCGCTTCCAGCGCGGCGAAATTCTCGAGCGCGGCCTTGGCGTTCACCATCGTGGCAAGGCCGGTGGCATAAGGCGCGATTACGAGATTTTCCGATAGTCCGCGCTTCAGGCCAAGCCCGGGGACGCCGAAATTGGAATATTGGTAGGTCATCTCGCGGTCGCGCGCATTGTAGGCGGATTCCGAAATTCCCCACGGCACGCCGGCTTCCGCCGCATAATCGCGCTGGCGCTGCACCGCGAGCCGGTTGGAAGCCTCCAGCAGGCTGCCGTCCGCCGCGCGCAGCAGCAGCGAGGGCATCAGATACTCGAACATCGAGCCCGACCAGGAGATCAGCACCGAGGCGCCGCCGACCGGGGTGGCACTGCGCCCCAGCCGGTTCCAGTGCTTCACCGGCAGATCGCCCTTGGCGATCGCGAACAGGCTGGCGAGCCGCGCTTCGGAGGCGAGGAGGTCGTAGCAGCCCTCGTCGCGGCGATTGTCCGCAGCCGACCAGCCGATCGAAAGCAGCAGACGGTCCGGATCGACCAGGAAGCCGAAGTCCATCCCCAAGGCGAATGCGCGCGCCTCGGCGGCGATCCGGGCGGCGCGTGCGGCGCTGGCCGGGTCGGTCCAGGCCGCGACCAGATTGGCGAGCGCGATCAGGTGGCCGGCGAGATTGCCGCTGTCCACCGAGGACACATAGGGCGGATCAAGCACGCGGCGGTCGCGCGTGTCGTACCAGTTGTACAGATGGCCGCGATGCCGGGCCAGCGTCTGCATCGTCGTGAGCGTGGATTCCAGCCGGTCCAGCGCCTCGTCGGCGGCGCACCAGCCGGCGTTTCGCGCCGTCGCGGTCGCCAGCAGATAGAGCCCGATGTTGGTGGGAGAGGTTCGCCCGGCGACGACCGGCAGCGGGTCCTCCTGGAAATTGTCGGGCGGCAGATGGTTGTGCTCGGCGGTGACATGGGCGGCGAAGAACCCCCAGGTCTCGCGTGCGATGGCTTCCAGCCGGGCACGCCCGTCGGCATCCAGGTTGGGCGCGGTCTGCAGCGCGGAGGGGCGGCTGACCCGCCAGGCGACCAGCGGCGCCACGAACCAGATCAGCACCAGCGGCAGGGCGATCGACGTGGCCTCGGGCCGAAGCCAGATCGCGACGGCTGCCACCGCCGCGACCAGGGCCAGCGACTGCCACATCGTTCGGTACAGAAGGGCAAGGCCCGGATCGGGCGCCGCGCTGGCCTGGGCCGCCGTCGTCCATTCCAGCAGGTGGCGTTTCGTGACGATCAGCCTTGCGAGCGTGCGCAGAATGGCATCGAGCATCCGCACCGCCTGGTCGGCAAGCGTCACCAGCTGCAGCGCGATGGTGGCGAGCGCAATTCGGACATCATTCGCCACCACGCCGAGATGTGCGCGAAGCGGCACATCGCGGCCGCGAGGCGCCAGCAGCAGCGAGGGCAGCGGCAGCAGCGGCGGGATTGCCACCAGCAGCAGCAGGCCGAGCGTCCAGCCCAGGGCCGGCGTCGGGGGCAGGAACCACCCCGCCATCAAGGCCGTCAGCAAGGCCGGCGCCACCAGCGACCGGCGGAGATTGTCCAGCATCTTGGCGCGGCCGTTGCCGGGAAGCCGATCCGCCGGGGTGCGGGCCGGTCCGAAGATCCAGGGCAGGAGCTGCCAGTCGCCGCGAACCCAGCGGTGCTGCCGGCGGAGCGCGACATCGTAGCGGACCGGAAAATCCTCCACCACTTCCACGTCGGAGATCAGCCCGGCGCGGGCATAGATGCCCTCGAACAAATCGTGGCTCAGCATGGCGTTGGGCGGTACCCGGCCGGCCAGCGACGCCATGAACGCATCCACGTCGTAGATGCCCTTGCCGGTGAACGAGCCTTCGCCCAGCAGATCCTGATAGAGGTCGGACGCGGCCGACGCATAGGGGTCGATCCCCGCCGGGCCCCCTGCCAGCGCCTCGAACGGGGAGCGACCGCGCTTCACCGGCAGCGCGATGGTGACGCGGGGCTGCATGATGCCGTGCCCCGCCACCACGCGCCGCGCCTCCGGATCGAAGCGCGGCCGGTTCAGCGGGTGCGCCATCTTGCCGATCATGCGCCGGGCGATGCCCATCGGCAGCCGCGTGTCGGCGTCCATGGTTATCACATGGCGCACGCCGTCCGGTACGGCCGGCGACAGCCCGTCGGGCCCGACATAGCTGGTGTCGGTCGCGCCGCGCAGCAGTCGGTTCAGCTCGTGGAGCTTGCCGCGCTTGCGCTCCCACGCCATCCAGCAGCCTTCGGACGGGTTGTACTGCCGGCGCCGGTGCAGGAACAGGAAGCGGGGTGAACCCGACGCCACCGGATGCGCCTCGTTCAACCGTGCGGTCGCAGCCTCGGCCGCTGCCAGCAGCGCTTCATCTCCGGGCAGCACTTCCTCGGCTGCGTCCGGGAAGTCCGCGAGCAGGGCGAAGTGGACGCTGGTCTCGCGCGTGGCGAGGTGGTGCACTTCCAGGTCCTGGATCGCCCCCAGCAGGTCGGCCTCGCCGCCGATCAGCACCGGCACGACGACAAGCGTGCGCAGCTCGTCGGGAACGCCCCCGGCCAGCTCCAACGCCGGGATCAGCGCCGGGGGCAGGATGCCGGCCATCACCCGATTGACGAGGGCGGTGGCGGTTTCGAGCGCCAGGATCAGGGCAGCGCCCAGCATCAGCACGGCGTGGAACGGCGCGGGGGCGAAGCCCTTCAGCCCGCTCAGCGGAAGGGTCGCCAGCAGCAGTGCCGCCAGCACGACCAGCGCGATGTACAGGGCGATTCCGCCGGCGCGCAGCCGGCGGGCCAGTCGGGTCTCCACCGGCGGCACGAAGCCCAGGTCTGCCTCCAGTTCGGCGCGGCCCTTGCCGATCAGCACGAAGCCGGGATCGCGGTCCGTGCCGTTGTCGCTGGGGCGCCTTCCCGCCAGCACCAGCGCCCTGGCGGCGACGGCATCCTCGGCATAGGCGGAGCCGCGCGACAGCTCCTCCAGCGCGTTGCGATAGAGATTGCGCGATGCGAAATCCATCTGCGCGAAATCGCTGCCGTCGCGCAGCACCTGGTCGGCGAGGCTGAGCGCCTCCACCATCTCGCCCCAGTCGGTCTCGGCGATGGCGCGCATGGCGACGATCACGTTGCGGATCGATCCGGTGGAGGCGATCAGCGCCGATTGCGCCTCGCTGTCCAGCGCGCCGATACTGGTACCGCGGGCGGCCACCTGCGATTCCAGCCAGCGTCGCGCGATTTCGCTTCGCGGGTCCACGTCGCGTAGGCGAAGCGCCAGCTGGCTGGTGAAGGCGGCCGATTTCGCGCCCGACAGACTGCCCAGGCTGGAGAGCGCGACGGTGTCGCTCTGGGCGGCGAACAGCGCGTCGGCAAAGGCGTCTGCGGCGGCCCGGTCCTGTTCGTCGGCGATCGCGAGGTCGGCCAGGCGGCGCAGATTCTCCACCAGCACCAGTTGCAGCGAAATGGCGAGCGCCCATAGTTCGCCGATCGTCAGGGCCGAGACCCGCTGGTAGGCGGCGACGAAGCGGCGCAGCCGGTCGGCGTCGAAATGGCTGTCGCTGTGTGCGACATAGGCCCAGGCAACCCCGAACACCCGGGGCAGCGTGGCGAGCGGGCCGTCGGCGAGCTTGGGCAGCTGCAGGTAAAAGTCCGGCGGCAGGTCGTCTCGGATCTTGCGGATCTGCTTTTCGACGATGTGGTAATTGTCGATCAGCCATTCGGCTGCGGGCGCGATCGGGCGGTCCAGTTCCAGGGCGGCGGCCGTTTCGTGATAGGTTCGCCGCAGCGCCTCGGCATTGTCCTCCAGCCGTACCAGCAACTGGCGCGACCGGTTGGCGCCCGGCATCAGCTGCTGCGCGGTGGCAAGCGACACGGCGTGCGTTTCCAGCCGCTCGTCGCTGAACAGATCGGCGCGGATGGGGCGCCAGTCGCGCCAGACCGGCGACGCCAGCAGGGCCGGCGAGACCCATGGCAGGCGGCGCAGAAGCGGAGTCAGACGGTCGGGCAAGCGCACGCCCCGACGCTAGCGGCTAAATCGGCAGCTGCCAGCCGAAATCTTGTTCGCCTCTGGCGCTGGCGGGGCATTCAGCAATGGAACCGACATTGGAGTTTGGGGGCGCGTGCGGACTCTGAGTAGGTGCCACACAGCAAAGTCTGGCGTGCGCCGCCAGCTTCGACCCACGCCCGGCCCCTCCCTGAGAGGGAGCGGAGAAGGTCAGGGCGGCCTTGCCCGCTGTGCGGGGGACCGGCATAGGCCCCGCATGCACGACCTGAAAGCCCTTCGCGCCGACCCGGCGGCGTTCGATGCAGCGTTGGCGCGGCGGGGGGTGGCCGCACCATCGACTGCGATCCTCGAGATCGACGCCGACGTCAGAGAGTTCAAGCGGGTCGAACAGCTGGAAGCTGCAAGTCGGAATGATCTGGCCCGAAGGATCGGGCAGGCAAAGGCGGCGAGGGACGATGCGCTGGCCGAGCGCCTGCTCGCCGATGCGGCGATCTCGAAGAACATGGCCGACGCCGCAATCGAACGGGCATCGGCGCATCAGACCGATCTTCAGGCTCGATTGGCAGCCCTCCCCAACCTTCCCGCGCCCGGCGTGCCCGACGGCGACGACGAGCAGGCCAATGTGGAGCAGAAGCGCTGGGGCACGCCGCGCGATGGCGGTGCCGAGCATGATGCGCTCGCGGCGCGGCTCGGCTGGAACCAGGAGGGGGCTGCGAAGATCGCCGGCGCGCGCTTCGCCGTGTTCGAAGGCCAGCTTGCGCGTCTGCATCGGGCGCTCGGCCAGTATATGCTCGACATGCAGGTGGCGGCGGGCTGGCGCGAAACGCTGGTGCCGCTTCTGGTGCGCGACGAGGCGGTGTTCGGCACCGGGCAGCTGCCCAAGTTCGCCGACGACCTGTTCCGCACCACCGACGGCCGCTGGCTTATCCCGACCGCGGAGGTCAGCCTTACCAACCTGGTCCGGGAGCAGATCCTGGACGCCGAGGCCCTGCCGGTCCGGCTCACGGCGCTGACGCCCTGCTTCCGGTCCGAAGCGGGGGCGGCCGGAAAGGACACGCGCGGCCTCATTCGCCAGCACCAGTTCGAGAAAGTGGAGCTGGTGACGATCTGCACGCCGGATGCGGCTTCGGCCGAGCATGAACGAATGACGCTGGCCGCCGAAGCCGTGCTGGAATCGCTCCACCTGCCCTATCGTCGCATGCTGCTGTGCGCCGGGGACATGGGATTCTCGGCGCGGAAGACCTATGATCTCGAAGTCTGGCTGCCCGGCGCCGGCACGTTCCGCGAAATCTCCTCGGTGTCGGACTGCGGCGATTTTCAGGCCCGGCGGATGGACGCGCGCTTTCGCGTGAAGGGCGAGAAGGGCACGCAGTTCGTCCACACGCTGAACGGGTCCGGCCTTGCAGTCGGCCGCACCCTGGTTGCCGTGCTGGAGAACCATCAGAACCCGGACGGCAGCATCGCCATTCCCGAACGGCTGCGCCCCTATATGGGCGGGCTCGCCCGGATCGAACCCGAGACCTGAGCGGCGACAACGTCGCCGCAAGCGCGACCGCGCGCCCGCAGCGAAGCGAAGGAAATTCTGAAGAAATGCGTATCCTCCTCACCAACGACGACGGAATCAACGCGCCGGGCTTTGCCGTGCTCGAGAAGATTGCCGCCGGGCTGTCGGACGATGTCTGGTCCGTGGCGCCGGCCGAAGAACAGTCCGGGGCGGGGCACAGCCTCACACTCACTCGCCCGCTTCGCGTGCGGGCGATTTCGGCGCGGCGGTTCGCGGTTGCCGGCACGCCAACCGATGCGGTCATGATGGCGCTCGGCAATCTGATGGGGGGGCTGAAGCCCGATCTCATCCTGTCCGGTGTCAACCGCGGGCCGAACCTTGCCGAGGATGTAACCTATTCCGGCACCGTGTCCGCCGCGATGGAGGGCACGCTGGCGGGCATCCGCTCGATCGCATTGAGCCAGGCCATGGCGAACTACACGCAGGGCCAGGAAAGCTTTGCCGCCGCCGAGGCCAGCGGCGCCGAAGTCGTCCGAAAGGTGGTCGCGGCCGACTGGGGCGACGGCGTGCTCGTCAACATCAATTTTCCGCCCGTCGAGGTACCCCGGGGCGTCCGCGTGACCGAGCAGGGCTTCCGCGACTATGGCCATATCCGGATCGACGCCCGGGTCGACCCGCGCGGCTTTCCCTATTACTGGTTCGGCTATGGCCGGGAAGTGGAAACGCCGGCGCACCGGACCGACCTGGAAGCGGTGCGCGACGGCTTCGTTTCGGTTACCCCGCTCCACTTGGACATGACCCACCACCAGTCGCTCGCAGCATTGAAAGCCGTGGTGGAGGGTTGACGTCAGCCTGGGTCTTCAGCGCAGGGGCACTGAAACGGAGAGGGGCGGCAGCGCCCCCGCGCTGCCGCCCCTGCCGTGACGATCCCTCAAAAAATTAGGTGACGAACCTGTCTCGTGCCGGCGATATGCCCCCGCCAGCTCCGAGACAGGTGCAGGACGCGTGCCAAGTGCGCACGCCCTGTGCAATATATTTTGAATCAATGGCTTGCAGTATATGCGCCGCATGTTCGTTAAGCCGGGCTGTAAAAAATTCCGACAGGGTTAACGGCAGATTTACCTCCATCGTCCTGCTGATGTCGGCTTGTTGGTCCGCCGGTTAGCGGCCGGCCAGGCGCCGCCGATTCCCCGGAGCCGAAACTTGCTCTAAGGCCAGCGCGTGCGCCTCCTGCTTCTCCTGTCCACGGCTCTGCTGGCCGCCTGCGCCTCCGGCCCGGGGCCTGAACCGCGCACCGGGGTGAAGCGCCCGGCCGTGCGAACGGCAGCGCCCCCCAAGCCACGCTGGCAGGCGGTTCCGGCGCGGGCCGACGGTGCGACGGTTCCGGGCGGGCGGCGCCACATCGTGAAGCGGGGCGAAACCGGAATCGCGATCGCCAAGGCCTATGGGGCGCCCTGGAGCCGCATTGCCGGCGCCAACAGGCTGGAACGGGATGCGTTGCTGGAGATCGGGCAGGTGCTGTTCATCCCGTCCCAGCTTGCTGCCCCCGCTCCCGGCGCCCCGACCCTGGCGCGGCCGCGCCGCGCCGCGAAACCGGACGCGACACCCGAGGAGCAAGCTGCCGCCTTCACGCTCGACATCGATGACCTGATCACCGGCTCGGCGCCGGCGGCGCGCGCAGGCCCGGCGCCGCGCGGGGACCCCGCGGCTCGTCCGGCAGCGCCGGTCAACGCGTCGATTCCACGGCTCGGCTGGCCCACGGACGGCCGCGTGATCCTGTCCGGCTTCGGGCCCAAGGCCGGGGGCCGGGTGAACGACGGCATCAACATCAAGGCGTTGCGCGGCAGCGCGGTGCGCGCCGCCGCCGACGGCGAGGTGATCTATGTCGGCGACGCCATCGCGGGGTTCGGCCTGATGGTGCTCGTTCGGCACACCGGCGGGGTGGTGACCGCTTATGGTCATCTGGAGGACAGCCTGGTCGCTCGCGGCGCCCGGGTTCGGCAGGGCCAGCCGATCGCCCGCGCCGGCGCTTCGGGCGAAGCGAAGGAGCCGCAGCTGCTGTTCCAGCTCCGCCAGGGCCGGCGGGCATTGGACCCACGGCCGTATTTGCCGGATTGATACCTCAAAAGCGCACCGTTGCAGCCACCCTGGTGCGCCAGAAAGCCCGAGCCATAGGAGAAGGTGCCGGCGGAACACAGCGGCTGTTTGGGCGATTCAGAGACCGAGCACGGTTTTTGCGATGATGGTCTTCTGCACTTCGTTGGTACCGCCGAAGATGGTCCAGGCCCGGCTGTTGAGATAGGTGGGCGTCGCCAGCTGCGCGGCCCGGTTGCCGACCGGCTCGGGAGCGCTGTTGCCGTAGAGCGGGCGCTCGGGCGGGAGTTGCAGGCCGTGCGGACCGAAGATGTCGACCGCCAGCTCGTCGATCTTCTGCCGGAGCGACGAGGCGACCAGCTTCACCAGGCTGGTCTGCGGACCGGGCCGGCGGCCGGCCTTCAGCTCGGCGAGGATGCGAAGCTCGGTGGTTTCCAATGCCTGCGCTTCCAGTTCCAGCGCGACCAGTTTCGCTTCGACCGACGGCAGATGGCCGTAGGCACCATTGGTGCCGCTCGGCTGGGCGTCGGCGGCCTCGCGGAGCCGGGCGATATCGACCAGCAGGCGGGGCGCCGCGCAACTGCCGCCGCGCTCGTTTTCGAGCAGAAACTTGGCGATGCTCCAGCCCTGCCCCTCGGCTCCGATCCGGTAGCGCTCGTGGGTCTCGGCGTCGTCGAGGAACACCTGGTTGACTTCATGGTCGCCCGCCAAAGTGATGATCGGGCGGATGATGATCCCGGGCTGGTGCATCGGAACCAGCAGAAACGTGATGCCTTCCTGCGGCTTCACCTCCGGGTTGGTCCGGGCCAGGCAGAACATCCAGTCGGCGTAATGGGCGTGCGTCGTCCAGATCTTGGAGCCGTTGATGCGGTAGGACTCTCCCTGGAGCACCGCGCGTGTTTTCAGGCTGGCGAGGTCGGAACCGGCGCCGGGTTCGGAATAGCCCTGGCACCATTTTTCGCTGCCATCGAGGATCGGGGGCAGGAAGCGTGCCTTCTGCTCGTCTGTGCCGAAGGTGTAGATCACGGGGGCAACCAGTTTCAGGCCCAGCACGCTGAGGGCCGGCGCGTCGGCCAGCGCGCATTCCTTCTCGAAGATGTAGCGCTGCACCGGGTCCCAGCCGGTGCCGCCGGCGGCCTTGGGCCAGTGATAGGCAAGCCAGCCCTTGGCGTGGAGGATGCGCTGCCACTCATCGCCGATATCAGGCTCCACGAACACGGACGGCGTGCTGCGCGATCCCTCGCGGATATGCTCGGGAAGATGGTCTGCCAGGAACGCCCGAACCTCGTCTCGGAAGGCCAATTCCTCGCGCGTGAAGCTCATGTGCATGGCGCATCCAGTTCGGGCTCGAGTTCGGCGAGGCCCCAAGCAATGCAGCGCCGGAGCAGGCGGGTGTAGACCGGATAGTTCCACGAGCAGCGCTCGGGGTGTGGCCAGAAGGGCGTGAACACCGGCACATCGTAGTGGCCGCGGCAGTGGCCCAGCGTGAAATAGAGCAGCCGACCGGCGCCTTGGCGGGCCTCGTAGAGGATCGGCACCTCGGTTTCGGGCCAGTCGCTGTCGACAAAACCGGTCGCCTCGCCGCTGAAGGTCGTCGACAGGATGGTGTCGATCGGGCCGGTGGTGCGGGTCAGGTAGAGTTCGTCCACAACCTCGAAGTCGCGCTCGCCTTGCACCAGCGGATGGTCGGGCTGCTTTACGTTGACGGTATAGGGGCCGATCGGCGGATGGGCGACGAACTGGGTGCCCAGCATCGCCATCACGTCCGGGCGCTCGTCTGGCGCATCGACCAGCCCGGAATCGAGAAAGCGAAGGATCGCGTTGGTGCCGTGCAGCGCCAGCCAGCGCCCGCCGGCCTCCAGCCAGACCTTGATATCTGCCGCTTCGTCGGGCGTCGGCATGACATCGCAGGTGTAGGTGACAAGCAGGCTGCACTCGGCGAGGCGCTCGACATTGGCATAGTCCATCGCGACGGTGGCCCGGATGCGCGGCTCGTCGGCGAACAGCTTCAGGATTTCCAGCCGGGCGAAATCGATGTCGTGATATTTGCCGGCGGCAACGAAATGCACCTGCACGGGCGGCTTGCGAGGGGGGGCCTTGCTCATTGCTTCAATCCCGCATGTTGCCGGCGCCGTCCACCGGAAGCTCGGCGCCCGTGGTGAAGCTGGACCGGGGCGAGGCCAGGAACAGGATGGCCTGCGCCACCTCGTCGGCCTCCCCCACGCGGCCCATCGGGTGGTTGGCGGCGAACATCGCCTCGGCCTCTGCCCGGTCGGTCGCCATCGCCAGATAGCGTTCGAACATGGGGGTGCGGATGGCGCCCGGGTGCACGGTGTTCACCCGGATCGGGATGCGGTTGTTGGCGAAATGCAGCGCCGCCGACTTGGACGCCATCACCATCCCGGCTTTGGAGGCGCAATAGGCGAGGAACGGCGCCCCGGGGCGCATCGACAGCATCGAGGCGACGTTCACGATGGCGCAGGGCTTGCCGCTTGCCTTCATCGCGGGAGCCGCGGCCTGCATGCCGTAGACGACCGCCGACAGATTGATCGCCAGATGCCGGTCCCAGGCGTCGTCGCCCAGCGTCTCGATATCGGCCGGTTCGGAGATGCCGGCCGAGTTGACGAGGATGGTGAGGCCGCCGAAGCGGGCCAGCGTCGCGTCGATGGCAGCGGCCCAGCTGCTGCGCGCGGTGGCGTCCAGAACGACTGACGCAGCGCCGTCGCCTATCGAGGCGGCGGCCTCGGCGAGCCGGGCGGCATCGATATCGGCCAGCATCACCTGCGCCCCGTCGCCACGGAGCGCACGAGCCGCCGCCAGCCCGATTCCGCCGGCAGCGCCGGTCAGCAGTGCGACATGTCCGTCGAGCATCGAGAGTTCCTAGCGCTGCAGGATGGTGACGGCGGAAATGCCGGGCGCGCCATAGACATGGCTGTAGGCCGTGCGCGCGCTCTCGACCTGCCGGGCGCCGGCGGCGCCGCGCAGCTGGATCACATTCTCATAGACCTGGCGCAGTCCCGAGGCGCCGATCGGCTCTCCGCAGGCGAGGCAGCCGCCATCGGTGTTGACGGGCAAGCGGCCGCCGAGCCGGGTGCGGCCTTCGGCCAGCCATTGCTCCTGATCGCCGTCGGCACAGAAGCCGTTTTCGGCCATGTGCATGATCTCGGCCCCGGATTCGGTATCCTGCAACTGGGCGACGTCGATGTCTGCGGGCCCCAGCCCGGCGGCTTCGAAGGCCGCCTTGGACGCGATGACGGTGGGCGAAGGTCCGCGCTCGATGTCGAGCGAGGGGGCGAACACCTCGAAGCTGCCCGGTGGCCGGGTGCGCACGGTGGCGGTCTTCAGGCGCACCGGCGCGATGCCCAGCTCGCGCGCCTTGGCCTCGGTGCCGAGCACCAGGGCGACCGCGCCTTCGGCCGGCGCGCAGAACATGAACTTGGTGAGCGGGTCGTTCACCATCTGGCTGTTCAGGATGGTCTCCAGGTCCACGGGAGACTTCCGCCAGCTGTGCGGGGCGAGTGCGCCGTTCTCGAACGCCTTTTCGGCAACGCGGCCCAGCGTCGTGGTGCTGATACCATGCTGTTCCATGTAGCGCCTGAGTTTCAGCGCGAAAAATTGCGTGGTCAGCATCAGCCCGGTTTCGCCGTACCAGTCGGGGAGGCCCCAGTCGGCGGGTTTCGGATCGAAGGCACCGCGCGGGTGCTTGTCAAACCCGACTGCGAGGGCGAGATCGGCCTGGCCCGCCCGGATCGCTGCGAAGGCACTGTAGAGCGCCGAGCCGCCGGTGGCGCAGCCGTTGGCGACGTTGATGAACGGCAGCCCGGTGAGCCCGAGTTCATTGACCATGATGTCGGCATTGCCGGCCGCCGACGAGCCGCCGAAGGCGATTTCGATATCCGCCCAGTCGACGCCTGCATCGCCGAGCGCCTGTCGCGTTGCAAACACGCCCTGCTGCAGCCCGGAGACCCCGTCGGTGCGGCCGAACGGGTGGATGCCGGCGCCCAGGATGCAGATATCAGTCATCCAGGCTCTCCACCGGCGCGAAGGCATAGCTGCGCCTGCCCCCGAAGGTCTCTGCGACCAGCCGGCATGGCAGCCCGACCTTCAGCGTATCGAAGCTAAATCCGGTCAGCCGAGTCTCCACGATGGTGGCGCCGGGCAGCTCGACATAGGCGATCGCATAGGGCTCGAACGCCTCGGGGCCGGTGTAGGGCGGAGACTTCGGGCGGAAGCGCTGCACCGTCCAGCTCCAGATCCGGCCGGTGCGGGGCAGCTCGACAGGCTCGAACCGCCCGGCGTCGGCAGGAAGCGGAAACATGATCCGCCCCGTCGCACGGTCGCGCCCGCCGATCAGCGCCGGGTCCGGCCCGTCGGTCAGCAGCTGCTCGGCGATATCCTGCATCAGGCGGCCTTCGCATAGGCATGGACTGCGGTATCGGCGTCGCCCCAAAGCCGCGACAGCAACTGGATCCGCTTCAGCCCATGGCCCACCACCAGCTCGTCGGTAACACCCATGCCGCCGTGCAGCTGCACCGCCTCGTGCGCGATTGCCCGCGCCGCTTCCGAGACGAAGGCCTTCGCCCCCGCGGCCGCGCGCCCCGGATCGGGCGAGAGGGCGGCACGATAGACCATCGAGCGAGCCTGTTCGAGCGCCACATAGGCGTCGCTTAGCCGGTGCTGGATCACCTGGAAGCTGCCAAGGGCTTTGCCGAACTGGGTACGCTGCTTCACATAGGCGAGCGTCGCGTCGAACAGCAGCGAGGCAAGGCCCAGCATCTCGGCCGAGGCCGACAGCCAGGCCGCGCGCACGGCCACGTCGAGATCGGCGAGGCCCAGCCCTTCCAGCCGGACGGCAGGCGTGTCGTGGAAGGTCACTTCGGCCGCGAGCTGGCCGTCGGCGGCAACCCAGGCGCGGCGGGCAAGCCCTTCGGTCGGCACCAGGAACAGCCCGATGTCGCCGCCGTCGCGCGCCGTATCCCGCGCAGTCACGATCAACTGGTCGGCGGCCATCCCCTGCCACACCGCCGTCTTGGCGCCGGTCAGCCGGCCATCGCGAGCGCGGGTTTCTACATGGGCGAGATGATAGCGCCCCGCGGTCTCGGTGATGGCAAAGGCGGGCAGCGTATCGCCCGCGATCACGGGGGCGATCAGTCCGGCGCGCTCGGCGTCGCGGGCGCGGGCAAACAGGGCGGCTGCCGGCACCAGACATTCGGTAAACGGTTCGGTTGCCAGCGCGCGGCCCATCGGCTCGGCCACGGTGATGATCTCGACCGCGCCGCCGCCAAGCCCGCAATCGGCGTCGGCAAAGGGCAGCGCCGTCAGCCCGAGTTCGGCCAGAGCGCTCCAGTTGCCGCGGTCGAACCCGCCGGGCGACGTGCGCTGATGACGTCTTTTTTCCAGGTCGCCGCCATGACGCTCGGCGCAAAACCGTTCGACCAGCGCCTTCAACATGGCCTGGTCTTCGCTAAGGTCGAAGTTCATGCCGCCCGCTCGGCCGGCGCCCCGACGTGGAAGCGCAGCGGCAGGTTGGAAAGCCCGCGCAGCAGCATGTTGGGTTTCCAGACCAGCTCCGCGCCGGGCGTCACCGCAAAGCCGTCCAGCCGCGCCAGCAGCTCCTCGAAGGCAACGGCAAGCTCCTTGCGGGACAGCATGTTGCCGACGCACATATGGATGCCGCGCCCGAAGGCGAGATGGGTGCGGGCATTTCTGCGGTCCGGGCGAAACGCATCCGGGTCGTCGAACTTGGCCGGGTCGCGGTTGGCAGCGGCAAAGCGCAGCATCAGCATCGTGCCCGCCTTCACCGGCACGCCGGCCACTTCGCTGTCGCGCTTCACCACCCGCCACATGCCCGACGTCGGCGCTTCCAGCCGGAGCATTTCCTCCACCATGTTGGGGATCAGCGACGGGTCGGCGCGAACCTGCGCCAGGGCGCCGGGGTTCTGGATCAGGTGCAGCAGGCCGCCGGCCAGGGTGGAGGTGGTCGTCTCGTTGCCCGCCACCATCAACTGCTGCAGGATCGACATGATCTCGGCGTCGTTCAGCGGCGTCTCGCCGTCGATCGAGGCATGGACCAGGTCGGACAGCAGGTCGCCGGTCGGTTCGGCGCGGCGTGCATCGATCAGCTTTTTCGAGTGATGCTGGAATTCCACGACTTCGCGCGCGCACTCCAGCTCGCGCTCGCGCGGGATCATCTGGCCAAGCCGGTCGGCAAAGGCGTCGGACCAGCGCTTGACGGTGGCAACGTCGGTCGAGCTCTGCATGCCGATTTCGGACGCAATCACGGCGACAGGCAGGGGAATCGCGAAGTCGGCCACGAAGTCGACCGGCATACCGGCCGCCGCCTTGGCCTGCATCTGCTCGATGAGGCCAACCACAATCTCGCGGATTCGTGCTTCCAGCGCGTCCACCTTCTTCATCGAGAAGGCGAGGTTGACGAGCTTGCGGTATCGCGTGTGCACCGGGGGATCGGCTGTCAGCATCGTGTCGACGGCACGCCACCCGGTTTCCAGGATTGCCGTCACCTCCGGGTCCTGGCTGCGCGCGCCGGCGAGGTCGGTGCCGAACGCGTTGGAGAATTCCTCCACCCGTCCCAGCGCATCGACTACGGCGTCATAGCCCGACACATAGGTGATGGGGGTGCCCGGAAGCGCGAACGCCGGGGCAATCCGGTGCGCCGCCGCGTAGAAGGCGTTGGGCTGGCTCAGCACCTCGGGCGCGAACGGATTTCCAGGCGGCATTGTCATGACGATGAAATAGCCCGTCGCGGGCCCGCCACCCGACGGGTGAAAGTGACAGGCTGCGCGGTTGACTAGGACGTCGGTTCTTTCTCAGACCTCCGGCGCCATCTGCGCCATCCATTGGCCGAGATCGAAATAGTCGCGCCAGGCCGAGATCAGCCCGTCATGCACTTCGAAGCAGCCCATCACGCGCAGTTCCACCCAGCGGCCGTCGGCAAGGCGGAAGCGATCGGTGCGCTCGTTCAGCACATGGCCGTCGGACTCGGCGCTGGCGTGCACGATCCAATCCATCGCAGTTGCCGGAAGCTGGTCGAACACGGCTTTCACGCCGGCCGGTGTGGTGACCGGCTGCATCGGGATGTTGTGATAGACGACATCCGGCGCGAGCAGCGTCCACGCATCGTCGAGGCGCATGGCGTTCAGATGGCCGATAAAGGCATTCACAGTGTCGGTAGCTGTCATGGCGGCGGCTTATGGGTGCGCGGTGGCCCCGCCGTCAACGACCAGCGTGGCACCCGTCATGAAACGGGCACCGTCCGACGCAAGAAAGGCCGCCACGTCGGCGATGTCCTGCGGCGTGCCGAGCCGCTTCAACGCGGATTTCTGCCGCCAATAGTCGGCGAACGCCGGATCGGCCTCGAAGGCCGGCCTGGTGATGCCGGTCAGGATGGCGCCGGGCTGGATGCAGTTCGCAGTCACCCCCTCCGACCCAAGCTCGATCGCAACCGCGCGGGTCAGGCCCAGCACGCCGTGCTTGGCCGCGGCATAGGCCACCATGCCAGCCTCGCCGAAGCTGGACATCACCGATCCGATGGTAATGATGCGGCCGGCGTCCGACCTCTTCAGCAAGGGCGTGGCGGCGCGGATCAGCCGGAACACCGCGTGAAGATCGATTTCCAGGGTCGTCGCCCAGACATCGTCGCGATGGCCCTCCAGCGGTTCGAAGGCCGACACGCCGGCGTTGGCGACCAGGATGTCCAGCCCGCCCATGCGCTCGGTGCAGGCCATCGCCAGACGGGCGGCGCTTTCCGGCGGCGCGATATCCAGCGTGAGATCGGTGCCGGGCGCCCGGTCCGTCGTCAGCACCGTGGCGCCGTCCGCCTTCAGGCGCGCTGCGATCGCCGCCCCGATGCCCGAGGCGGCGCCGGTCACCAGCGCCCGTCGGCCCTTGAGCGTCATGCCGCTCACAGCGCCAGGATCATCTTGCCGTCGTTCGATCCCTCGAACAGGCGCATGAAGGCGGGAAATGCCTCCTCGATGCCATTGTCGACATGCTCGTCGAACGCCAGCCTCCCGGCAGCGACCAGCGGCGCCATGGCGGCGATCCCTTCCGGAAACCGCCCGACATAGTCGCGCACCAGCACGCCCTTCAGCGTGGCGGCATGAACGATCAGCTGCCAGAGGTTGCGCGCGCCGACCTTCTCAGGGCTGTTGTATTCGCTGATCAAACCGCAGAGCAGCACCTTGGCGCCATTCTTCAGGTTGAGTAGGGCGGCGTCCAGGCAGACCCCGCCGACATTCTCGAACACGAGGTCGAGGCCCCCCGGAGCTGCCGCACGGATTTCGGCCGCCAGCGCCTCTACCGTCTTGCCGCGATAGTCGATAGCAACCGCGAAGCCGTAGCGCTCGATCAGGCGGCGGCACTTTTCGGGGCCACCCGCGATCCCGATGCTGCGCGTGCCGGCGATCGTGCCGAGCTGGCCCACCAAGCTCCCGACTGCGCCGGCCGCCCCCGATACGAGCAGGGTCTGCCCCGGCTGAGGCCGGCCCTCTTCCATCAGCCCGAACCAGGCGGTCATGCCGACCGCACCCAGCACCGACAGGAAATTGGTGGGGCTGGGCACCATCGAAAGGTCCACCGGGCTGGTAAACCCGCCGGCGTGGCCGATGCTGTGGGTCTCAATCGCGTTCAGCCCCACCACCCATTGCCCCACCGGGAAGTCCGCAGCGCGGCTCTGTGCAACCACGCCCACCGTCGTCGATCGGACGGGGTCTCCCAGTGCAATCGGCGGCATATAGCTCGGCGCGTCGTCCAGCCAGCCGCGGATCGCCGGATCGAGCGAGGCGAACCGGTTCTCGATCAGGAACTCGCCGTCGGCCAGCGCCGGCACGGGCTCCTCCACAAGCGCGAAATCGGCGGCAACCGGGGCCCCGTGCGGGCGGCGTCGCAGCGTGAAGCGCTTCCGGCTCTGTTCAGTCACTGCCCCGTCCCCCATCGACGACATGCGCGGTGCCCGTCACCATCCGGCTGCGCGGCCCCGCCAGCCAGGCGATGGCGGCCGCGATGTGGCGCGCTTCCCCCACGATGTCGAGCGCGTTGCCGTCCTTCACGAAGTTTCGGACTGCCGCGCTGTCGCCGTAGGCGCCCGTAATCATTTCGGTGAGGATGACACCCGGGTTCAGGCTGTTGACCCGAATCGGCGGATCGAACCCGCCGCCTTCCACGGCCGCGATCTTCGAGAAGTGCGTGACGGCGGCTTTTGCTGCACAATAGGCGGCGCAATCCTCCAGGCCGATCAAGCCTGCGAGGGAAGAGACGTTGACGATGGAGCCTGCGCTCCTGGTTTCGCGCATTGTACGCAGACCGTATTTTGTGCCGAGAACGACCGACTCCACGTCGGTTTCCCAGAGTTGCCTGAACTCGGCCAACATGGTGTCCGGCAGGGGTTTCGAAAAGAAGGCGCCGCCGCAGTTGACCAGCGCGTCGAGCCTTCCATGCTGCGCAGCAATCCTTGCAGCAACTTGCGCCCAATCGGCTTCGGAGGTGATGTCGAAGGCGGTGAATTCGGCGCTGCCCCCCTCGGCTTCGATCGCCTGGACCACGGCCGCTCCCCTGGCTGCATTGCGACCGCCGGCAATCACATGGAAACCGTCTCGTGCGAGCCAGAGCGCCGCTTCCCGCCCGATGCCCGAGGTGGCGCCGGTAACAAGCGCAACGCACTTCATATGCGGTCGCTCAGGAGCCAGCCGCCGTCGACCGTCAACGCGCTTGCCGTCACGAACTCGGCGTCGTCGGACGCGAGGTAGAGCGCTGCGTCCGCGATGTCCTCCGGGCGGCAATAATCCTTCAGCGGCATGTGGGCGAAGTTCGACTTGTCCGCCCAATAGCTCTCGTCGAACATCGCAAGCGTCATCGGTGTCTTCGTGCCGCCCGGGCAGATGGCGTTGACCCGGATAAGGTCCCCCTTGCGGCCCAGTTCCACTCCGACGGCGCGAGTGAGGTTGATCAGTGCAGCCTTGGCAGTGCCATAGGCCGTGGTCTGCAGGATCGGCTTGAGCCCTGCGACGGATGCAATGGTGACAATGCCGCCGCGCGCCGGGCTGCCCTGTGCGCGCATTTGTCGGACCGCCGCTCGCATCCCCAGAAACGCGCCCTCCACATGGACGCGCGACTGTTCGCGGAACGTCGCGAGGTCGAGGTCGACGATCGGCCCTGCCTGTGCGGTGCCGGCGTTGGAGACCAGGATGTCCAGCCGGCCGAACCGATCCACGCACTCGGCAACGGCCGCGTCCCACTGTGCCTCATCCGTGACGTCGTGGCCGAACAGGTCGCCGGTGGCGTGGATGTCAGTGCCAAGCACATTGGCGCCTTCGCGTGCGAACAGGTCCTTGATCGCAGCGCCGATGCCGGATGCGGCCCCGGTGACGAGCGCGACCTT
>JANPJJ010000050.1:0-19066 GCA_031425455.1 Sandaracinobacter sp. | reverse complement strand
GGCGCCGAACGGCGCCGCCCTTTTGCGTACGAACACCCCCTAAACCCGGCCGCAGGCCGCAGCGCGACCGCGCGCCCGCGCCACTGCGCGGAACACGCCGCCGGAGGCGGCCCAAGCAAGACCGGCCGCAGGCCGCAAGCGCGACCGCGCGCCCGCGCCACTGCGCGGAACACGCCGCCGAAGGCGGCCCAAGCAAGACCGGCCGCAGGCCGCAAGCGCGACCGCGCGCCCGCGCCACTGCGCGGAACACGCCGCCGGAGGCGGCTCACACGACAGTCGCGCCCCCGTCGATCACCATGGCTTGGCCCGTCGTGAAGGCGCCGGCCCGGCTTGCCAGAAACACGGCCATTCCCGCGATCTCGTCCGGTTCCCCGATGCGCCGCAGCGGCGTGGTTCGGGTGCTCTGCTCCAGGATGTCCGGATTGTCCCACAGCGCCTTGGCGAAGTCGGTCTTGATGAGGCCGGGGCAAATCGCATTCACCCGCACGCCGGCGGGGCCGTACTCGGCCGCCAGGTTGCGCGCCAGCTGCATGTCGGCCGCCTTGGAAATGGCATAGGCGCCCAGGATCGTCGTGCCACGAAGGCCGCCGATCGACGAGATGATGGTAATCGAACCGGCGCCCCGCGCCACCATCGAAGGCGCCACCATGCCGATCAGCCAGTGGTTGGAAACGATGTTGTTCTTCAGGATCTTGTCGAACTGTTCGTCGGCGATCCCGGCGCTGGGCCCGAAATAGGGGTTGGACGCCGCGTTGCACACCAGCGCGTCGATCGGCCCGAACCGCGCCACGCTGCCGTCCACCAGCCGCTGCAAATCCTCCTTCACCGCAATGTTGGCGGGGATGGCGAAGGCCGCCTCCCGGCCGACGGCGGCATTGATCTCGGCCACTGCCGCTTCGCACGCGTCGGCCTTCCGGCTGGAGACCACCACATTGGCGCCATGCTCCGCCATCCGGTGCGCGATCGCCTTGCCGATGCCGCGCGACGAGCCGGTGATCACCGCCACCTGGCCGCTGAGGTCGAACAGATTGCCCATTGAATCCTCCCACAATGTGCCTGCCGCTGTGCCCCGCTTGCGACCCCGCGGCAACCGTGCTTCAGCAGCGGGGCATGACGTTTCCGCCCACCTCCGCCGGCAACCCTGCCGCAATCCGCGCCATGCTGGCCGCCTGCCTGTTCTATGCCTCGTTCGGCGGGCTCATCCAATGGTTCCCGATCTGGCTGATCGAGGCGCGCGGCTTCACCGGCGAACAGCTTGGGCTGGTCATTTCGCTGGCCGGGCTGGGGCGGATCGTCGCCGGTCCGCTGACCAGCGCCTGGGCCGACGGCCAGAAAGACCGCCGGGCCCCGATCCGCTTGCTTGCGGCGATAACGCTGATGGCGCTGGGCGGGCTGTGGTTCGCGCAGATGTTCGCGGTCAGTTTCGCGCTGGCCTTTGTGGCCGAAATCACCTTCTGGGCGCTGATCGCCTTCCTGGAGGCGGCGCTGCTCCGGCTCACCACGCCCGGGCTGTTCCCCAACTACGGCATCGCGCGCGGGCTCGCCTCGCTGTCGTTCGTGGTGGGCAATGTGGTGTGCGGCATGCTGGTCGACCGGATCGGAATCGACGGCATCTGGTGGTGGCTTGTGCTGACGATCGCAGGCCTGTTGGGGGCCAGCATCGCCATGGCGCCGGAGCCGGTATCCCGCGGCCACGAGCCGCCGTTCGCCCAACGCCTTGCCGACGGCCTGGCCATGGTGAAGCGCCCCGAGTTTGCGCTGCTGATGTTCGGCTGCGGACTAATCCAGGCCGGCCACCAGTTCTACTATATCTTCGGCACCAAACTCTGGATCGACGAGCTCGGCATCTCCGGCACGGTGGCGGGCTGGCTGTTCGCGTTCGGCGTCATCGTGGAGGCGATGTTCCTGATGCTGGTGGCGCCGCGCATAGAACATGTCCGGCCGGCGACCCTGATGCTGGTGGGCGGGGCGGGCGCGCTGCTGCGCTGGAGCCTGATGGCGACTTCGCCCGGCCTTCTGCTGATGGTGCCGCTGCAGGCCCTGCATGCGCTCAGCTTCGCCTGCACCTTCCTCGGCGCGATGCGCGGCATCCAGGCGATGTGGGGCGATGATCGCACGCCGACCGCACAGATGATGTTCATGGCACTCGCCACCGCCCCGGCGCAGGCGCTGTCCAGCTGGATCGCCGGCCGGGTGTTCGACACCGGGGTCGGCTCGCAGGGCTATCTGGCGATGACCGGGGTGGTCGCCGTCGGCACGCTGCTGGTGTTCCTGCTCTGGCGCCGGCCGGCGGTCGCGGCGACCGCCTGATACCGCGCCCCGGTGATGAAATTTGATGCGCACGGCGGAACGCCGCAAGCCCGACCGGGCGCCGGCCGGTAGGCCGAACTCGATGAGTCTCGCTCATCGAGACCTACTATTATCCCTCAGGCTTCGCCCGTCGCCACCAGGATCGCGTGCAGTACCAGCCCGATGCTGCCCCCGATCAGTGTGCCGTTCAGCCGGATATATTGCAGATCGCGCAGCACCGCGCCTTCCAGCTTTTCCGTGATCGTGGCGGCATCCCAGCCCTTCACCGTGTCCGATACCAGGGTGACGATATTGTCGCCATAGTCGGCGACCGTGCCGACAACGGCGCGGCGGGCAAGCTGGTTCACGGCGCCCGCCAGCGCGCGGTCGTCGCGCAGCGAGCGCGCCATCGCCTCGCCGATCTCACCCATCGTCTCCCCCTGGGCCATCTTCAAAAGGCCGTCCTTCAGCCGGCTCCACAGCCCCTCCAGCCAGTCTGCGACGGCGGGGTTGGCCAGCAGCTCGCGCTTCACCCGCTCCACCTTCTCCCGGGTTTCGGGCATATGCTGCAAGTCGAACGCCAGGTTTTCGAGCGCCCGGTCGGCCTTTTCACGAACAGGGTGGTCCGGGTCCTCGGCCAGATCGCGCAGGAGCCCGCGCAGGCCGTTCACCAGCTCGTCCGCGATCCGGCCGTCCACATTCACCAGCCGAAGCAGCCACGTCGTCCGGGCCTCCACCATGTCGCGGATCAGGCCCTCCTGGCTGTCCAGCGTGCGGGCCGCCCAACCGATCAGCTGGTCGATCACCGGACGGTGCCGCCCGTCCGCGATCACTGCGTCCAGCATGCGCCCTAGCAGCGGCGAGATCTCGAGATCGCGAAGGCGCACCATGGCGCCGTCCTGCAGCCGCTGCATCACTGCCGAGCCTGCGGGGGTGTCCGCGAGCCGGCCGACGAGCCGCCCCAGACCGCGGCGGATGCGCCCGCCCGAGGCGGGGCGCTCCAGCACGCCCGCGAGCGCTGCCGCCGCGTCGAACCCTTCCAGCCGCCTCGCCACATTCATCGGCGTCAGGAAATTTTCCTTCAGGAACGTCGCCAGCGCCTCGCCGATGCGGTCCTTCGATTGCGGGATGATCGCGGTGTGCGGAATGGGAATACCCATCGGGTGGCGGAACAGCGCCGTCACCGCGAACCAGTCCGCCAGGCCGCCCACCAGCGCGGCCTCGGCGAAGGCCTGCACCCAGACGAAGCCGGGATGAACAGCGCCGATTGCCCAGGTGGACCCCAGGAAGATCGCTGCCATCAGCACCAGGAGGCCGGTGGCATAGCCTCGCAGGCGGACCGCCTGCGCCGCCCTCAGGGCCGGCGGGTCGGCATCGTCGCTATTCAGCAGCTTGCGGCCCCGGTTCGGCGGCAGGCGGTGCCGCTTCCCCGCCATTCGTCAGCCAGCGCTTCAGCCGCGGGCCGATCCACTGCTCCAGATCGTCGGCAAGGGTGAAGCCCGCCGGCACGATCAGAAGCGTGAGCAAGGTCGACAGGATGAGCCCCCCGATCACCGCGATCGCCATCGGCGCGCGGAAACTGGAATCCCCATGGAGGCCGATCGCGATCGGAAGCATGCCGGCAACCATCGCAACGGTCGTCATCACGATCGGCTGGGCGCGCTTGTGGCCCGCGTCCAGAATGGCGGTCTCGCGGTCCACCCCGTGGCGCATTTCCTCGATGGCGAAATCCACCAGCAGGATCGAGTTCTTGGCGACGATGCCGAACAGCATCAGCAGGCCGATATAGACCGGCATCGTGATCGGATGGCCGGTAAGGATCAGCGCGATGACGGCACCCAGCGGCGCCAGCAGCAGCGAGCCCATGTTCACGAACGGCGGCAACACCCGCTTGTAGAGCAGCACCAGCACCGCGAACACGAGGAGGATACCCGAAACCACCGCCACGATGAAGTTGGTGACCAGCTCGTCCATCACTTCTTCCTGGCCGAACTTCACTTGCTTCACGCCCTGAGGCATGTTCTTCATCGTCGGCAGCTGGGCGATCTGCTCGATCGCCTGGCCATATTCGATGCCGTTGAGATCGGCCTCCAGCGTGATGCGCCGGGTCTGGTTATAGCGGCGCAGCTTGGTGGGTCCGGCGCCGAAGCTGATGTCGGCCACCACCTTCAGCGGCACCGAACCGCCATTTGCCGTCGGAACCGGAAGATTCTCCAGCATCGACATGTTGGTGCGGGATTCCTCGGTCAGGCTCACGCGGATCGGCACCTGCCGGTCCGACAGCGAGAATTTCGCGAGATTCTGCTCGATGTCGCCCAGCGTGGCGATCCGGATCGTCTGGCTCAGTGCCGCGACCGACACGCCCATTTGCGCTGCCATGTCGAACTTCGGCCGGATCAGGATTTCGGGACGCTCCATGTCGCCGTTGATGCGGGCATCGCGCAGGGTCTTCAGGCCCTGCATCTCTTTTTCCAGTTTGCGCACGGTGTCGTCCAGCAGGACGGGGTTGTCGCTCGCCAGCATCACGGTTACGTCGCGCCCGCCGAAGCCCGAGCCCTGCGATTCGAAGTAGATGCGGGCATCGGGCACCACCGCCATCAGCGGGCCGACCCGGCGTTCGAAATCCTTGGTGCTGACCGTGCGCTGGTCGGGCGGCACCAGTTCCACATACAGGGTGCCGCGCCGGATGTCGCCGTCGTCGCCCACATATTCGAAGATCTGCCGCACTTCGGGCTGCTCGCGCATGATCGCGACGGCGTTGCCCACGGCCCGGTCGGTGTCGCGCAGCTGCGCCCCAGGGGCCAGTTCGATCTTCAACGTTGACGTGCCCATGTCCATGTCGGGCTGGAAGGCGGTCGGCATCTGCATGAACAGGAAGATCGTGAGCAAGAACGACGCCGCCCCCACCATCACGGTCTTCCACCGGTGGTGGATGGTCCAGTCCAGAAACGCCAGATAGCGTTTCATCAGCCGGCCCTCGCCGTGCGGCTGGGTGCCGTGCGCCTTCAGGAAATAGGCCGCGAGCAATGGCGTGATCAGCCGCGCAACTAGCAGCGACATGAACACCGCGACTGCGACGGTCAGGCCGAACTGCTTGAAATATTGCCCGGAAATGCCCGGCATGAAGCTGACGGGCAGGAACACCGCAATAATCGCGAACGTTGTCGCGACCACGGCCAGGCCGATTTCATCGGCTGCATCCATCGACGCCTGATAGGGCGATTTCCCCATGCGCATGTGGCGCACGATATTCTCGATCTCGACGATGGCATCGTCGACCAATATTCCCGCGACCAGCGACAGCGCCAGCAGGCTGATCGTGTTCAGGGTGAACCCCATCAGGTCCATGAACCAGAAGGCGGGAATGGCGCTGAGCGGGATGGCGAGCGCGGAAATAACCGTCGCGCGCCAGTCGCGCAGAAACAGGAACACCACAAGGACTGCCAGGATGGCGCCCTCGATCATGGCGGTGATCGCGCTTTCATACTCGATCTTGGTGTATTTTACCGTCGTGAAAAGCTCGGTGAAGCTGACCCCGGGGAATTCCTGCTCCAGCTTGCGAAGCTCCGCTTCCATGGCGTCATGGACCGCAACGTCGGAGGCCCCTTTGGACTTCGACAGTGCAAAGTTCGTGACCTGGCGCCCGTCCAGCCGGGCGATCTCGCGCTGCTCCGACGTGCCGTCCGTCACTTCCGCGATATCCGACAACCGCACCTCGCGGCGGCCGGGCAGGGCGATCCGGGTCTCGCCCAACTGCAGCGCGGTGCGGGCGCCGCCCAGCACGCGGACGGCCTGTTCGGCGCCGGAAATCTCGGTGCGTCCGCCGGTCGCATCCATGTTCAGCTGCCGCAGTTCGCTGTTCACCTGCGCTGCGGTGATTCCATAGGACTGCAGCTTCACCGGATCGAGATTGATCCGGATCTCGCGGCTTACCCCGCCGCCGCGGCCGACTTGCGCCACGCCGGGGATCGCCACCATGCGCTTTGCGATCGTGTTGTCGACGAACCAGGAAAGCTCCTCCAGCGTCATCGAGGTGGACTTCACCGCCATATAGCTGATCGGGCCGCCCTCGATCTCTATGCGGCTGACTTGCGGCTCGTAGATACCATCGGGCAGGTCGGACCGGACCTTGGTGACCGCGTCTCGTACGTCGGTGACGGCCCGATCCACCGGAGTGCCGAGCTGGAACTCGACATTGGTGAAGGATCCACCCTCCTGTACGTAGCTGCTGATCGACTTTACATTGCCGACGCCGGCCACGGCCCCCTCGACCTTCTGCGTGATCTGGGTCTCGATTTCGGTCGGGGCACCGCCCGGCTGCGACACCGATATCTGCACCATCGGCGCCGATATGTCGGGCATGTTGGTGATCTTCATCTGGTAGAAGCTGAGCGCCCCCACCATGGTGAGCATCACGAACAGCAGGATCGGCGGCAGCGGGTTCTTGATCGCCCAACTGGAGATGTTGCGCAGATCCATGGGGCTACCCTGCCTTCGGTTGCGATGCCGGCGATTGCGCGGCGGACGATTGCGGGGCAGTCGGTTGCAGGGCGGCTTTCTGAAGCACCGGCTTCACCTTTTCGCCCGGCCGCAGGAAGGCGCCCGCCGAAACCACGACCTGCTCGGTTCCGTTCAGGCCGGCGGTGATTGCCAGCCCCTTGTCCGAAATGGTCCCGATCGTCACCGGCTGGCGCTTCACGACATTGTCGGGCCCGACCACCAGCACATAGCTTTCGCCGCGGTCGTTCAGCAGCGCCGATTGTGGCACCACCGGCCGCTGCGCCTGAATGCCGTCGATCGTGACATTGGCAAAGCCGCCCACCCTAAGCTCGGAGGCGCCGGGCAACGCCACGCGGGCGATGCCCTGGCGGGACTGCGCATCGATCACCGGCTCCAGCAGCCAGACCGTGCCGGCATAGCGGTTGCTCGACCCCACCGGGCTGACGGTTGCAGTCTGGCCGACCCGCATCTGCGGCAGGTCCTGCTCGGCGATCTGGGCCTTCAGCTCCAGCTGGCCGCCGGCGGCGACCCTATACAGCGCGCCGTTGCCGGGCGAAACCACTTGGCCGGGCTCCACCATGCGTTGCAATACCAGGCCGGCTTCCGGCGCGCGGATGGCCAGGCGGGCAATCCGCTCCTGCATCTCGCGCACCTGCGCCTGCGCCACGCCCACCCGGGCGCGCGCCGAATCGCGGGTGGCCGTACGCCGGTCGATATCGGCCCTGGAAATGAACCCGCGCGACACCAGGGCGAGCGCCCGGTCGAGCTCGGACTGGGCCAGCCGCGCGTCCGCCTGGGCCTGCACCACGCCGGCCTGCAGCTGTGCCAGCTGCGCGCGCTGGACGGCCCCGTCGATCTCCGCCAACACCTGCCCGCGCCCGACGAACTGACCTGCCTCGGCCCGGACTGCCGAGATCATCCCGCCCTCGCCGGCGACCCCCACCGGCATGTCGCGACGCGCCGAAATGCTGCCGATCGCCGACACCCGGTCGGCGACGAGTTGGGTGCCGGGCACCATCACCGAAACCGACGGCGGGCCGGACGGCGGTGCCGATGGATTGGGCGCGTTCACCTTGAAATAGAGGAAGATCATGAAGGCAGCCACAGCCGCCGCGATCCCGATCGCGATCAGCCGTGTGCGCTTGCGGCGCGCTCCGGCTTCCGAAGCCGCTTCGGCAGCATCGCGTTCCAGCTGCGCCCGAATCTCGGGATCGTGAGGGGAAAGGTGCATATTCATGCCGTATCTTGCCTTTGGACACGGGAACCTACCGGCACCGATTTCCCGCCTCGCCAACGTCTGCAAGACGCCAACGTCTGCGGGAAATCCGTGGGGCATCCCCCAAAACACCCTTGCTGCTCCCCTCAAAGACAGCAGGGCTGATATCTCGACCGACGCCCGTCACCTCCGTGCGGCCAGCCCAGACCCGAGCCACATACACATTCGTGATTGCATTTTAAAGGCCTTGCGGTTCGCGCGGCCGCGGTTGCGGCAACGGCAGTTGTTGATTTGCCACATCCATCCTGTGCTATGACCCGGCTTCCCGTATCGATCGGGGATGTGGACAGGGAAGGGGATTTGCGATGGATTATGGATTTTTCGGCTGGATCATCATCGGCCTGATCGCAGGCGCGCTGGCCAAGTGGATCATGCCGGGCAAGGATCCGGGCGGCATCATCGTCACCATCCTCATCGGGATCGCCGGCGGATTGCTCGGGGGCTTCCTCGCCGGGGTTCTGCCGTTCTTCTCGACCGGGGGCACGATCTGGAACCTCGTGCTGGCAACGGCCGGTGCGGTGCTGCTGCTGTGGATCTACCGGATGGTGAAAAGCCGCTCGGCCTGACCTCAAGGTGCCGCTTCATCCGGCGGAAAGGTAAGGGGCCGCATGTGGCGTCCTGAACTCAGGCGCGCCCCTCAGGAGAAGTCGACCATGAAAAAGACAGCCCTTTCCGCCGCGATTGCCGCCGGCCTTGCCGCAGCCATGGCCGCAGCCCCGGCCCAGGCCCAGGTGGCGCCCCAGGTGCCGGCGCCCGGCGCCCCGGCGTCTCTGAACCTGTCGGTCAGCGCCGACGTGAAATCGGCGCCCGATGTGGCCGATATCGGGGCCGGCGTCGTCACCCAGGCGGCCGAGGCGGAGCCGGCGCTGCGCTCCAATGCCGAGAAAATGAGCCGCGTCGTGGCGGCGCTGCGGAAGGCCGGCGTCGCCGATCGCGATATCCAGACTTCGGGCCTGAACCTCCAGCCGCAGTTTCGCTACCAGGAGAATCAGCCGCCGCTGCTGACCGGATTTCAGGCGTCAAACCGGGTGCAGGTGACATTGCGCGACCTGAAGAACGCCGGCCGCGTGATCGACACGCTGGTGGCGGAGGGCGCGAACCAGGTGGACGGGCCGACCTTCCGGGTCGCCAATCCCGATCCCCTTCTGGACAAGGCCCGCGCCGAAGCGGTTCGAACCGCCCGCGCCCGCGCCGAGCTTTTTGCCGCGGCCGCCGGACTGCGCGTGAAGCGCATCACCAGCATCAGCGAGACGCAGGACTTCAGACCGGGCCCGATGCCGATGGTCCGGTCGATGGCGATGGAATCCAAGGCCGACAGCCCGGTGGCACCCGGCGAGGTCAGCCTGGCGGTCACGGTGGCGATGGGGTTCGAGCTGGAGCCGCGCTGAAGCCGGGCCTTCATCTGCCGTGACAGGGGTATGTATCTTGCCCCCGGAAAGATGACCCCCGGCAGCTACACCAGCCGGGCGCGGCGACCGCAGGACATCCTGTCGCCGCTCCTGACCGTTGCCCTGCCGCGCGGCCGTATGGACCTGCGGCTTCGCGTGGTGAGCTACGCCAATCAAAGCCGCGCGCTGGAGCTGCTGGATGCAGACGGCCGGCCGTTCTACTCGCCGACGCTGCCCTGCTGCCCAGTTACGCTCGCCACGCTGGTGTCGCCCGAGGACGCCGCCGGTGTGGTGCTGGCGATCAAGCCGTCGGCGTTGCGCAACGGCATGGCAGGCGCCCTTCAGGATGCCGAACTGCTGGTGGACCTGGGGATGGAGATGCCGGTGGACCGCCACTGGGTGCGGCTGATGCGGCTCAACCTGGTGAAGATCGACGCCGTCGCCTTTGCCGAGACCGTGGTCGAGACCCGGTCGGTGGCACTGAGACGGTTGGAGGTCCCGCCGTCGTGGCAGGCCAGCTGCCGCCGCATCCAGATCGCGTTTGCCAGGAAGGGGAAGGCGGTGAGCGAGGCCGACGCGATGCTGGCCTGGGCCCAGGCGACAGGCGCCATCCAGCGTGCCCCGGATCCCCTGCCGCCTTCCGGCGACGACATCCATGACCGACTTCAAGCCTATTTCAGCGGCTGAACTTCACGCGGCTTTCGGCAGGGCGCGTCGCGTGCCTCGGGCGATCTCGGCGTGAAGATCATGGCAATAGAGCTCGAAATCGACCTGGATCGTGTGCCGCTCACTGGCGTAATAATGGCCTTTGTGCACCGCCTCGTCGGCGGCGATGACGGCCGCCATATTCGGCGGCAGAGCATAGCGCCCGGCGACATAAGCCGTGAACAGCTTGGACTGTTGCTCGGCGAAGTTGACGAGCGTCGGCAGCGGCTGGGCCAACCCCATGAACCACAGGCCGTGCAGGCGCGGGTCAGCCTGGACCATGCGCTTGAACAGCGGCAGGTGATTGTTCGTGACCGGCGCGTCGTGGGGCGACAGGAACGGGAAGCTCTGGCGGTAGCCGGTAGCGTGGATCAGCACATCGACGTGGGCGCGGGTGCCGTCGGCAAAAACCAACTCGTCGCCGGCCTTTTCGGTCACCATCGGCTTCACTTCGATGTCGCCGTTGCCGCACCGCAGCAGGAACTCCGAGCTGACCGTGGGGTGAGCCTCCAGCGGCTGGTGATCGGGCGTGGGCAGCCCGTAGTCCTCCATATTGCCCACGGCGCGACGCACTGCCATCGCGCCCAGCCGCCGTTTCAACCACACCGGCACCCAGCCGGGCATCGGCGTCTTGTCCATCGGCTTGCCGTTCAGATATTTCGGCAGCACCCACACACCACGCCGGGCCGAGACGATCAGCCGCGTGTCGAGCGAGCGCTGACCCAGCTCCGACGCGATATCGACCGCCGTGTTGCCCAGCCCGACCACGACGATGGTCTTGCCGCGCATGTCGACGGGCTCGAACGGGGTGCGATAGGCGCGGGCGTGAAACTCCGTCCCGCTAAAGTTGCCGGGGATATCTGGAATGTTGGGGGCCCAGTGGTGCCCGTTGCAGACCGCGACATGGCTGTAGGGGCCATGCTTCGTGCTCGTGCCGCCCGACAGGATTTCGGCGAACCAGTCCCGCCCTTCCTGCCACACCCGGGTCACTTCGCTTCCGAAGGCGATCCGCGGCCGAAGTCCGAAATGATCGACATAATCGTTAAAATAGCCGGCCAGCAGGCTGTGGTGCGGAAAGTCCGGCCAGTCCGTGGGGCAGGGGAAATCCTCGAACTGCAGTCGCCATTTGGACGTGTCGATATGCAGCGAGGCATAGGCTGCCGACCGCCCGTTGGGATTGCCGAAGGCCCAGTTGCCGCCGATTCGGTCCGACATCTCGAACCAGTCAAACTCGACCTGCTCGTCTTGCAGCCGTTTTGCCGTGGTAAAGCCGGAACAGCCGGCCCCGATGATGAGAACACGTGTCATGCCGCCAGTCTGCGGTTCAGGGCGCCCACGTCAACCGCTGCAATTAGGAGTATGCCCAACCCATCCCGGCCGCAGGCCGCTCTCAAACAAGATCCCGGCGCAGCCGCAAGCGCGACCGCGCGCCGGCCTTCAGGCCGCTCTCAAACCAGATCCCGGCGCAGCCGCAAGCGCGACCGCGCGCCGGCCTTCAGGCCGCCCTCAAACGAAAACAGCCGCCCGTCACCGGGCGGCTGTTCGTTTGCAACCGAGTGGAGGAGGTCTCAGTTGGTAACCGATGCGAGGGCTCCCTTGCGGCCCCGGGCGGTGAAGCCGATGAAGCCGAAGCCAACGATCATCAGCGCCCAGGTGCCGGCTTCCGGAACCGCGCCGTAATCGATGACGGCAGCGCTGCTGTAGCCGCTGTCATAGGCGTTGCGGACGCCGAGTTCGAAGGTGTAGGCCCCCGCGGTGGGTGCGGTGAAGCTGAACGTCTGCCAGCCGCTGTTGCCGAAATCGCCGACAGCGCCGACGCTGGAGGTGAAGATGTTCACCCCGTTGACCGACAGATAGGCATCGTCGTCATAGGGGAAATAGTCGCCGGCCTGAAATCCCACCTTGCCGTGCAGGTTGGCGCCGGCGGCGAGGTTGATGACCTTGGTGAGGGTCGAATAGACCCAGGCGTCGCCGCCCACGACGAAACCCAGGAACGTGCCCGAAACGGGCGTGAAGACACCGTAGCTGGTGCCGGCGCCGGTGGTGCCGCTGCTGGCCCAGCCGCTGGTATCGCCGGTTTCGAAATCGAAAGTGGAGACTGCCGCTGCGGGGGCCGAAAGGGCGAGCAGGCCGGCGAGGAGGATCGTGCGCATGTTCTGACGTCCGTTTCTTGTTCTTGGGCACTTTGTGCCGCGACCTTCGTTTTTGGCCCGGCGCCGTTCGCTTCGGGGGAAGCATCTTGCGCCGTGACCATGCCGGTATAGCGCAGCGTTTCAGGCCGTGCTGTAAACTAACGTTAAGCATTGAGTTTTCGTCATCGAGCCTTGCTAGAAGCGCCTATTCGGCGGCGAGCGGAAGCCCCGGCCGAAGCCCCATCCCGGGCAGCGCCGCCAGAATCGCCTCCATAACGATGCCGATCGTCGCCGCCAGCGCCGCAAAGCCGGCGTGCGGTCGCAGTGTCTGCGCATGCATATAGAGTGCCCGGTCGAACTCCAGCTGCACCGTGTGCACACCTGCCTGCGGCTGGCCGTGCCGCTCGGTGATGTGGCCCCCGGCGTAGGGGACATTGCGCGCAACCCTCAGGCCCTGTGCCGTGAAGGCGTCGTGCAGCCATTCCACCAGAGCGGGCGCGGCGCTTCGGCCGCCCAGGTCCCCCAGCACCAGCTGCGCCGGCAGGCGCCCTTCCAGGCTGGGCATGGAGTGAATGTCGAGCAGGACGGCATAGCCATGGTGCGACCGGGCGGCGGCCAGCCCGCCGGCGATCGCCGCGTGCCAGGGCCGGTGCAGCCGATCGATCTGCTCGGCCCCCGCGGCCGCCGACAGCCGGCTGGCGTGGATCGGCTGGTTCGGCCCCGCCAGGCGCGGAAACAGGCCATAGCCGCGCCGCACCCGGTCGGAGACCCGGGGCTGCGGCGTGATCTCGGCATCGAACATTTCGGGGTCCAGTTCATCCTCGGCCCGGTTCAGGTCGATGACGGCACGGCTGTGGGTCGCCTCCAGCAGCGGCACGCCGAGAGCGGCTGCCGGCGCCAGCAGCTTCCCCACATGCAGATCCTCCATCCGGCGCAGCGCCGGAACCGGCAGCCGGGCCCGGGCCAGGAACGCAGCCGGCAGGTGCATGCCGCTGTGCGGGGAGGCGAGCAGCAGCGGGCAGGTCCCGTTCAAGGCGCCGGTCAGGACGAACGGGCTCATGCCAGCAGCGCCGGAATATGCGCCCGGAACTGGAAAAATCCGCGCGTCGCGTGCGGCCAGGCAGCTTCGTCCCAGTGTCGGCGAATCGGGACCAGCCGGATGGCGGCCTCGCCGAGGCGGCCCTGCAAACTTGCGAGCCGATCGCCCACCGGCCCGACCGGGGCATAGGGCGTCAGAATCTGGGACAGCCCGTTCCCGCGCGCCCAGTCCAGCATGGTGGCTTCAAGCTCCGCCTCGGGCAGGCGCGAGGCCGCCACCTGCCAATGGGCTTCCGCGCGGGCAACGCCGTCGTCCAGCGCCGCATCGGCATAGGCGCGCTTCGGGTTGGCAGGGTCTCCGCCGATATGGTCCACCGCCGCAAGGGCGCGAAGCGGCGCCGGCCAGGGCTGCGTTTCGGGCGAGAGGTCCTCGCTGTGAAGCCAGAGCCCGGTCGGGGCGTCCGGATCGGGGGCGGGTAGCGGGGGCAGGGCGGCAGGGTGAACCGGCGGCTCGGCCGGCAGCGGGGCGGCGCTTTGCGCCAGGGGCGCGTCGACATTGAACCGCCCGCCCGATGTGGTGCGGATCGCGTCGGCGCGCGCCAGATAGGTCTTGCCCAAGGTCTGCACGCCCGCCACCCAGCGCCAGCCGAGCGTGTTGGCCGCCGGGCAGGCATCCAGCAGGTGACGATAGAAGAAGTCCGCCCCCAGCTGCCAGGGAAGCTGCAGCGTGAAGATCCAGATCGACGCGAAGTTCATGCGGGCATGGTTGTGGAGATAGCCGGTCTCCACAAGCTCCCGGGCCCAGAAATCGAAGGCATCGATTCCGGTGCGCGCCGAAACCGCCTCGGCAAAGCGCGCTGCCAGTAGCGGATCGGCACCCAGCTCGCGTTCCAGCCGGTCAAGATCCCGGCGATAGCGAACCCACACAGCCGGCCGCGCCTCGAGCCAGCCGCGCCAATAGGTCCGCCAGCAGACCTCCATCACGAACTTCTGCGCCGCCTCGAACCCATGGGCTGCGATCGCGGCAAGGGCGACTTCTTCCTCGCTGACCAGCCGGCGCCGGATCGCCGGGGACAGTTGCGACACATGCGTCCGGGCACCGGGGCCTTCGTCGAAGTTGCGCTTCGCCGCATAAGCCCGCCCGGCGCGCGGCAAGAAGTCGTTCAGCTGCTGAAGCGCATCGGAACGCGTCGCTGGAAGGTCATGTGGCGGAAAGCTCACACCGTGAAGGATTCGCCGCAGCCGCAGGCGCCCTTGGCGTTGGGGTTCTGGAACATGAAGCCGGCGGTGAAATCATCCTCGACCCAGTCCATCACCGAGCCGATCAGATAGAGCAGCGACGCGCCGTCTACGAACAGGGTGCCCGAGGGCGTCACGATGGGCTCGTCGCCCGGCTTCGCCGCTTCGACATAGTCGATCGAATAGGCCAGGCCCGAGCAGCCGCGCTTCGGGGTGGAGAGGCGCACGCCCGCAACAGGCCCGGGCGCCTTGGCGATCAGCGCGGCGATTCGCGCCTCCGCCCCGGGCGTCAAGGTGATCGGCGCGGGCCGCGCGCGGGCGGAGCGTTCAAGCGTCGCGCCAGAGGCGCGCAATGTAAAGTCGCTCATAGCATTCCAAGCTCCAGCCGGGCTTCGTCCGACATCGAGGCTGGGTTCCAGGCGGGATCCCACACCAGGTTCACCTCCGCCGTTGCGATCCCCGGCACCGACATCACCCGCAACTCCACTTCACCGGGCATGGTTTCGGCGACAGGGCAGTGCGGGGTGGTCAGGGTCATGGTGACGATCGCGTGTCCGTCGTTGATCTCCACGCCATAGATAAGGCCGAGGTCGTAGATATTCACCGGAATCTCAGGATCGAAGATATCGCGCAGCGCCGCCACCACGGCATCCTTCAGCATGTCGTCGCCCAGCGCCCCGTCGCCCGAGATGCCGTCACCCGCCGGCTTCTCGTTCAGAAAGCCCTGCAGATAGTCTCGCTGGCGCGGCGGCTCCAGGCCGGGCGGCGGCGCCTTGGGCGGCTTTTCCACTTCGTCGACAATCTCGACATCGAAGCGGCGCGGGGCGGCTTCACTGGTCATCCGAAAATCCTCATGGTTCGTTCGATCCCCTTCACCAGGGCAGCCACATCGGCCTCGCTCGAGTGCGCGGAGAAACTGGCCCGCGCGGTGGCCGACACACCCAGATGTTGCATCAGCGGCTGGGCGCAATGATGGCCGGCGCGGATCGCCACCCCGCCCTCGTCCAGGATGGTGGCGACATCGTGCGGGTGCACAAATTCCAGTTCGTGCGCGCCGCCGCGCGCAACTCCCACCGCAAAACTCAGGATTCCGGCCGAATTGTCGGGGCCGAACATTCGAACGCTGTTCAAGCGGGCAAGACCGGAGCGCGCCATCCCGAGCAGCGCCCGCTCGTGCAGGTCGATCGCCTCGATGCCGACACTCTCCACCCACTCGATGGCTGCGTGCAGGCCGATCGCACCCACGATGTGCGGCGTGCCCGCCTCGAAACGCTGCGGCGGCCCGGCGAAGGTCACGCGGTCGAACCGCACCTCGTCGATCATCGCGCCACCGCCCTGCCAGGGCGGCATCGCGTCCAGAATGTCGCGGCGCGCCCACAGCACGCCGATGCCGGTGGGGCCGTAGAGCTTGTGCGCCGAGAAGACATAGAAATCGGCTTCCAGCGCGGCCACGTCGACAGCCAACCGCGGTGCCGCCTGGCAGCCGTCCACCAGCAGCTTCGCGCCGGCCGCATGCGCCGCCCGCGCGATCCGGCGAATATCGGCAACCCCGCCCAGCACATTGGAGACATGGGCGATGGCGACCAGCTTGGTCTCCGGCCCGATCATCCCGATCAGCGAGTCCTCGTCGATCCGGCCGTCGGGGGTAAGCGGCGCCACGTCGATCTCGGCGCCGGCCCGGTCGGCCAGCATCCGCCACGGCACAATATTGCTGTGGTGCTCCAACTGGCTCAGCAGGATGCGGTCCCCGGCGCCGATATGGGCGCTACCCCAGCTGCTGGCGACGAGGTTGATCCCTTCGGTCGCGCCGCGCACGAACACGGTCTCGTCCGGCCGGCCACCGATGAAGCGGGCCGCAGCCTCGCGCGCCGCCTCATAGGCCTCGGTCATCGTTGCCGAGCGAGCGTAGACGCCGCGGTGGACCGTCGCGTAATCCTGCGCATAGGCCCGGGTGATCGCGTCGATCACGGCGCGGGGCTTCTGCGCAGTCGCAGCCGCGTCCAGATAGGCCCAATCCGCCGGGACGCCGGGAAATTCGCCGCGCAGGTCCAGCAGTTGCGGCGCGCCGACATGATGAGCCGCGAGCGGCAGGCTCATGTCCGCGACTCCAGCCAGCCCCGGGTTTCGGCGTCCAGCGCCTCGCGCAGCGCCGGCTCGGCAATCACTGCCAGCGCGTCGGCAACGAACGCGCGGGTCAGAAGCGATTGCGCCTCGGCCACCGGAATGCCGCGCGACTGCAGATAGAACAGTGCCGCCTTGTCCAGCTCCCCCACGGTGCAGCCATGAGCGCATTTCACATCGTCGGCGAAAATCTCCAGCTCGGGCTTCAGATGCGCTGCCGCCGTGCGCTTCAGCACAAGCGCCTTCAGCGATTGCTCGGCGTCGGTCAGCTGCGCATGGCGCGCCACATTCACCCCGCCGGCGACCGACACCTGGGACTGCCCGGCCGCCACCAGCCGCCAGACCTGTCCGGAGCCGGTGCCCGGAACGCGATGCTCCAGCCGGGTCAGCGCATCGAGCGCGGCGGCGCCGTCCCCCAGCAGGATGCCGTTGACATCGGCATGTGCCCCCGGGCCGTCATGACGCACCAGAACCTCGGTGCGCGCTGCCCCGGATGCCGAAACCACGGCCAGTTGCGTAAAGCGCGCCCCGCCCGCCAGAGTCACCGCAGCCCGTTCGGAGACCAGCCCATGGCGGGTGCGCAGCCGGACGATCCGCGTGAGACTGGCGCCTTCGCCGACATCGGCATCCAGCCGGTGGTTTAGCCAATGGTCGGCATCGTCGTCGGCGAAACTCTCGATCAGGGTCAGCCGCGCTCCGGCCCCCAGCGTCAGCCGGGTGACCCCGTGCGTCGCGCCTCCCGTGCCCAGATGCAGCAACTGGAGGGTGCCGCCGTCCTCGCCCGCTGCCAGCTCCAGATCGGTGCCGGCCACTGCTGCGGCTGCGGCGAGGTCTGCGAGCGGGTGCTTGGGCAGGGTGCGATCGGGCATCGGCAGCTGCGCTTCAGAATCGACCGGATGGCCGCCGACGAACAGCCGCCGCTCGCCGGGGATGTCGAGCCAGTGCACGCTGGTCTCCGGCAACGCATCATTGGCCGGCGGCGGCTTCGTGCCCCACAGCTCGGCATGCCGCAGGTCGGCCCAGCGCCAGGCTTCGTCCTTCCGGGAGGGCCAGGAAGAGGGCAGGTCGATCACGCGGCGATGCCCTCATAGCCTTCGGCCTCCAGCCGGTGCGCCAGATCGGCCCCGCCCGATTCGATGATCCGCCCGCCCGAGAGCACATGCACGAAATCGGGTCGTACATGATCGAGCAGGCGCTGATAGTGGGTGATCAGCAGCACGCCTCGGTCGGCGCGCCGGAAACGATTGATCCCCTCCGACACGATCCTGAGAGCATCGATGTCGAGCCCCGAGTCGGTCTCGTCCAGCAGCGCGAACTTCGGCTCCAGCATACCCAGTTGAAACGCCTCGTTGCGCTTCTTCTCACCGCCGGAAAAGCCGACGTTCACGCCGCGCTTCAGCATCTCCAGGTCGAGCCCGAGCACGGCGGATTCGGTGCGGACCTTCTTCATGAAGTCGGCGCCGGAAATTTCCGGCTCGCCGCGCAGGCGCCGCTGGGCGTTCAGCGCGGTGCGCAGGAACAGCAGGTTGGAAACGCCCGGGATCTCGACCGGATACTGAAACCCCAGGAACAGCCCAGCCGCCGCCCGCTCGTGCGGCGCCATCGCCAGCAGATCGGCCCCGCCGAACATCGCCGTTCCCTCGGTGACACTATAGCCCTCGCGTCCCGCCAGCACATGCGCAAGCGTGGACTTGCCCGCCCCATTCGGCCCCATGATGGCATGCACTTCGCCGGCCTTCACCGAAAGGGTGAGGCCCTTCAGAATCGGACGGTCACCGACAGCGGCGTGAAGGTTGGCGATCTCAAGCATCAGTTTGCTTCCGTCAACGCTTGAAGCTTCTTGATAAGTGCGCTTACTCTCTCTTTTGGAATCACAATCCAAACATCCTCATCGTTCAACACAAGGTCCCGCTCCTGTCGGAGCACGACGTCGCAATTTGGGTTCAAGTAGGCCACTACCCGACTAGCTGGCCGCACAATCTCATCGCCATCGAAGTCAGCCCAATCGAACTCGTCGCTCATCCCACACTCCCTTCCAGCGAGATCCCCAGCAGCTTTTGCGCCTCCACCGCAAACTCCATCGGCAGCTGCTGCAGCACTTCCTTGCAGAAGCCGTTGACGATCAGCGCCACCGCTTCTTCGCCGTTCAGGCCGCGCTGCATCGCGTAGAATTTCTGGTCTTCGCTGATCTTGCTGGTGGTCGCTTCGTGCTCGATCTGGGCGCTCGGGTTCTTTACCTCGATATAAGGGATGGTGTGCGCACCACTCTGGTCCCCGATCAGCAGGCTGTCGCACTGCGTGAAGTTGCGCGCGCCCTCAGCACTCGGCCCAACGCGGACCAGCCCGCGATAGCTGTTGTCGCTGCGCCCCGCCGAAAT
>JANPJJ010000049.1:0-1513 GCA_031425455.1 Sandaracinobacter sp. | reverse complement strand
GCCGGGGGCGACGCGATGCCCGCTGACCTTGATCATCGCATCGTCGCGTCCCCTGATGCGAAGCAACCCGTCGGCTCCGATCACCGCCCGGTCGCCCGACCACACAGATCCATGGCGAAATCGCTGCGCCGTCCGCTCGGGATCATTCCAATAGCCCTGCGCCACCAGCGGCCCGGCATGCACCAGCTCGCCCTCCTCGCCCCGCGCCGCCTCGCTGCCGTCCGCCCGCCGGATCGACAGCTCGGCGAAGGGGATCGCCGTCCCTACCGAATCCGGCTTCTCGTCGGCCAGCGCCGGGTCCAGGCTGGCCGAACGTAAGGCCTCGGTCAGCCCGTACATGAGGTGCAGCTCGGCCTCGGGGAATAGGGTGCGCAAGCGCCGCACCAAAGGCTCGGCCAGATGCCCGCCCGAATTGGTCAAGGTGCGCAGGCTCGCCCCCGCCGCGCCCCACTCCTGCTCGGCCAGTTGCACCCACAAGGGGGGCACCCCGGCGAGCACGGTCGCCCGGCTTCGCTCCACCGCCCGCACAACGTCGCGCGGCAGCAAATAGTCGAAGGCGATCGCCTCGCCGCCCGCCGCCCAGGCGCCAAGCAGCTGGCTCTGCCCGTAATCGAACGCCAGCGGCAGCACGCACAGGGTTCGGTCGTCCGCGCTCAGCCCCAGATAATGCGCCACACTCACCGCCCCCAGCCAGAGGTTGGCATGGCTCAGCATCACGCCTTTCGGTCGCCCGGTCGAACCCGAGGTGTACAGCAAGGCGGCAAGCGTCTCGGGCGAGCAGCTCGAATAGGGGAGGACGTCAACGCCCTCCTCCCACTCCTCCAGCTCCACCGCCACCTCGGGCCGGGTCTCGAGTGTCTCCAGCCTGGCCCGGTTGGCCACCAGCAGCCGCGCTCCGCTGTCGGCCAGGATATGCTCCGCTTGGGCACGCCGAAGCACAGGATTGATCGGGACATGAATCAGGCCGGCCCGGGCGCAGGCGAGCGGTGCCATGCAGGCAAAGGCGGTCTTCCCCATCCAGCTCGCCATCCTGTCACCCGGGCGACACCCCAGTGCCAGCAACCGGTGACCGATCCGCCCGATCGCATCGTCCAGCTGCCCGTAGGTCAGCCGCTTGTCGCCGATGCGAAGTGCCGGATCGTCCGGCGCGCCCCGGCGGGCAAGCCGGTCCAGCGGCAGCGGAGTCGGGTCGGGGCTGTCCATCGCGCGGGCGGAATGCCGCCTTACTTGCGCCTTGACCAGCCTTTCCCTAGACGCCCGCCACCATGGCGGCCCAGCCCCTCCTCTCGTCGACCGACGTTCGCGACTGCGCCTTGCGGACTTTGCTCGCGCAGACACTCGGTCTTGCGCCCGCCCGCGTTGCCACCTTCGACGAGACCACCGAGCTGTTCGGCGCGCTGCCCGAATTCGATTCGATGGCCGTCGCCAACCTGCTCACCGGGATCGAGGAGCGCTTCGACGTCCTGATCGAAGACAGCGACGTGGAGGCGGAGGACTTCGCCAGCTACGGCAC
>JANPJJ010000048.1:0-14343 GCA_031425455.1 Sandaracinobacter sp. | reverse complement strand
GCGCTAGGCGCTCCGCTCCCGCTCCCAGGCGGGATCCGACGGAAGGGGCCTTAGCTCAGCTGGGAGAGCGCTACAATGGCATTGTAGAGGTCAGCGGTTCGATCCCGCTAGGCTCCACCATCGCCGAAGGCGGCGATGGTTCGTGCGAAGCACTAATCCACGACTCGCCGCAGGCGCGGCCGGCGTGCGAAGCGCAGGCGAAGCCCAGTTTCGACACGACCGACGAGCGGGCTTTGCCCGCAACCTTCCTGGCTTTCTTCCTTACCCTTGAAGCGGACTCGGCGGCTCCGCCGCCGGCCGCGCTCTACCCCGCCAGCCGCTCCTTCACCTTCGCCAGAAACTCCCCGTCCGTCAAAATCCCCGCATCATGCGCCGCCGACAGCTTGCGCAGCGCCTCGACCGCCTCGCCGCCGCCACCGGCCGCCGGCGCGGCAGCCGCCGCAGCGCCACCCCCCAGCTCCGCCATCCGCTGCGCATGCGCCAGCTCGGCCGCGTGCGCCTGCCCCTGCTGCTTCGCCGCCGAGCTTCCCGCCACCGACGTTGCAGTCTTGGTGATGACGGCGGTTCGGGCGGCGGTGCCGGCAGCCCGGCCCATCACGCTGGGGCGGCCACGACGAGATCCAAGCATATCGGGTCCTTTCTTCAGATGATTTCGGCCGCGGCGAGCAAGGTTTCGCGCGCCTGTTCCACAAGGTCGGCGCCGATCCGCTCAGCCACCAGCAGCTCGCCCCCGGCGCCGCGCACCGCGTCGGCAAACCGAGCCGACCAAAGATGCTCGACCAGCAGCGCGGCTACCGAGCTCGACGGTTCAAGGCTCTCGGCCACTTCCAGCAAGTCAGCTTCGGACATCAGCCCGCGCACCTCGCCCGTCAGCTTGCGCATGGCCTCGGCCACATCGTCCGGCAACTCCTGCATTTCCAGCACGGTCACATCGCCTTCGGCGTCCTTCATCACCACCGCGACATCGATCAGCCGGATGAAGCCCTGGTCGACAAGCTCCGCCAGCGCCGGCGTGATGTCCCCGCTGAACCGGTTGCCTTCGAACCCCAGCAGCAGGAACTCGACCGGTCCCAATTTATCGCTCATCTTCATGTCTCCCTACCGGCAGATGCTATCAGGCGCCCGATGCTTATCAGGGCCGCGCGTCAATCAGGTTGCATCTCAATCGCCCACCATGAGCTGCGTGCAGCTCAACCGACCAAATGAGCTGCGTTGCAGCTCAATCCATCACCATGAGCTGCGTTGCAGCTCAATGCGCCATCAGCAGCGCGACATCGCTGTTGCCCAGCAGCCGCCGCGTCACCCCGCCCATCAGGAACTCCATCGCGCGGCTGCGGCCGTATCCGCCCATCACGATGATTCCGCTGCCCAGCTCCTGCGCGGTCGCCAGCAGCATGTCCGACGTCGAGCTTCCCCCCGACGACCGTTCGTGCAGCTCCGCCTTGATGCCGTGGCGCGACAGATAAGAGGCGACCGCCATCGGCGGAAAATCGCCGGCGCCGACGGGATCGATCGTCAGGATGTCTACTCGCTCGGCGCGCTGCAGCAGTGGAAGCGAGCGCTTGACGGCGTGCGCCGCTTCGGTGGTCGGCTTCCACGCGACCAGAATGGGCGCCTCCAGCTTCAGCCGGTGGGCGCCATGCGGCACCGCCAGCACCGGCGCGTCGGCCTTGGTCACGACAGCCGCCAGCAGATTGGCAAGCTCGCGCTCGCCCGGCGCTCCCAGCGTCAGCACGATCACATCGTTCAGCAGCGATCGGTCCACCAGCGTCTGCGTCGGGTCCCCCATCGCGTCCGAGAAGCTGAACGCGACGCCCTCGCCCTTCAGCCGCGCCGACAGCCGGTCGCGCTCGGCGTCGGACTGCCGCGCCTCATCCTCCACCAGCTGCACGACCATCGCGGCACTGCCAGCGAACCCGGCCGCGTCGGAGCCCAGGAAGGCGGGCACCCGCCGCGTCTGCAAGCACTCCAGATGCCCGCCGGAAAAGCGCGCCAGATCGAGCGCCGCCTGCAAGCGGGACTCGAAATGGCTGTCGTCGCCGACATGAAGCAGAATCGATTTCATGGCTGTCTCCCCACCCCCCGCATCATCGGCCCAAGCCCGACGGAGCGCCAGCCGAAATTGCGGCCAGGTCGGTTCAGACGAGCGTGACCCTGCCTGTTTTCAGGTCGTACATCGAGCCGACGATCCTGATCTTCCCGTCCTGCTCCAGCTTGCGCATTACCGGCGAACGATCCCGGATCAGGGTCAGCGTCTGCTTCACCTGGGTCGCGGCCACGGCATCGACATAGGAATCATTCTTGCCCGACTTCTCGCCGTCGAACTCGGTGGCCGCGATCGCATTGCCGAATCTGGAAAGCAGCAGGGTCAGGTTGCCCAGCCGAACGCCATCGATCGCACCTTTCACGGCGCCGCACGCCGTGTGACCCATCACCATCACCAGCTTCGCGCCCGCAGCCGCTGTCGCGAATTCCATCGATCCCAGAATGTCGTCGTTGATCACATTGCCCGCTACACGGGCGTTGAACGCCTCGCCGATGCCCAGGTCGCAGATCACTTCCACCGGCGCACGGCTATCGACACAGGTGAGGAAAACGGCCGCGGGAAACTGCCCGTTCTTTGCCGACGTGCGCTGCTCCAGCAGCCAGTCCCGCGACATGCGCTTGCCGGTTACGAAGCGCGTGTTGCCGTCCAGCACCAGCTTGACCACATCGTCGGGCGAAAGCGCATCCCGCTGCGCCTGGCTCAACGCGTTGGCGTGCGCCGGCGTCGCAAAGCTGAGCCCACCGGCCATCGCAGCGGCACCCAGTGCCCCCATTCCAAGCATCTGCCGGCGCCCGCTGTCGCAGCAACCCGCATCGTCATGTTCATGTCCGGCCATGCTGTCCCCCTCTTCAGGTCTGTGTCTCGCCGCTATCTACCGGGGGCGAAGGCGACCCGCAATCGGCGGTCGGCAGCAAAGCCATTGATAAGCCGAATGGCTCAGTCAACGACCTCGCCGACGCAACTGCCGAAGCCGATATCGGCAAACCCCTCGCGCCGCGCCAGCGCCGAAATCCGCAGCCGGTCGCCCGCTTGCAGGAAGGTCCGCGTTTCGCCGCCCGGCAGCTCGACCGGCGCCTTGCCGCTGTTCGTCATCTCCAGCAGCGATCCTTCGCTCCCCGCCGCTTCGCCCGAAATCGTCCCCGTGCCGAACAGGTCGCCGGCGCGAAGGTTGCAGCCGCCCGCGCTGTGGTGCGCCACCATCTGCGCCACGGTCCAGTAAAGCGCCCCCGAGCCCCCCGCCGACAGCCGCACTTCGCCCACACCGGCCTCGCGCATCGCCTCTGTCTCCAACCACACGCCCAGCTCCAGCGCCAGTCCGCCATGCGCCTGATCGTCGGCATCGCCGAGGTAGGGCAGCGGCGCAGGCTCCCCGGGGCCACGCGCAAAAGCCCGCCGGCGAAACGGCGCCAGCGCTTCGGGCGTCACGATCCAGGGGCTCACCGTCGTCAGGAAATTCTTCGCCAGGAACGGTCCCAGCGGCTGATATTCCCAGGCCTGGATATCGCGCGCCGACCAGTCGTTCAGCAGGCAGAAGCCGGCGATATGGTCCGGCGCCTCGCTGATCGGGATCGGGCTGCCCAGCTCGTTGCCGGCGCCGATCCACACGCCCAGTTCCAGCTCCAGGTCCAGTCGCTCGCTCGGCCCGAAGCGGGGCCCCTCCGCGCCGGCCAGCTGCCCAGACGGCCGCCGCACCGGCGTCCCCGTCGGCACCACGGAAGAGGCGCGGCCATGATAGCCGATCGGCACATGCCGGTAGTTGGGCAGCAGGGGATTGTCCGGCCGGAACAGCTGGCCCACCCTGGTGGCGTGGTGGATGCCCGCATAGAAGTCGGTATAGTCGCCGATCTCGCACGGCAGATGCAGCTCCGCCTGCCCGATGGGCACCAGCAGCGGTCGCACCGCGTCGGCTTGGCCAGCATCAGTGAACAGGTCAAACAGCCGCGCCCGCATCGCCCGGCGCACTTCGCCGCCCAGCGCCAGCAGCTCGTTCAGCCGCTCCTGCGCGACTTCGGCCAGCATCTCCAGCCCGGGCAGCAGCCCGGCCTCCGCCGCGCCGCCCAGGTCGAACACGAAGTCGCCGATCGCTACGCCCGCTCGCGGGCCCGCCCGCCCGTCGGAAAACAGCCCGAGCGGCAGGTTCTGCACCGGAAACTCGGCATGGCCCGCCGCGCCCTCGATCCAGCTCCGCGCCCCCGCATCATGGGTCCGGTCGGTCTCCCACCATTTGTGCCCGCTCAACTCTCGCCCTTCCGGAACCCGTTCCACACCGCGTCATAGCCCGATTGCCGCAGCCCTGTCTCGTGCGCCCAGCGGGTCAGCCGGAACGGTCGCATCGTCTCGAACATGAACGCCAGCCCGGCATCGAACTTCATCGGCTTCAGCTCCGCCGCGCTCGCCTTCTCGAAGCTCGGTGCATCCGGCCCATGCGCCGACATGCGGTTGTGCAAAGACCCGCCGCCGGGCACGAACCCGCCCCCTTCCTTGGCATCATATTCGCCGCGGATGAGGCCCATATATTCGCTCATGACATTGCGGTGGAACCAGGGCGGGCGGAACGAATCCTCGGCCACCATCCACCGCGGCGGAAACACCACGAAGTCGCAATTGGCAACGCCTGCCGTACCCGAGGGCGAGGTGACGACGGTGAAGATCGACGGGTCCGGATGATCGAAACTCACGGTCCCCATCGTGTTGAAGCGGGCGAGATCATAGCGCCACGGCACCAGATTGCCGTGCCAGGCCACCACATCGAACGGCGAGTGGGGAAGGGCGGTCTCGAACAAGCGCCCGCCTAACTTCACCACCAGCCGCGTCGGCGCGTCCGGCTCGGTCGCCGCCTCGGGCGTTTCGAAATCGCGCGCATTGGCCAACCCGTTGGAGCCGATCGGCCCCAGGTCGGGCAGGCGGAACAGAGCGCCGTGGTTTTCCAGAACATAGCCGCGCGACGGCCCGTCCACATCCACCCGGAACTTCACCCCGCGCGGCACCAGCGCGACATGGCCCGGCGGCACCGCCATCGCGCCAAACTCGGTTGTGATCCGAAGCTCACCCTGTTGCGGCACCAGCAGCATCTCGCCGTCGCTCGACGAAAAGGCCGTGCCCGTCATCGGCCGGTTGCACGCATAAAGGTGCACCGCAACGCCGGTCCCGTCCTCGGCCGAGCCATTGCCCGCAATCGTCACCAGCCCCGCCAGCCAGTCGGTCGGCGCGTCCGCCATCGGCAGCGGGTCCCAGCGCATCCGGTTCGGGTCCAGCACGCCGTCGGCGAACGGCGGCGCCGCCAGCCCGGGATGCGCCACCGGCAGCAGCGCGCCGTGCATCGCGCTCGGCAACCGGCGATATAGCCAGCTGCGCCGGTTCTCGTGCCGGGGCGCCGTGAACGCGGTGCCCGACAACTGCTCGGCATAGAGCCCGAACGCGGGCCGCTGCGGCGAGTTGCGCCCGACGGGCAGCGCGCCCGCAACGGACTCGCTCTGAAGCTCGGAGCCGAACCCCGTCAGCATCAGCTGCGCATGCCCGCGGGAATCACCCCCCGCCGCATCTGGTCCAGCTCCAGGCTTTCGAACAGGGCCTTGAAATTGCCTTCGCCGAACCCGTCATTGCCCTTGCGCTGGATGATCTCGAAGAAGATCGGCCCGACCATATTCTCGGTGAAAATCTGCAGCAGCAGGCCGCCGCCGGTCTCGGGCGCGCCGTCGATCAGGATGCGGCGCCGCCTCATCTCTTCCACGTCATGGCCATGGCCCGGCAGCCGCTTGTCGATCAGGTCGAAATAGGTGTCGGGGCTGTCCTGGAACGCGATCCCGTTCGCCCTGAGCCGGTCCACTGTCGCGAAGATGTCGTCGGTCGCCAGCGCAATGTGCTGGATGCCCTCGCCCTTATAGGCCTTCAAAAACTCCTCGATCTGGCTGTGCTCGTCCTGGCTTTCGTTCAGCGGGATGCGGATCTTGTCGTCCGGCGCCGTCATCGCCTTCGAGAACAGGCCGGTCTTCTGGCCCTGGATGTCGAAATAGCGGATTTCGCGAAACCCGAAGATGCGCTCGTAATAATCCGCCCAGGTCGCCATCTGCCCGCGCCCGACATTGTGGGTCAGGTGATCCAGCGTGTGCAGCCCGACCGACCGGTCGTCGCGCCCCGCACCCGGCACGGCCACGAAATCCACGTCATAGATTTCCGCCGCACCATATCGGTCCACCAGATAGAGATTGGCTCCACCGATGCCCCTGATGGCGGGAATATTCAGCTCCATCGGGCCGACCTTGCCGGTCACCGGCTCGGCGCCGCGCCGGATCGCTTCCTCGAACGCGGCGCGCGCATCCTTCACCCGGAACGCCATTGCATTGGCGCTCGGGCCGCGATGCGCCCGGAATTCGGCCACCTGGCCTTCGGGCTCGAAGTTCAGCAGGAAGTTGATGTCTCCCTGCACGAAGCGGCGCACCTCCTTGCTCCGGTGCGTCGCCACATGGCTGAAGCCCAGCTTCGTGAACAGGTCCGCCAGCCCCTCCGGGTCCGGCCCCGTGAACTCCACGAACTCGAACCCGTCGAGCCCCATGAAATTGTCCGCATGCACCACATCGCGCGCTGCCGTCGCCATCGCTTGTCTCCCGAGTCCGGATGGTCAGACCGTAACCGATGTTACGTTCTGGCGCAAGCCTCGATCCGTTTCAGCAGGGCCATCAGCTGTGCCCGTTCGGCCGCGCTGAACCCCGCCAGCAGCTCCGCCTCGATCCCCAGCGCCAGCGGCGCGATGTCGGCATAAAGCGCCCCGCCCGCCGGCGTCAGCGACAGCGCCAGGGTGCGCCGGTCCTCGGCCGCCGTGCGCGCCAGCAGCCCCCGCGCCACCAGCGCCGCCACCGCCCGGCTTACCGTCATCTTGTCCATCTGGGTCGCCGCCACCAGCGCCGCCTGCGTCGCCTGCCCGCGCTCTGCAACCACGGCGATCACCCGCCACTCCGGCACCTTCAGCCCGAACCGCGCCTGATACGCCGCAGCCACCCGGTCGGAGACCGCGTTGGACGCGATCGACAGACGATAGGGGAGGAATTCGGCAAGGGTAAGCATGGGCGGGTTTGTGCGGAGAAAGCTCCTCCCCTGCAAGAGGAGGTGGCGCGAAGCGCCGCAGCGGTGTGGCGGGTCGGGGTGCGTTTAAGGGCAGGACGATAACCATTTTCCTACAGGAAAGTAGGTCAATCTATTGTTTATAAACTATATAGGATTGTTCCACGTGGAACAATTTCTGTCCAATATGGATTGTTCCACGCCGCCGGCGGCAATGCCGCCGAGTCGCGAGCGAAAGCCCCTCCCCTTCCGGGGAGCGGTTGGGGTGGGGCCGAAGCAAGAAGAAAAAGAAAAAAGGGGCGCGGCAAAGCCACGCCGTCGGTCCTGTCGATTGCAGGCGTCCTGCAATCGCAGGCCGGCCGGGCCTTCGGCGAGTCGAAGTCCATCGCTCTGCGTTGGCTTTCGCCGCCTTCGGCCTGGTCGGGGATAGAGGATTCGAACCTCCGGCCTCTGCCTCCCGAAGGCAGCGCTCTACCAGGCTGAGCTAATCCCCGGACCGAAGCGCGCACCTAGTCGCCGCTCCGGCCGAGGTCAACACCCAAGGTCAGGGCGCAAGGTCAGGCCGCGATCACCTCGCGCAACTCGTCCAGCGACACGATCTTCTCGCGCGGTGCGCCCGGCCTTGCACGGGACACCTCCATCGCGTCGATCCGCTGCCAGTCCGCAAACGCCGCCACCTTCACGCCGCGCGATGCCAGCAGCTCGTCCAGGCCCACCCGCCCCGGTTTGCCCCCCGCGCCCGCCGCCGCGGCAAGCCGGTCGATCAGCGAGAAGCCGTCCTGCCGGTTGGTCCCGATCGTTCCCGAAGGTCCGCGCCTCGCCCAACCCACGCACCACAGCCCCGGCGCGATCAGCCCGTCCGCATTCACGAACCGGCCCGCCCCGGCATCGAACGGAACCCCCGGGATCGCCGACGTGCGATAGCCGATGCACGCCACCACCAGCCCCACCGGCAGCGTCACCACCTCGCCGGTGTCCACCGCCCGGTCGCCCTCCAGCCGCGTCTTCATCAGCTCGATGGCTTCCGCCCTCTCCTCGCCAATCACTCGCAGCGGCCGATGGAAGAAATCCAGCGAGATGGTCACCGGCTTCGATACATCCGGCCCGGCGGCCGCGAACCGGCGCAGCACCTCCACCACGCGGCGCTGCCCCGTTTCCAGCGCGGCATCGCTTTCCAGCGGCGGGAAATCCGCCGCCCGCACGATCGGCGTCGCCCGCGCCAGCTCGCCAAGCTCCCCCACTTCCTTCAGCGTGAAGCTCGCCTGGTGCGGCCCGCGACGGCCCAAAATGTGAATGCGCCGCACGCCCGATTGCGACAGCGGGCTCAGCGCATGGTTGACGATGTCGCTGTCCTGCAACTCGGCGACCGTCTTGGCCAATATGCGCGCGCAGTCGATCGCGACATTGCCGTTGCCGATCACCGCAACCGCCTCCTGGCCCAGCGGCGGGGCCAGATGCGCAAAGTCGGGATGGCCGTTGTACCAGCCGACGAACGCGGCAGACCCCATCACGCCCGGCAGGTCATCACCCGGCACGCCCAGCGGCCGGTCCTCCGGCGCCCCCACCGCCAGCACGACATCGTCGTACAAAGCGGTCAGCTCGTCGACGGATACATCGGCCCCCACCGTCACATGCCCGATGAACCGAACCCGCGCATCGTTCGCCACTGCATCGTAACGCCGCGACACCGCCTTGATCGACTGGTGATCGGGCGCAACGCCGGCGCGGATCAGGCCATAGGGCGTCGGCAGCCGGTCCAGGATGTCGATCCGCACCTCGTCGCCGAACTTCTTCAGCGCCGCTTCCGCCGTATAGAAGCCCGCCGGCCCCGACCCGATGATCGCCAATGTCCGCATCAAATCCTCCGCCCGCCCCCGTGCCGCGAAATGCCGGGCCGGGCAAGAAAGCTATTGGCTGCCCGAATTCAGCACAGCTTCCAGGCAGGCTTCCATCGCCGTCGCAGTGCCGGGGGCCATGCCGATGAAGGCGCGGCGCGCGTCCGCCGGGTCGCTCTCGCGCACGAACAGCCCCTTGTCGACCAGGGTCTTGATCCAGCGCAGCGCCGTGGTCGTGGGCACTGCGGCCGCAATGCAAAGGCTCGACACGCTCACCCGCCGCGCCTCCAGCCGGGCGGCGGCCAGGTCCAGCAGCATGTCCCACGCGGGGTCGGCGAACAGCTCGGCTTCGAAGAAGCGATCGCGGGTTCGCCGCGCCTTGATGTGGGCCCGAATTCGCCCCGCATCGACCGGCCGCACACCGTCGTCCGGCCGGCCCGCCACCAGCTCGGCCAAGGCGGCCGCCACCCGGTCAGCGTCGCGCTTCAGGGCGGCAATCTTGTCGGCCGCATTGAACCCGCTGCCCGCATCGGCGACGCCGCGCGGCCCCGTGGCCGCCGCAGAGATTGCGGCTGCCAACGCCCCCGGGTCGGCCGGCGCCGGCAGAAACGTCACCCGCCCGCCCAGCAGCAGCCCGGCCGCATCGGCATCTTCGGGCCCGGCCACCAGGATCAGCGGCATGGCGCTGAATTCGGGGTCCTCCAGCAGATCGGTGAGGGCCCGGTCGGCAAGCGCGGCTGCCATCACGACCAGATCCGGCCGTGCGGCCCGGATCGCCGGCACGATCGGGCCCTCCGCCGCTCGCACCTCATGGTGGCGCTGCAACGGGAAATCGCCGCCGGCCGACAATATCACGAAACCGCCCACAGAGGTTCGGTCCGAAGTGGATGTAGCATAATCGTGCAACGGGCGGGCCCCTTGGTGCCTGAAGGAAAAGGATTTTCCCGGGCATGCCCCGACACAGCCCCTTCCGGCCGTTAACCGACACTGCCAGAGCGGACCTTGTCGCGCTGAACCCCGCCGTCCAGTCGTGCCAAGCCTCCGCCGACCCCAGTGAAGCGATGCGCCGTGGCCCCGGAAAGGTCAACCAGGCGGGTTGGTTAAGGCGTGAGCGCAAGCGGGGGCCGAGTGAAGGGTCTGGGAAGGGATGCGATGGGCGAAGTGCCTTTTGCGCGACCGTCTCGCGCACCCAGATCGTCCGCCGACCTCGTCGGCAGCTCCGCGGCGATGCGCGCGCTTCGGGCCGATATCGCCCGGCTCGCGCCAACGGACGCCACCATTCTGCTGCAGGGGCCGTCGGGCTCCGGCAAGGAGAATGTGGCGCGTGCGCTGCACGCCCAGGGTCCCCGCCACGCCGGCCGGTTCGAGGCGGTGAACTGCGGCGCGATCCCGCACGACCTGGCCGAAGCCGAGCTGTTCGGCGCCGAAGCCGGCGCCTACACCGGTGCCACCAGGGCCCGCATCGGCCGGGTGGAGGCGGCGAGCGGCGGCACCCTGTTCCTGGACGAGGTGGGAGACCTGCCGCTGGCGTTGCAGGTGAAGCTGCTGCGCGTGCTGGAAACCCGCGAGGTCGAGCGTCTGGGCGCCAGCCGGCCGGTGCCGGTCGACATCCGGGTCGTCGCCGCCACCAATGTGGACCTCGAAGACGCGGTCGCCTCCGGCGGCTTCCGCGCCGATCTCTACTGGCGCCTCGCCGTGGTCTGGCTCGACTTGCCGCCGCTATCGGCGCGGGGCGAGGATATTCCCGCCCTCGTGGCGCATTTCGCCGAAGCCCATCGCCAGCGGCTGCACCTGTCGGACACCGGCATCGAGGCGCTCGCCGCGCACCGCTGGCCGGGCAATCTGCGCGAGCTGCGCAATCTGGTGGAGCGGGCGCTGGCGCTCGGCGAGCGGCTGCTCGATGCCGACGCCGTCACGCGGCTGCTGCACCCCCGGCGGCGCCCGGTAGAGGCCTGGCTGCAAGCCCCCCCGGCCGCGCTGCCCCGTGCCCAAACGTCTGCCTGGCTGCCGCAGGCCGGCGCAATCCCGCCGCTGCAACTGAAGGCGCTGCTCGCCGAGGCCGAAGCCGCGTTCATCGCCGAGGCCCTGGCCGCCACCAACGGCACCATCGCCCAGTCCGCCCGGATGCTCGGGCTAAAGCGCACGACCTTGGTCGAGAAGCTCCGCCGGATGGGCCTGAAACCTCCGGCAAATGAAGCCGCCTGACAGGCGCCTCGTCAGCCTTCCGCCGACAGCTGGAGCAAGGCCGGTGCGCGCCGCTGCCACCAGGCGCTGTCGGCCAGCGGAAAGCTCAGCCAGTGGCCGCCCACGACCAGCAGTATCGCCACGGCGGTCGCGGGGTGGACGCGGCCCAGCGTCCGTCTGTCGTGCAGGACCAGCGCGATAAACAGCAGGTCGGCAAGCAGCGCCGGGTCGACCCAGCTGAAGGGCGGCGCCGCCGGAAACGGGATGAACAACCGCGACATCGCAGGCCCAAGCAACGCGATTGCGGCAGCGAACATGTAGCGGCGGTGATGATCGGGGCGGCGCGTGACATTGGCGGTGGCAAACAGGATCATCGACGTGAAGAGGGCGATGTCGACCAGGTTAAAGGCAGCGTTGGCGAACGGCGCGGGGTGCTTTTCGGCGATTCGCCGATGAATGGCGGCCAGCATGGCGACGAAGCCCAGCGGAACCATCGCACCCGACAGCAGCAGGCCGCCCAGGCCCAGCTCCCGGTGGCGCGCCGTCCGGCCCGAGGCGACCAGATGCGTCTGCCAGCCATAGAGCGCCATCCAGGCGAAATAGGCCAGACCGTGGAGGTGGATTGCGGGCCGCGGATCGGGTCGGCCTGTGGCAAGCGGAACGAAGTAGGTCACCGAGAAGCTAGCCACGGTCAGCGCCAGCATCAGCAGCGCAGTGTCGGCGAACAGGCGCGTTCGCTTGGCCGGCTCTTCGCTCATTCGGTCCCCCCTGGCCCGATCCGTGGCGGACCGGCGCCGGGAGCATAAATGCGGCTTGGCCGCGATGCCAGCGTCGCTATGCTCCGGGCCATGGCCGCCGGGGCCGGCGGGGATCTGGTACCAGAAGCATATGGCGCATCACATGGAGGGGCCCGTCGGCATCGGGGACCTTGTCGGCCACCGCCACGCCTTCCTGATCCGGGACCCCCGGCGCGTGGTTGCCAGCTATGCCGCCAAGCGGATCGCCGTCCGCCCCGAGCATCTCGGCCTTCACCGGCAGCGCGCCTGGTTCGAGCGCGAGGCCGACCGGATCGGCCGGGCGCCCCCGGTGGTCGACTCCGGCGACATCCTCGCCGACCCGGCGGGCACGCTTTCCGCGCTGTGCGCTGCACTCGGCCTCGCGTGGGACCCGGCGATGCTGCGCTGGGCGCCGGGCCAACGCCAGACCGACGGCGTCTGGGCCCGCCATTGGTACGGCGCCGTCGAGGCTTCCACCGGCTTCGGCCCGCCCGAGGAGGAATTGCCGAGCCTCGGCCGGGCGGAGGCCGCGACCGCCAAGGCTTGCCTGGCGGACTATCGCTGGCTTCGCGAGCGACGCTGCACGCCGGGCCCGGGCGTGTGACAGCCTCGTCACCCGTCGTTAACCAAACTCTCATGTGATCGCCTCAGGCCTGTCACCTGCGCTGCCTAGCCTGTCGCCGACACGGAGGAATCTTGCGAGTCCCCCGTTCGCCAGCCAGCCGGGGAGCGTTTCATGCACGACATCATCACGTCAGACATCAAGGCCGACAGCACCGCCGATCCAATCGCCGGCAGCGGCATCAGCACCGATCGCCGCGGCCTGTTGAAGGGAGGCGTCTCGGCGGCCGCCGGGCTCAGCCTGGCGGCGCCGTTCGCTGCCATCATGGAGGCGCAGGCCCGCGCCGGGACCGATGCTTCGGGCGCCCAAACCGCCCCGGTAGCCAGCCCCTACGGGCCGCTCGCCCCCGTGCGCGACCTTGCCACCGGCCTGGCGCTGCTGCAGCTGCCGCGCGGCTTTACCTATCGCTCGATCTCGTGGACGGGCGACATGATGAATGACGGCCAGCGCGTGGCGGCGCGGCACGACGGCATGGCCGTGGTGCAGATGACGGGCGGGCGCACTGCCGAGACCTATCTGATCCGCAACCATGAGAACGGCGCAGGACCGCTCCTGAACGTGCCGGGCGGCGTTTATGACAGCGTGTCGCTGGGCGCCGACCGGGCCGCCGGCGGCTGCACCATCCTGAAGGTGCGCAACGGCCAGCTGGTCGACCACCGCGCCGGGATCGGCGGGACGATCGTGAACTGCGCCGGCGGCCGCACGCTGTGGAACAGCTGGCTGACCTGCGAGGAAACCACCACCAACCTCGTGGCATCCGGCGGCAAGAAGCACGGCTATATCTTCGACGTGCCCTATAATCCGGCGCAGATCTCGCCGGTGCCGCTGGTCGCCATGGGCCGCTTCAGCCACGAGGCGATCGCGACCGATCCGGTGACCGGCTACATCTACGAAACCGAGGATGCCCGGAACCAGTCCGGCTTCTATCGCTTCAAGCCGGCCAACAATTCGCGGACCTACCGGTCGCTGGAGGATGGCGGCACACTGCAGGCGGCGAAGGTGGTGGGTATCGATCGCGCCAATCTGCTGGCGCTGGCCGGGGTGCGTTCCAGCTCGATCAACCGCGTCGGTGACGTGCTTGCAATCGAGTGGGTCACGATCGCCGACCCCGACGCGGACCCGGCGCCCTATGAGGAAACGGGCGCGGACAATCCCGACACCGGCGTGCGCACCACGTCCGGGCCGTTCAAGCAGGCTCGCGAAGCGGGCGCGCTGAGGATGAGCCGGGGCGAGGGCATCTGGTGGGACCACACGTCCAGCGTGATGTATGTGGTGGACACCAGCTTCGGCTATGAGGAAGCCGGCGCGCGCCGCGCCGGGCGCGGGCTCGGCAGCGTCTGGGCCTATCGCCCCAGCCGTTCCAACCCGGACCGGGGCACGCTGACCCTGGTCTATGCGGCGGCCGCGCGGGTTGCCGGCAACAACCCAGACAATGTGACCGTCAGCCCCAAGGGCGGGATCCTGACCTTCGACGACGGTGCCGCCGTGGTCGACGAGTTCGGAGTTGGCAACCGCATCATGGGCTACCGTGACGATGGGCTGGCCTATATCTTTGCCAAGAACAATGTGCAGCTTTCGCCCACCGACATCGCGCGGATCGGCAGGACCGGGCAGTTCGCGGCCGCAGACTATCGCGGCGCCGAGTTCTGCGGCGGCACCTTCGACTGGACCGGACGGACCCTCTACGTGAACACCCAGGGGCCTGGTATCACCTTCGCGATCACCGGCCCCTGGGCGCTCGGCAACCTCTGACACCTGACCTCCGGCGGGCCGAGGCGGCCCGACGGGCCTTCGTCATGCTCTTGAAAACTGGGGACTTCA
>JANPJJ010000047.1:0-31276 GCA_031425455.1 Sandaracinobacter sp. | reverse complement strand
GTGGTTGCGGCGACGCTGCAAAGCTTGAGCGGCAGCTCGGACGGTGAATCTCATCACCTGAATGTCGCCTGGAGCGGCGACGACGCGCAAGGCTTCTATACGTCACACCTTGGCTACGCTCGCGCCACGAACACCAGCCCGACCATGTTCGGCCCGGCGACCGGGCGACCGACGGGGCGCTTTTTCGTCGCGGACTGCGTCAGCCGCGACAACCGGATCCACACCGAGTGGCTGATGCGCGACAACGGCGCGGCGGTGCGTCAGATGGGTTTCGATCCGCACGAGGTTGCGCGGCGGCTGGCCGCGAACCCCGCACTGGAGACGACACCGGCGGCCGTTCCCGGCCGGCTCGACGGACAGGCCGTACGTCCGGCCTACGACGGACCGACCGACACGCCTGAAGGCTGGGCAGCTGCGCATTTCGATCTGTGGAACCGGCGCCGCTTCGACCTTCTGGCGGAGCAGTACGCACCCACTGCCATCGGCCATTGGGCAAGTGCCCAGATCGGGCACGGGCGGCGCAACATCATGGCGCTGATCCTGAGCCTGCTGGCCAGCCTTCCGACCGGCACCATCACCGTCGAACATGTGTCCTGGTCGGAGGAGACCGACGGGGTGATCCTGGCGGCGCGGTGGACGCTGGCCGGCTGGACGCGCCCTGGCGGCATGTTGGGGGCGCTTCCGGCGGCGCGTCCGCTCGCCATCATGGGGGCGAGCCATTTCCGGTTCCGCGGCGGCCGGATCGTCGAGGAATGGACTATCTTCGATGAGATCGGCTCGCTGATCCAGGTCTACCGGGCCTGATCGCGCAGCCTTTGGCGGCGCGCCGGCACGGGCAGATCGCGCTCGCCTATCTCGTCGCGCTGCAATTTCTCTACAGCTGGGCGTGGAGCAGCAGCGACGTGCTGCGGCCGCTGTTCCGGCAGCTGTACGGCCTGTCGCTGGCGGAAGCGGGGGCAGCCTATTCGGCGCAGGTGACGGGCGCTCTGGTCGGCGCACTTCTGGTTGGTCGAGTCCAGCATCGCTTCGGCCGCCGCCAGGCGCTGCTTTTCATCTGCGGCGGTTGCGGCGTTGCGATGGTGGCCGGCGCCGTCGTCAGCGGGCTGGGCGGCCTGATCGCACAGCGCATGCTGCTGGGGCTTTTCATGGGTGCGGTCTTCCCGGTAACCATCGGCATCATCGCGGATCTGTTCCCGGCGGCACAGCGCGGCCGTCTCGCAAGCCTCATCGATGGCACCTATTTCGGCGCCGTCGTGGTGCTGGGCTGGGCTGCAGCGGCAGCCTCCGGCATCGACTGGCAACGACTGTTCTGGCCGGTGGGGCTCGCCTTCGTCTTCCTTGGGCTGGGTGCGCATCTGCTGCCCATTGCCGATCATCGAGCCGACCGTCCGATCGCCCCGCCGCGCCTCAGCGGGCTGTTCGCGCCTGGCCTGCGTCGCCGCACGGCCGTGCTTGCCACCATGATCGCAATCAATGCCAGCGCGCACCAGGCCTTCTCGGGCTGGATCACCGTCTATCTGGTCGAAGTCGAGCGCGTCTCGCAAGCCGCCGTGGCCGCGACGCTCACGGCACAATATGCCGGCGCGGTCGCCGGCTGCGCTGCCTGGGGTGTCGCAGTCGACCGCTACGGGCGGCGCGCAGGCGGGTTCGGCCTGGCGGCAGCGGCGCTGTGCTGCATGCTGTTCGTGGCGGCCTCGCCCCTAGCCCTGAAGCAGATGGCGGCCTTCGGGTTCGGCTTCGCATTTGCAGCGGTGGTCACGATCGGGCCTTGGCTGGCCGAGCTGTACCCTGCTGCATTGCGGGCCCCTGCCACCTCGATCTTCCAGTGGGGCCGCTTTGCCAGCCTGGTAGCGCCGCCCGCCAGCGGTGCGCTGGCGGTTGCCATCGGCCTGCCGTCGGTCATGGCGCTTGCCGGCGTCGGGCTGCTGATGTCTGCCTGGATCTGGCGGCAGCTACCAGAGACCGTGGCGCTGCCCCGTCGCGCTGCTGCGGACCGTTCAGCCGTCTAGGTCGAACCATTATATGCCTTCGCACCCAATCGGGGAGCGACAAGCGCCCTCAGGGTCCGCCAGGCCGGCTCTGTCTGGTATCGGCAGACGACCGTGGGAAACGTCTTGCATCCGAAGTCGTGTCCCGATAGCTTTTCGGCTCATGGAACATATCACGCGTCGCCAGATGGCCACTGCGGGCGCTGCCGGGGCAGCCGCCTTGACCGCAAGTGCCTTGAGCGCAACCGCCTTGAGCGCAACCGCCTCCGCGCCGGTCGCTGCGCGTGACCGGCGGGCGAAGCCGCCAGGCGGGCATGCCGCCAACAAGATCATGGTGTGGAATTTCCTCACCGGCATGGCGCAGGGCGATGAACGTCGCACGCTGGACCGCTTCTGCCACGCAGATTGCCGGTTCGAGATCTTTCACCCGTTCAACACCATCGACGGCCTGGACGAGGTCGCCTCCCAGTTCTTTGCCACGTTGCGAACATCATTTCCCGATTACGAACAGCGTATCGCCTATGTAATCGGGGGCGACTACGAAGGTCGTCAGATGGTCAGCACCTGGGGCCATTTGCAGGGCACTTTCGACGCCCCTTGGCTGGGGATACCGGCCACCAACAGCCCGATCCATCTGCGCTTCGGCTTCAATGCGATCGTGCGCGACGGCAAGATCGCCAAGGCCTATATCCTGCTGGATATCGTCGACGTCATGCTTCAGGCAGGCTGGTACCCGTTCCGCCAAATGCCGGGCAGCTCGGCGCAATGGCCGTTTCCGCCGGCCGACACCGGCGCGACCGCGCGAAGCCACGATCCGGTCCTGGGCGCCGAGTCGCTGCGCATCGTCCGTGAAATGCAGAGGGGGCTGCTGAAACCCGACGAGATCAAGAAGCTTGCCGGGGCCTACGGGCGGCATAGCCCGCATTGGCACGAGCATATGAACTGGTATGGTCCGGCCGGCATCGGGTCGATGCGCGGCCGCAGATCGTATCGCAACTACCACGGCTCGTTATTTCTGCAGGCATTCCCCGATCGCGGCGGCTGGCCACGGGTAGAGGGCGGGCCTGAGGATGCTCCCGGCCATTACATCCGCCTCGGCGACGGGCGCTACGCCGTAACCGGGGGGTACCCTTCGCTGCGTGGAACCCATACCGGACCGGAGTGGCTGGGGCTGCCGCCATCTGGGAAGGCGGTCACCATGCGCGTGGCTGATTGGTATCGGCTCGATAACGAAAACAAGATTTACGACAATTGGGTCATGATGGATATCCCTCACATCGTCCTGCAGATGGGTTTGGATATCTTCAACGACCTCCAGTATTTCGTGGACCGGGCCAAGCCGCGCTATCGCCAGGTGAAGTAAGGCCGAGGCAGTCGGTTGCAGAGCTGCGGGCTGATTTTCGCCTGTTCGCTCCATCGATGTCTGGGCGCGGGATGCAACGAATGCGCAGTCATCCCCAGCATCCTGCCTTGCTGCATGCTGCGGCGCACAGCTTTCAGATCCGTCTAGGATATGGGCCCAATCCCGACCTTGCCGCTCTTGAGCTTCTACCTACGCAAAAATGAAACATAATTGTTGACTGCGATTGCAGACATGCCATTCTTTGCACGGGAATTTATAAAGGGGTGAGGCATGTTCATGGTGCAAGCGAAAGCGCGTCAGAAAAATGCGGCCGTGATGACGCCGGTGGTGGTTGCCGCTCTTGCGTTCGGAGTCGCCACGCCGGCGCTTGCACAGCAGGTTGCCGGTGCCGGTGAGAGCGTAATGCTGGAAAGCGATATTGTTGTTACAGCCCAGCGGCGGGCGGAGCGCATTCAGGACGTCCCGATCTCGATCGTTGCCATCGGCAACGAGGAATTGGGCCGGCGCAACATCACCGAAGCCTCCAGGCTCGAGCAATCGGTGCCCGGCCTGCAGATTGGCCGGTCCGGCGCCGACCCGCGGCCAGCAATTCGTGGGACCTACACCGAATCGATTCAGGGCAATGCCGATCCGCGGATCGGTTTCTACATCGACGAAGTCTACCAGTCGCGCACGTCGCAGCTCAGCCTGCCGTTTGTCGATCTGGCGCGGGTCGAGGTGCAGAAAGGCCCGCAGGGCACGCTCTACGGCCGAAACAGTTTCGGGGGCAACATTGCGCTGGTGACCAACCTGCCGTCCGACCAGTTCGAAGGCGGCATCGATCTTCTGGGCGGCAGTTACAAGCGCTTCATGGCGACAGCTTTCGTCAACATACCGATTGCCGACGGGCTGGCGGCGCGCTTTGCCGGCGCTTACGAGCGTCGCGACGGCTTCATCAAAAGCCTGACCACCCCGGACGCCGACTATGACGACAAGGGGACCACCTTCATCCGCGGCGCGGTGCGCTGGGAACCGGCCGGAATGGACGGCCGGCTGGAGGTCATCCTGCGCGGCTCCTATTGGAAGGAGGATTCCGCCGGCGGCGGCACCTTCAACGCCAAGGCGATAGGCCAGTTCATCGATCCGGCACTGGTAACCGCGCCGGGCGGCACGCTCAACATCAACGGCGCCACCTTCACCTTCCCGCTTGGCTTCAACGGCCGTTCCTTCAGCGGCCAGTTCGTCCCCTATTCCACCTTTCGCGATGGCAAGCCGGACATCAACGGCGCCGACATCGGCATCCTCATTCCCGGCCCCTATCTGGCGCTGAACGACGAGCCCTCCTTCACCAAGATCGATTCCTGGCAAGGTTCGGCAACCATCGGCTTCGATCTCACCGATTCGTTGAGGCTCAGGTCGATCACCTCATTCACCGACTACAAGGCGTTCCGGGGCGGCGATAACGATGGCACCTCGGCACCGTTCGGTGTCGGCTACTTCATTACCGAGAATCGCGCCTTCAGCCAGGAACTGCAAATCCTTTCCACCGACACCGACAGCCGGCTGAGCTATGTGGTCGGCGCCTTCTATCTGAACGACCGGGTGCCGGACGCGTTTCTGGGCGTCCGCAACCGAACCTATTCAACCCTGGGCGCGATCGCCAATGGCCAGGTTCCGCTCTATTTCGGCAGCAATTTCACAACGCTCCCCAACGTGCCCGGTGCGCTCATCGGGGCGCCGGCGAGCGACTCGTTCAACCCGCTGTCCTATCAGCGCACGCGCACCTTCGCGGGTTATGGCCAGCTGTCGTACGAGATCACCGATCAGCTGACGCTGACCGGAGGCTTGCGCTACACCATCGACAACAAGAATTTCCAGTCGGCACTGAACAACCGCTTTGCGCCGGCAGGCACCTATCTGGCGTTCGAGCCCAGCACGGATTTCAACCGCGAATGCAACGCCTTCACCCCCGCCAGCGCGGCCTCCACCGCGCCGGCTGCCGTAATCGCGGAGGCGCTGATCACCCGTTGCGGCGAGCAGACGTTCAAATATTTCACCTACCGGGCAGCGGTCGACTACAAGCTGAACGACGATGTGATGCTCTATGCCAGCTTCTCGACCGGCAAGCACTCCGGGGGTTTCAGCTACAGCGTGATCCCCGGGACCCCGGATGCCTCGCTGCCGCCCTATGGGACGGAAAGCATCTACGCCTATGAAGTGGGCATGAAGGGCTCCTTCCTGGATCGCCGGCTACAGCTGAACATCGCCGCCTTCTACAATCTCTACAAAGATCTCCAGGTGCAGACGAGCTTCGCCAATCCCAACGTCCCGAACAGCGTGGTCACAGTTGCCGGCAATGGTGCGCGGACAACGGCGCCGGGCGTGGATGTCGAGCTGGTCGCGCGACCGATCGATCGACTTCGCTTCAACCTGGCGATCAACTATCTGCACGCCCGCGACGATCCGTTCCCCGTTGCGGTCTCCAACAACGGCGTCTGCGCCATCGTGGCGCCGGGCGGTACGTGCACCACGCGTCCGGAAGTGCGCCTCGGCTTTTCGGGCGGCATCGTGCCCAACCCGGTCAGCAATCCAGACCTGTTCGTGCCGGTGCTCGGGGCCGATGGCGCGCAGCTGATCATCGACGGCATCCCGCAATTCCTGTCCCTGGGCTACAACAAGAAGTCCAGGGTGCAGAACCAGGCGGACATCGCCCTCCGCGTGGGACTTGCCTATGACATCGATCTGGGCAGTTCGGGGACCCTGACGCCGGAGGTTCAGACCTATTTCAACGGGGGCTATGTCCTCAACCGTACCCTCGTGAATTTCGAACAGAAGGCATTCACCAAGACCGAGCTGCGCCTCACCTGGCGCAGCCAGGAAGAAAAATACACGTTGCAGGCCTTTGTCGAGAATCTGGAGGATGTCGCGACCATCGGGCGCGCGACAGTCGCCAGCGGCGGCGGCTTCAGCGGCAGCTTCGCACCACCGCGCACTTGGGGCGTTCGCGCGGCCGTCCGCTTTTGACCCGCAGTGCGGGTGTCGGGGATAGCAACGGTCTCCGCCACCCGCCGCTGGCCCGATGATCCGATGCAGCGTGTCCATCATCCGGCACAAGGTCTGCACGCTCCCGCTCGGGACGTGCACGACGGGCGTTTAGCGGCATCGCCTGCTGCGATCCCGAGGGCGGCCGACTGGGCGGTCGATCGGATCCGTGGGTCAGTGGACTGCCTGCTCGAGGGATTTGCCTGATGTCGGGCTTGCGCGATTGAGCCCGCGCGAGCCGGCTTACTGGCAGGAGCTCTGGCGCGAGCGTCGCGCACTTCTGGCCGCGACGCTCGGTTGCGGTTTCAGCATTTCGCTGAGCATGTTCATCGCCAGCGTGTTCGTTCCGGCGATGAGCGCCGAGTTCGGCTGGACCAGTTCGCAAGTGTCGCTGGTTGCGTCGGTCGGTCTGCTTGGGATGATCTCGTTCCCGCTGGCCGGCCGGCTGGCCGACATGTTCGGCAGCCGCCGGGTGATGCTTGCCGGCGTGGTGGCCATTCCGCTGCACTATGTTCTCTACAGCCTGCAGACCGGTGCGATCTGGCAGTTCTTTGCAATCCAGGCCTCGTGGTCGCTGTTTGCCGCGCTGTGGAGTGCGACCGTCCTCGGCCGGGTGGCCGCCGGCCGGCTGACACTCGCCCGCGGCTTCGGCATCGCACTGCTGCTGTCAGCCCCGGCTGCCGTGGGCGCCGTCGCCGCGCCGCTGCTGACGGCACTGGTGGAGGCCGACGGCTGGCGACACGCCTATCGGATGCTGGCGCTTGCGGTGCTTGCAGCCGGGCTCCTTGCCGCCTTCCTGCTGCCGGCACAGTCCAGCCGGCAGGCGGCGGCTGTCGACCGCCGACCGACGGCGCAGGCGATGCGCGACATTGCCCGTTCGCGCGCGATGCAGGTGCTGGCGCTGGCGATGCTGCTGTGCAATTTCGGCACCGTTGCAACCGGTCTGCAATTCGCGCCGATGCTGATCGACCGGGGAATCGCCCCGGGTGCGGTGGGCGCATATCTCTCCAGCTATGCCGTCGGCGTGATTGCCGGGCGGTTTATCGTCGGCCTGTCGCTGGATCGATTTCCCACCCGCTTCGTCGCCGCCGCAGGCATGGGGCTCCCGGCACTCGGCTTTGCCGTTCTGGCATTCGCACCGGGGGCGCCGGCGGCCATTCTCGGCGCCGTGCTGCTACTCGGCGTCTCGCAGGGAGCAGAAGGCGACATCGGCGGCTATGTCGGCGCCCGCTACCTGGGGCCGCAGCTGTTTGGAACCGTGTTCGGGTTCGTCACCGCGGTAACCGCGCTGGCCGGCTTCGTTGGCTCGCTGCTGTCGTCCTCCATGCTGTCGGGCGATGCCAGCTTCGTGCCGTTCCTGGTCTTTCTCGCAGTCACCACCGCGCTGGGCGCGCTGACCTTCCTGTTGCTGCCGCATCCCCAAGCCGGCACGCAGCAGCTTCCTGCCGCGCATTGACGGCAGCGCCGGCATCAGAGGATCGTGCGCCCCCCACCCGGAGGCCATCCGCCGACGAAAATCGAGCTTTCACTTCGTCGGCCGCGTTGACCACATGTCCGCTTTGACTCTGGCAGAGGGCGTTCGGAATGCATCGGACACGCCCGGCACCCTGTGTGCTTCTGGGCACACACGGCGCGGGTCGTGAATGCACTAATTTGGACAATAGCTGAAAATTCGGGCTGCTAGGCCAGGCGTCAGGCACAGGAGGCCAAGAGCTATGACGATATCAGGGGTGATGAAGCCGCTAGGATATGCCCATGCTGCGGCATTGCTGCTTTCGGCCGGCGGGGCCTGGGCGCAAAGCGCCGAGGACAAATACTGGTTGCGGGGTGCAATCTATTCGGCCGACGTCGATTCCAGTATTGCCGTCAACGCCATCAATGGGTCGATCGGCACCGACGTCGATTTCGAGACCGACCTCAAACTGGATGAGCGCCGGGTCCTGCCCTCGTTCTCGGGAGGCGTCCGTCTGGGTAGCCGCTGGCAGATCACTGCCGACATCTACACATTGAAGCGCGAGGGAACCCGCGCGATCAACCGCGAACTGGTCGTCGACGACGTGGTCTATCCCGTCGGGGCCACCATATCTTCGGGCTTCCGGTCCACCACCTATCGCATCGCCGCAGGCTACAGCTTCCTGCGCGGGCAAGGCTATGAGGCGGGCGCCTCGCTCGGCGTTCACCTGACCGACTTCTCGGTGTTTCTCGAGGGCCAGGGCAGTGTCGGCGGCGCCGGAGCGTCGGTCGAACGGCGCAACCGGCAGCTTCTGGCGCCGCTCCCCACCATCGGGCTTTATGGCAGCTACGAAGCGGTGAAGGATGTGACGATCGGGGCCCGTGTCGACTATCTGAAACTGAAGATCTCGGACTTCACCGGGGCCCTCATCAACGCCGAGGCGGGCGTCACGTGGCGCTTCCACGAGAATATCGGCATCGGCGCGATGTACCGGCACGTCGACTATGATCTCGATGTGGAAAAGGACAATTGGGACGGCGGCATCGGTTACCGCTTCTCCGGCCCAATGCTGTTCGTCGAAATCGGCTTCTGATCCCAAAACCGGAGATATGAGTAGCCGCGCCGCATCCATCCTGTCGGGCTTGGCGATGGCACTGTCGGCACCGGTGTCCTGCTTACGCGGCTTGCCGAACCGGCTGCCGCCCGGCGCGAGGAAGCGCTGAGCAGCCAAAGCTTCCTCGAGGTCTGGTCCGGCAAGGGCGCGGGCATTGGCTATCGCTTGATCGATCAACGCCGCGTCCCCTTGACTTCGAGGCCGGGCCTGCGCTGCGGCAGACGCGCTTCATCGTCATCCTCCCAGCTTATGTATCGGTAGCCTTGCAACTTTCCGGATGTTGCAACGTATCAGCGGTTTTACCGGAGCTTGATCGATGCCGCGCGCCTTGCTGTTGCTCACCACTGCCCTGCTGCATGCCCGGTCATGGGCGGCCGAGGCGCCGCCTGCCGACGACATCATCGTCTATGGCCGCGCCATCGAGCAGATCGGCATCGCGACATCGGGTTCCGAAGGCACGGTCGGCTACCGCGATTTCGAGAATCGCCCGCTTTCGCGCGTCGGCGAACTGGCGGAGAATGTGCCGGGCCTGATTGCCACCCAGCATTCGGGCACCGGCAAGGCCAACCAGTTTTTTCTACGCGGCTTCAATCTGGATCATGGCACCGATCTTGCCGGCTTCGTCGACGGTGCGCCGATCAACATGCGCAGCCACGGCCACGGCCAGGGCTATCTGGACCTCAACTTCATCATTCCCGAAGCCGTCGAGCGGATCGATTTCGCCAAGGGCCCCTACCACGCCGATACCGGTGATTTCGCAGCCGCCGGCACCCTGCGATTTGCAACCCGTACCCGTTTCGAACGACCCTTCGCCGAAGTCCAGGGCGGCCAGTTCGGCTATCTCCGCGGCCTGGCCGGCGGCAGTGCATCGCTGGCCGGCGGCGACCTGCTCGCCGTGGTCGAGGGCACGCTGTCGAACGGCCCCTGGGACCTCGACGAGGACCTGCAGAAGTTCAACAGCCTGGCGAAATGGTCGGGCGACGGCGTGAGGGTCGGCCTGTCGGCCTATACCGCGCGCTGGAATGCCACCGACCAAGTGCCCGAACGAGCGATTGCCGACGGCAGTATCGGCCGCTTCGGCTTCATCGATCCTGATCTGGGCGGCCGCTCGACCCGAATTGCCCTCAACCTGGAAGGCGGCGGCGACCGAACGACGTGGTCGGCCTATGCCATCCGCTCCAGCTTCAGTCTCACCTCCAATTTCACCTACTTTCTCGACGATCCCGTCGGCGGCGACCAGTTCATCCAGCGCGATCGCCGCTGGGTCCTGGGCGGCAGCCTGGACCACCGGCTGCCGCTGAACGAGCGGACCACGCTGCGGGTCGGCGGCGATCTTCGCGCCGACCTCATCGGCAAGGTCGGCCTGTATCGCGCCACGGCCGGCACCGCGCGCGAGCCCGTCCGCGAGGACAGCATCGACCAGTGGGGCGGTGGCGTCTTTGTCGAGGCCGAAGTCCGCCCGACCGAGACGTTGCGGCTGGTGCTCGGGGTTCGTGCCGATGCGATCCGCTATGACGTCCGCGCCGACCTCGCCGCCAACACTGGATCCGGCTCGGCTGCGATCTTCACCCCCAAAGCAGCGCTCGCCTGGAAGGTCGCCCCCAGGCTCGAGCTCTACGCCAACTACGGCGAAGGCTATCACTCCAACGACGTGCGCGGGGCATCGATCCGCATCGACCCGGCAACCGGGGAGCCGGCTGAAACCGTGCCTGTGTTCGCCCGCGCCCGCGGCGCCGAGCTGGGCGCGCGGTACGAATCCGAGCGCCTCACCATCACGGCAGTCGGCTTCTGGCTCCAGCTCCAGTCCGAGCTGGTGTTCGTCGGCGATGCCGGTACAACCGAGCCGAACGACGCCACCCGTCGCTTCGGGGGCGAGTTCAGTCTGTTCTGGCGCCCAACGGACAGCCTGACGCTGGACGCCGCCCTCGCGCTGACCGACGCGCGCTTCAAGGACCTTACAGACAACCGTATTCCCGGCTCGGTCGGGGCGGTCGCGTCCGCAGGCGCGAGCTGGCAGGTTGCGCCGGGCCTCGTCGCGACGGCACGGCTGCGCCACTTCGGGTCGGCGCCGCTGATCGAAGACGGCAGCGTTCGCTCGGACCCGACAACCCTGGTCAACCTGGGTGGCTACTGGACGACGGGGCGCATCCGCCTGGGTGTCGATGTGCTGAACCTGTTCGACGCGCGCGATCCCGACATCAGCTATTTCTATGCGTCAATGCGGCCCGGGGAGCCGGCCGGCGGCGTCGAGGACCGGCATATCCACCCGGTGGAGCCGCGCCAGGTCCGCGCTTCCGTCCGGCTTCAGTTTTAGTTGTTCGAGCCGCCTATTTGCCGCCTCACTGAACCGGGGTCACAAGCGGCGCCGTCCTGCTTCAGCATCGGCGTCGGCAACATGGTCGCATTCACGAGGTAGCGGTCGATTGGGGTTGGCAACGAGCAGCTTGTTCGGCTCATCGGACATGGTCAGCGACCAGAAAGCGTCGACCGGCGGCAACTGGCCCGGCGCAAAGCGCTGTATACAGCCGCTCGCGCCGGTGAGCGGTTTCATGGCACTGTGAGTACGGGCTCAAAGTTGGCAGGGAGCAGGCGAGCAATCCCTGTGATCTCGTGCTGCTTTCTATTGCGATTCCTGCGATGCTGCACCGACTTGAAGTGCCGATCGGTGGCTCGTTCCCGCTTACTCGACCTAAATCTGGCGGCGTGGCCAGAAATCGAGGTTTCTCCGCTCGAACGCGATATTCTCGAAGTCGCTTCGCATCAGCCCCGGCGTGTCCACATGGATCACCTCTCCCACCACCGGTGCGAACGACGCCATGAAGTGCTGCATCGATTTGACGACGATACCTCGGTAGCCGGTCGGGTCCAGCCCCAGGCCCGTGAACAGATCAAGCCCCAACACCTGCTGGCGGCGCGAAATCAGCACAACATCGACGCCGCAGGCGGTTCGCACCCAGGCCGAAGGCCCGAGATCGGCCCGCGCCCCGAAATCGTCCTGGCTATGCTCCCGTCGAAGAGCCATCACGCTTGCATCCACATCCACCGGGTCCCCGGCCGCAACGCCGCTCTTGCCTCCCACCCGCATCCGGAAACGGGCGCCCTCCCCGGCTTCAAAGCAGGTCTGCACCAGTCCCGGATCCCAGATGGCGCCAAGGGCCACCTTGCCCATCCCGCGCTCGACAAGCGCGCGAAGAATGAAGCTGCTGTCCCCCATGGCACCCCCGCCCGGGTTGTCTGCAACATCGGCGAGCACCAGCGGCTTTGGCCCGACCCAGGCGGCCAGACGATCAAGTGCCGGATCGAGGCCGACGAAACGAACCCCGATTTTCTCCCGCATCGCCACCAGATCCTGCACGAGCGAGTCTGCGAGGCTCCCGATGTCCGGCGTCCCGCGCTGTGCCACGATCCAGAGCGCCGCTCCGGCCTCGGGGACGTCGCCATAGCTCATGCCGTGGCCGAGCGAGACCGACAGAATTCCCGGCCGGTCCTCCAGCGCGCGCAGACGTGAAACGAAGCCGCGCAAGGGCTCCCGGTCGGTCGGCCACAATCCCATTAGCGGACAGGCCCGCCCGACAAGCACCGGATCGGCCCGGTGCCGTGCAACTTCGATCACCAGGTCGGTCGCGGCAGTTGCGGCGTCGGGCAGGTCGGTGTGCGGATATTCCTTGCACGCGATCAGAATCGGCGTCGCCTCGCGCATGGCGCGGGTGAAATGGCAATGGAGATCGAGCGACACGCCGACGGGGATATCCGGACCTACCAGGGCGCGCACCGCCTGAAGCAGGTCGCCTTCGCAATCGTCGCACCGCTCCGTTGTCATCGCGCCATGGAGTATCAGCACCACACCGTCAACGGGCATTGCCTGCCGCAAGCCATCGAGAATCAGTGTCCTGAACCGATGATAGACGCCGTGGACGACGGGGCCCATCGGTTGCGCCGCCGTTGCCAGCCCTTGGGTCACCCGCCATCCTTCCGCCGCCGCCCGCGCGTGGACTGCCTGGATCGAAGGACGCATTCCCATCAGGTCCCCGGGATCGTCGAGCGACAAGCAGATGCCTTGCTCCTCGAACGCGCCGACGCCGGTGGGACAGGCAGCGAAGCTGTTCGTCTCCGCCACAATGCTGGCTGTGAACAGATGCATGGCAGCTGTATTGACAGCGCAGTCCCGATCGTCAACGATTTTCAGAAATCGAAAATCGGGAGACCCCTCATCACCCCGGCCGATGTGCCTTTGCCTTCCAGTGCACCCCAGCACCCCATGGCGCGTGCGTTCGTGTTGGTGCTCGCGTTCGCGACCTTCCTGTCCTTCGTGCAGCGTTTCCTGCCGGTGGTGCTGGTCGACAGTATCCGGAGCGATATCGGGATCTCGGATCTGCAGTTCAGCAGCCTCCAGTCGGCATTTGCGATCAGTTTCGTGCTCGCCACTCTGTCGAGCGGCTGGGTGACGGACCGGGTAAACCGCCGCAACCTGCTGCTGCTGGGGGTGGCCGCCTTCACCGGCGGCGCGATCGCCTTCGGGCTCGCCGGATCGCTAGCCGGCCTCGTTGCTGCGCGCCTGCTCATCGGCGTCGGCGAAGCCGTCCTCGTGCCCGCCGGCATTTCGCTGCTCTGCGATCTCGTCCATCCGGACCAGCGCGGCAGGGCGATCTCGCTGACCTTTTTCGGTGCCACGCTGGGCACGGCGCTCGCCTTCAGCGGTGGCGGGTGGCTGCTGGAAGGCGCGAAGGCCGGCTGGTTTGCGTCCGTCCCGCTGCTGGGCGCGCTTCCGGGGTGGCGCCAGGTGGTGCTGCTGCTGGCGGCGCCCGGCCTCATGATCATTCCGGTTCTGCTCCTGTTCAAGGAGCCTGCGCGCAGCTTCGCGATGCCGCTCAGCGGGCGCCAGCGGATGCAATTTCTCTGGCGCATCCGGCGCGTTTTCGTCCTTGCGCTGCTCATGGGGGCAAGCATCGCCATCGCGGACTTCGCCTATACCACCTGGCAGACCGCCCACCTCACCCGAAGCCACGGCATGAGCGTCGGCGCTGCGGGTCAATCGCTCGGGCTGACCGCGCTCCTGGTCGGCACTGTCGGCGCGTGGATCGGCGGCCAGCTTTCCGACAGGATGCACGCCAAACGCGGTGCCGCCGGCCGGGTCGAGGTCGTGCTGGGCTGCGCAATCATCCTCGGCGCTTCCGCCGTTCTGGTGCCGCTGCCCCATCTGGCTGCCGCGGTCGCAGCCTATGCCATCTGGCAGATGGCCGCGAACGTCGCCTATGTCGCCCATGCGGTTACCTTGCAGGACATCGTGACCGACGAAACCCGGGGCCTCGCCACCTCGCTTTCGATATGCCTCAGCGTGGGCATCGGCCTCGGGGTCGGGCCCGCGCTGATCGCCTTCGCCAACCAGTGGATCGGGGGCGGTGAGAACGCGCTGGGGCCGACACTGGCCTTCGCAATCGCCCTGTTGGCAACCCTCACGATCGCCATCGCGGCACTGTTGCGCCACCGCCTCAGATCTGAAAATATTTCGGAATATGAAAATTCTGCTTGACGAATTGGCGCTCGAGATAATTACATGTGCTTTCGGAGGAAATGCTCATGCAACAGACAATATGGAGCCTGGCGGTCGCGACCTCGGTCGGGCTCGTCAGTCCGGCCGGCGCTCAGTCGATCGGTGATACCGCTTCGGACGACATCATCGTCACGGCGCTCAAGCGCGAGCAAAATCTGTCAGATGTGCCGGCTTCCATCACGGCACTCAGCGCCGACGATCTGGCGCGCTCCGGCATCACCAACAGTTTCGATCTGCAGCAGCTGGTGCCCGGCCTCGCCATCTCGTTCGGCAACCGCGAGACCAATGTCGCCATCCGCGGCGTGTCCAACAATGTCCGCAGCATCGGCGCAGATCCGTCCAATGCAGTCCACCTCGACGGCATCTATCTGCCCCAATCCAGCATGGTCCTGACCGATCTGTTCGACGTTTCACGCGTCGAGGTGCTGAAGGGCCCGCAGGGCACGCTCTACGGCCGCAATGCGACCGGTGGAGCGATTAACGTCATTTCCACCGCGCCCACGCCAGGCTTCTCGGCCCAGGGCATGGGCGGGTACGGGTCGTACAACCTCGTCCGGCTGCAAGGCGCCATCAATGCCGGCAACGACACCGTCGCCGCGCGCATCGCCGGGAGCTACGTCAAGGACGACGGCTATACCCGCAATGTCCTGACCGGCGGCCGCCTGGATGCACAGGACTTTCTCGCCTTCCGTGGCCAGGTCAGGTTCAACGTCACGGACGATCTTAGCCTGACGCTGCTGGCGCAGGTCAACCGCGATGACGGCACCGTGGGCTACGGCATTTCCACCGACCCTTCCTTCAAGAAGTTCCCCGACAATTTCTACGGCCTGGTCGTCCCCGCCAACCTGCAGCGCGTCGACGAGCGCAACATCCGTCTGGACTCGCCTGTCGAAAGCCGGCGCGACTCCGAAATTTACGGCGCGACGCTGGAATGGCGGCAGGGGCCGATCGGCATCCGCTCCATCACCGGGTTCACCCGTTATGATTCCGCCGATAGTCTGGATTATGATTTTACAGGGGACTTCAACGAGACATTCGACAGTACCACCAACGTGAAATCCTTCTCGCAGGAAGTGCAGTTCTTCGGCACCGGCACCGGCCCGCTGCAATGGACAGGCGGCCTCTACTACTACACCGACGACGGCGAGCAGTTTATCGACTGGTTCGCCTTCGGGCCGTTCGCGCGGGCCAACACCACCAGCGAAAGCGCGGCCCTCGCCGCCTTCGGCCAGGCGACCTACGCCTTCAACGACCAGTGGTCGGTGATGGTCGGCGCACGCTACAACGACGAGATAAAGCGCGGCACGCAGGAGAACCTGCTGGGCGGCACCTTCCAGTCGGTTCGCACCACCTTCGACGCCTTTACGCCGCAAGGTCAGATCCAGTTCCGCCCCAACGACGACACGCTGATCTTCGCCGGCGTCACCAAGGGGTTCAAATCGGGCGGCTTCAACCTGCTGGCCGCCGGCACGCCCACCCAATATGATCCCGAAACGATCATCGCCTACGAGATCGGGGCGCGCACCAGCCTTTTCGACGGCGCCCTCAAGCTGAACGGCGCCTTCTTCCACTACGATTATCGGGACCTGCAGTTGCGCACCCTCGTACTGGGTGCGGGCGGCGCCGTCGCCACCGTCAGCAACGCCGAAAGCGCCACGATCAACGGGGTTGAACTCGGCATGACGGCAAAGCTCGGCGAGGTCATCAGCCTCGACGCTTCGGGCACCTGGCTGGACGCGTCGTTTGGCAACTACGTGTCGCCGTCGAACGACCTCGACCTGTCCGGTACCCGCCTGCCGCTGTCGCCCCGGATCAGCGGATCGGCCGGCATCAACGCCGACTTCCCAGTGGCCGGCGGCGGCCTTCGTGCCCGCGCCGAAGTCGTCCACCGCAGCAGCATCATCTTCCCGCTGACACTGGATGCGCCCGAACGCTCGGACGAGGCCTCCACGCTCGTCAACGCCACCCTTCGCTGGACCGAGCCCGGCGACCGCTTCTACGTCGAGGTCGTCGGCCGCAACATCTTCAACGACCTGTACCGGGTGCAGCGTGCCGACGTGTTCTTCTCGGGCGTCTACGACAGCTTCGGGGCGCCGCGCACGATCGAGGGCAGGATCGGCTTTCGGTTCTGATCCGGTGAACGGCCGTCGTTCGCTCAGGCTCGAGGCCGAGCGCTGGCCGCTTGCCGTGCCGTTCCGGATCGCCGGGCTGATCTCGACCGACGCCGAAACCCTGACGATCACCCTCGAGGAAGGTGGTCGTCAAGGCCGGGGCGAGGCGTCGGGCATCTATTTCCAGGGCGAGACGGTGGAGAGCATGGCCGCCGAAGTGGAGGCGGTCCGGCACCACATCGAGGGGGGTATCGACCGCGCCGCCCTCCTGCGGTTGCTTCCTGCGGGTGGCGCCCGCAACGCCGTCGATTGCGCGACCTGGGCGCTGGAGGCGCGCTGCGCGGGACGACCCGCCTGGGACCTCGCCGGCCTGCCTCCGCCCCGCCCGATCAAGACCGCCTTCAGCATCGGGGCCAGCACCCCGGCGGCGATGGCTGCCATCGCGGCAAGCCGCTCCGACTTCGGCGCGTTGAAGCTGAAGCTGGTCGGCGACGGAGACGATGTCGCGCGTGTCGCGGCGGTCAGGAGGTGCCGCAGCGACGCATGGATAGGGGTCGACGCCAACCAGGGGCTCGATCGGAGCCGCCTCCAGACCCTGCTGCCGCACCTTGTGGAACAGCGCGTCGCCATGATCGAGCAGCCCGTGCCCATCGGCGCCGACGACAGCCTGGAAGGGCTGGACTGCCCGATCCCTCTGTTTGCCGACGAGAGCCTTACAGCCGGGGCTGACCTGCAGTCGTTGCGCCGGGTCTATGACGGCATCAACATCAAGCTCGACAAGACCGGCGGCCTGACCGCCGCCCTCGCCCTTGCCCACAGCGCCCGCGAGCTGGGGTTCGAGCTCATGGTGGGCAACATGCTGGGCACGTCTCTGGCGATGGCGCCGGCCTGGCTGCTGGGGCAGCAGTGCACGATCGTCGATCTGGACGGGCCGCTCCTGCTGGCGCGCGACAGGGCCCAGGCGGCGACCTATGTCGACGGGTGCATCGCCTGCCCGCCTGAGGTCTGGGCCTGATGGCGGACGCCGTCGAGCAGATCGAGTGCGACCTGCTGGTCGCCGGCTCGGGCGCCTCAGGGCTCGCCGCCGCAGTGACGGCAGCGCGGCTGGGGCTGAAGGTTGTTATTGCCGAAAAAGCGCCGGTGTTCGGCGGCACCACCTGCTATTCGGCCGGCATCATCTGGATTCCCATGAACCGCGCCGCTCGCGCCGCCGGCATCGCCGACAGTCGCGAGGCGGCGCTAGCCTATTTGCGCGGCGAGGGCGGCAACCGGCTCGACGCCGCCAAGGCCGAAGCCTTTGTCGACGAGGCGGCCGACATCCTCGACTGGTTCGAAGCCAACAGCCACCTCGAGGTCGCGCTGGTCGCCGCCTGGCCGGATTACCATCCGGAGCGCGAAGGCGGTCTTTCCGGCGGACGATCCCTCGGCCCGGTGCCGTTCGACGGCGGCCGTCTGGGCGCCCGCTTCGCCGAGCTGCGCCCGCCGCTGTCGACCACCACGATCCTGGGCGGCATGATGGTCGGCCGCGAGGACCTGGTTCACTTCTACAGCATGCAGCGCTCGTGGAAGTCGGCGCTGACCGTGGGCAGCCGCTTCGCCCGCTACGCCCGCGACCGCCTGAGCCACCCGCGCGGCGCGCGGCTTTCCAACGGCAATGCGCTTGTCGCCATGCTCGGGCTGACGGCGTTCGAAGCCGGGGTCGAACTTCGCCTCCGCTCGCCGATCGCGGGCCTGATCACCGAGCACGGCCGAGTGGTGGGCGCCCGGCTCGACGGCCCTACAGGCCCGGTCGACGTTCGCGCCAGCCGGGGCGTCGTGCTGGCCACGGGCGGCTTTCCCGCCGACCCCGCCACTCGGGCCCGCGTCGACGACAAGGTCGCCGCCAGCCCGTCCCACCGAACGGTCGCGCCAGCCGAGAATGTCGGCGACGGATTGCGGCTGGCGGAAGGCCGGGGGGGCCTTCTGGTGGGTGATCTTGCGCAACCCGCCGCCTGGACGCCGGTCTCGCTCGCCCCCAACCCCGACGGGAGCTCGACACCATTCCCGCACTTCTTTGACCGCGGCAAGGCCGGCTACATCGCCGTCACCCGGCACGGCCGACGCTTCACCAACGAAGCGAACAGCTATCATGATTTCGTGCCCGCCATGGCCGACGCCTGCAGCGGTGAGGCCGAGATCGCCTGCCATCTCGTCACCGATGCCCGCGCGATCCGCCGCTACGGGCTGGGCATGGCGCCGCCCTTCCCCGGACGCCTCGCGCCGCATGTCGCATCGGGCTACATCGTGAAGGCCGATACGCTGGCGGACCTGGCCCGCCGCTGCGGCATAGAACCGGCAGCGCTCGAGGAAACGGTCGCGCGCTTCAACACCCATGCCGCGAAGGGCGAAGACCCGGAGTTCGGCAAGGGCTCCAACGTCTACCAGCGCTTCAACGGCAGCGCCGGCGTGTCGCCCAACCCCTGCGTCGCCCCGCTGGAGACAGCGCCCTATTACGCAATCCGCTTGGTGCCGGGCGACATCGGCACTTTCGCCGGGCTCGGCACCGACCCAGACAGCCGCGTGCTGGGCGAAGGCGGCCAACCCGTCCCCGGGCTCTACGCCGTCGGCAACGACGCGGCGAGCTTCATGGGCGGCGCCTATCCGGGGGCCGGCATCACGCTCGGCCCGGCCCTGGTGTTCGGCCACCGCGCAGCCCGGCATGCAGCGGGCAACTAGAGCGAGTCTCGATCTGACTGCATCAGATCGGCCGCTCTAAGTTGTTGCTTTTCCGCATGGGTTTTCGATCCTGGTGATTCCACCAGATCGAAACATGCTCTAGGGTCGAGAGAACCAGCTTTCCGCGATCGCGACCCAGGCAGCCGCCCCGATGGGAATCAGCCGGTCGTCGAAGTCGTAGCTCGGATTGTGCAGGGTGCAGGGGCCTAGCCCATGCCCGGCGGCGCGTCCGTCCCCCTCGCCGTGGCCGATCCAGAAGTAGGCGCCCGGTACCGCCTCCAGCATGAAGGCAAAGTCCTCGGCGGTCATGGCCGGTGCCATCGGATGGACCCGGCCTTGCCCGACCAACCCCTCCAGCGCAGCGCGCACGCGGGCCGCAGGCGTCGCGTGGTTCACGGTCGCCGCGCAATTGCGCACGAAGTCGAGCTTCCCGCTGCACCCATGCGCTGCCGCAGTGCCGGCCACAATGTCGCGCATCCGCTGTTCAACGAAATCACTCATGCTCCCCCGGTAGGTTCGCACCGTGCCCGCAATTCGCGCCAGGTCCGGCGTAATGTGCAGACTGCCGCCGGCCTCCAGAGTTGTTACGCTGAGGGCCACAGTATCGGCCGGCGGGACGTTGCGGCTGACGATCATCTGCAGCGCCTGAACCGTTGCGGTGGCCGCCAGCACCGGATCGACACAGCGATCGGGAATCGCTGCATGCCCGCCCTTGCCGCTGATTTCGATCCGGAACTCGTTGCACGCCGCCATCACGGGGCCTGGCGACACTGCGAACTCGCCGATTTGCAAGCCCGGCCAGTTGTGCAGCGCAAAGACGGCCTCGGCCGGAAAACGCTCGAACAGACCGTCCTCGATCATCGCGACGGCTCCCCGTCCGCTCTCCTCGCCAGGCTGGAAAATCAGATGCAAGCTGCCCTCGAATTGCGCTGCACCGGCGAGCTGCTCGGCCGCAGCCAGCAGCATCGCCACGTGACCGTCGTGCCCGCAGGCGTGCATCGCGCCGTGCGTTCGGCTGGCGTGCGCAAACGCGTTCGCCTCCACGATGGGCAGCGCGTCCATGTCGGCCCGGAACGCGATCGCCCGGCCCGAAGCTCCTTTGCGGATCGTGCCGACCACGCCCGTGCCGCCGATCCCTGTCGCGACCTCGATTCCGAGCTGCCGCAATCGCGAGGCAACGATCTCGGCCGTCCGCGTCTCGGCAAAGGCCAGCTCCGGGTTGGCATGGAGATCCCGCCGGAGCGCAATATGCAGGTCAGTCCTGTTCATGCGCACCGCCTTTTTCCGGCAGCGCAAACGGCGCAGGGTCCAGAAAGCGCCGAAGCGCATTTTCCATCAGCTTCCCGGCCCCGTCCATCTCGTCAAGCGCGCCGGCAAACGGGATCGAACCAGTTGACAGCACGGCCCCGCCGTTCGGGCCCTCGAAGAACGTGAGGTCCGCGCGAATCGGGTCCTCGTCCGCCTCCAGCAGGCGGTGGGTCAGCCGCTCTTCGTTCACCGGTTCCATGCCGCTGTCGAACGTTTCGGTTCGCGCCACCACCAGCGCGTGCGGCGGCGTGCCCAGCGCCCGGTCGGCCCGGTCCATCTCGTAGCCGCCGGCCGCCCCCAGCGGACCGGGTCTGCCGATCGGTCCCTCTGCCACCCCCTCGAACAGGAAGGCCGCGCGCGGGTTGGCGGCCGCGGCAGTCCGCACATAGGGCCGCGTCGGGGTCTCGTCCCCCTGCGCGCTGAAACCCACCCCAACCAACCGGTTGGGAGAGCGTCCCAGCCGGCGCCACAGCCCGCCGGGTTCGCCATCGGCCTGGTGGCAATATTCGCCGGACGGCTCGGCCCAGATCCGGATGCCGCCCTCGCTCCGTCGCAGCTCCATCACGTGGGGCGCGTCGGGCAGGAAGGCCACCCGCCAGTAGAAGCCGTTACCGCCCATGTAGATAAGCCGACCGCCGCGCTCGACAAAGCCCTCCAGAGCTTCCAGCACCTCGCGACTGAGATATTCGGGGTGCGTCCCCGTCACCAGCGTCGCACATCCGCGCAGGGCCGCCTGCCCCTCGGCGTGCAGATCGTGATCGGTCACCACCCCGTACGCTTCGCCGCAGCGGTCCAGCCATGAAAGAATGCGCAGATCATCGTTCAGAAGCACCTGGCCGCCGATCGCTTCGCCCAGGAAGCCGGGCGTCGCGTTCAGGATCGGCCGTCGCATCGAGACCTGACCGATCCCAGATCCGTCGCGGTGGCGGCTGTAGGTCGAAAGCCCCGACCGCCGCATCGCAGCCGCTTCCTGTGGCCACGCCGCCTCGATCCGCGGGGCGGAAGGCGACGCCCACAGGCTGTTGCCATAAGCGAGATATGAAAAGGTCGGCGCGAGAAACAGCAACCGCTCAGACCGTTGCGACCGGACGAAAATCGGCACATGGTGCACGCCCGCCGGGCTCGCGACGCGCGCCGCGTAGATGCCCCCCGGCGCTCCGGGCGGGATGCCCACTTCGACGCTGTCGGGCCACAGGCAGTCTGCCAGGTCGTCCGTGTGGAAATGGACCGCGTCGTAATGATCCGGCTTGTCGCGCCAGGCATGGTGCCGGCCCGTCCATGCTGCGCCGCGTACGGCCCGCCGCGGGGCATTCACCAGCCGCAACTCGCCCGCGCGCGCGCCGCGCCCGCGAACCGACTGCCGCATCATGTCCTGCCCGAGATGCCAGGATGCCACCTCTTCGCCGCCGACCACAAGGCGCGGCCCGCCGATCCGGCCGTTCATGCCCTGACCCAGCCGCAGCATCCCCTTCACATCCTGGCCCGTGGCACTGCACCGCGCCAGGGCCGGCAGACGGTGCCAGGCGCCGGGGCCGAGCGGCTGCACAACAAGTCGCAGTTCCCCATCCCGCAGCCCGCACTCGATACGGCTCCAGCCGCCGGCGTCGATCGGCGCCTCGAGCCGGGCGCCGGGCCAATGCGCGACCAGCCGGCCCCCCGCCAGCCCGATACGCAGATGGCTGCCCCAGGCCAGAACAGTGCCGTCGTCCGTCAGGGTCGGAAACAGCGACAGACACCAGGCCCAGTCATCAGCGGCACAACTTACCGGGCCCGGATCCACCTCTGCGAAACTGCCCATGGGTGGGGCCCGCGGCGTCAGTGCGATCTTGCCCATCGAAGCTACCAGGCTGGACCTGTAACCCGTGGGTATCCCCGTTCCAAGCAGCCCGCGCAACCGGACCAGGTCGACCGTCGCCTCGCCGTCACCCTCGGTCTTCAGCCCGAGCCGCTGGCCCGGGCGCGAACGCCAGCGATCGGCATAGGCCAGTGGCGGCGGAAGGTCCGTCACACTTCGGCTTCGCCCCGCAACACATAGACACAGCGCCCCCCGACACTCGCACGGATGCCATCCGCCGAACGATGGGCTGCAGCATAAATGCGGCTCGGCCGCCCCATCAGGACACCCTGGCTGATCTCCAGCTCAAGCGTGGCCTCGTCGCTCTCCGACAGCAACAGGGCGACCAGGGCCGATGCAGCGCTGCCCGTCGCCGGGTCCTCCACCGCGCCGGACAGCGGCGCGAACATGCGCGCCTCCACGTGCCGGCCCTCGCAAGCGTACAGGAACAGGAGGCAGATGCTGGACAGATCGGGCCGCACCCCGGCCAACCGCTGGAAGGCCAGCGGATCGCAGGCAGCCCGGTCCAGCGTCTCGCGCGCGACCGGAACGCACAAGGTTTGCAGGCCCACCGAGCATAGGCGCGGCGTGCCGATGTCGCCTACGGCCAGCCCGGCACAGGCCGCCACCAGCGTGGCGTCCGGCGCTTGGCCGAAGCTCAGCGGCTGCGGCGCTCCGATCCGGCTCAGGCGGCGGCCATCCCCGTCCGGACCCACCTCGACATCGACCACGCCCGCGCCCTGTTCCAGCCGATAACGTCCCCCGCCTGTGCCGCCATCGGCCAGCACCCATCCGACGCCCACATTGGGGTGGCCGGCAAAGTCGATCTCCAGTTCGGGCGTGAAAATGCGGACCTGCGCCGTATTGTGGGGGCCGGTGGCGGGAAGAACGAACGCAACCTCGCTCATGTTGAATTCGCGGGCAAGCGCCTGCATCTCGTTGGTGCTGAGACCCCGGGCCGTCGGAAACACGGCCAGCGGGTTGCCGCCGAACCGCTGGTCGGTGAAGACATCCAGCGTGACGAACGGATACAGCGGCATCAGGCGCAAGCCGCCCGTTCATCCAACGTCAGCCCCGCAAAAGCCTCGTCGACGGCAAGATGCAGCCCCTCGGCCAGCCGATCCGCTTCCGCCCGCGTCATCACGAGCGGAGGTGCAAAGCCGATGATGTCGCCAAACGGCATGGTCCGGGCAAAAATGCCCGCCGCGACCGCCGCGACATTGCAGCGCCCGGCAAAGCGAAGCTCCTTGGGCAGGTGCCGTCGCGGCGACCCCTCGGCCGCGAACTCGACCGCCGTCGTCATCCCGACGCCCCGTACCTCGCCGACCAGCGGATGCGCACCGAGCCGCTCGCGGACGAGCCCGGTGAGATAGGGCCCGACGTCCCGGGCATTTTCCAGCAACCCGTCGTCTTCGATGATCGCGATGTTGGCGAGTGCGGCGGCAGCGCAGGTCGGGTGCGCCGTATAAGTGTATCCGTGCCCGAAGATACCATGCTGCGCGCCGCCCGCCTCCAAGGCTTCCCAGACCCGCGGGCCCACCATGACGGCCGAAAGCGGGGCGTAGCCGCTGGTCAGACCCTTGGCGAGGGTCACCAGGTCGGGCTCGATCCCCCACAGGTCGCCGCCGAACATCTCGCCGACGCGCCCGAAGGCGGTGACGACCTCATCCAGGATCAGCAGGATGTCGTGCCGTCGCAACACGGCCTGGATCGCCGGCCAGTAACCGGCCGGGGGGGGCACCAGCCCGCCCGCGCCGATCATCGGCTCCGCGATGAAGGCGGCGATGGTATCCGCCCCTTCGGCCGCGACAAGGGCTTCCAGGTCGGCGACGCACTGGGCAACAAGCGCCCCGTCGCTGTCATGGCCCGACCAGAAGAGATCCGGCGCGGTTGTCCGCCGGACCACCTCGTTCAGCAGATCGAAGCCCTGGTGGTAGATCGGCAGCCCGGTCAGGCTGGCGGTCATGATGGTGCCGCCGTGATAGCCCCGATGCCGGGCGATGATCTTCTTCTTGGCAGGCGTGCCCCGCACATTGCTGGTATACCAGGCCAGCTTGATCTGGGTCTCGTTCGCGTCCGACCCCGAGCTTCCGAAGAAAACGCGCTTCATCCGCCCGCCCGAAAGCTTCAGCAGCTTGTCTGCGAGCGCGATCGCGGGCGAATGGGTGGCGCCCGCGAACACATGGTAGAAAGGCAGCCTTGCACCCTGGGCGGCCATAGCATCGACGATGCGCTGCTGGCCGTAACCGACATTAACGCAGTAAAGACCCGAGAAGCCGTCCAGGATCTCGCGCCCGTTGATATCATAGACGCGCATGCCCTCGGCCCGGTCCACAACCAAAGGCTCCGGGGTCGCGCCGCTGGCATAATGGTCCAGCCGGGTGAAGGGATGGAGCACGGACGCCCGGTCGGTATCGGTCAGCAACCGTGTTGCGCTAGGCCCCGGCATGTCGTTCATGGCTGCACGCCTCTCCTCTTACGACCTTCCCATCCAACGCCCCCTGGTTTTCGTCAATAGACAATTTTTCTGTATCTGATAATATACGGCGATGTTTTCCTATCTGAATCCGCCCGGCTCCCCGCCTGCGATCGGCCCCTTTTCGCAGGGCGTCATAACACAGGGGCGACTGCTTTTCGTGTCCGGCCAGGGACCGCAGGACCCGGCCACCGGCGCCATTGTCAACGCGACCTTCGCGGAGGAAACCGCAATGACGCTGGCCAATGTGCAACGCGTGCTTGAGGCTGCCGACGCGGACTGGTCCTGTGTCGTGCGCGTCCAGGTGTATCTTCGGGATGCCGCCCGCTTTGCCGAATTCAATGCCATCTATGCCGAAGTGCTCGGCGCTGCACGACCGGCGCGGACGACCATCATCTGCGAGCTGCTGGCCGGCATCCAGGTCGAAGTTGACTGTATCGCCAGCCTGGACTGAGAAGAGCGCTCTAGCGCGGGATGGTGGACAGCGGCACCGTGTCGGACGCGAGCCGCACCGGCGAGCTGCCCCGCGCGCCCCACTCCGCCGTCGCGTTGACCGACAGGATCAGGCAAGGCTCGTCGGTCGCAGCCACATAGGCATGCGCCATGCTGCTGTCGAAGTAGATCGAATCGCCCTTTTCCAGCCGTGCCGGCGCATAAAATTCGGTATGCAGCTCGAGTACCCCCTCGATCACCACCACGAATTCCTCGCCGGGGTGGCGCAGCAGGGGCCCGAACGCCTCGCGGCTGCGGGCCCGCACCTCCATGAAAAGCGGAACGAGCTGCTTCCCCAGAAGGTCGGTCGCCGGATAGGTCTGAAGCCCGCTGCCGGTATCGATCTGGTGGCCCTCCCCGGCTCGCGTGATGCTCCGCCGGCCTGAACGCGGAACAGCCGCTGCCGGCTCCTGTTCGGTTGGCGCAGCGAACAGCACGCCAATATCGATGTTCAACCCCGTCGCGATCCGGACCATCTTGTCATAGGTCAGCGTCATCTTGCCGGTTTCGACCTTCGACAGGGTCGAGACCGGCAGCCCGGTTCGTTGGCTCAGTTCCAGCAGCGTCCAGCCGCGGTCCGCGCGAAGGGAGCGAAGCACAGCACCGGGATTGCGGGGCGGAAGAGCGCTTCGGGAGAGATCCGACATCAGCATGGCGAACAGCTAATCGCAGATCCGGAGAATCACAAACGGCTCATCTCAGGCCGTCCATTGCGGCAATGAGCCGCCCGGTTCCATCCTCCGCCGGATCGACAACCGGCAGTCCCGCCTCGGCTTCCAGCGCGCGCTTTGCCGCCGCGCGCTCCGAAGGTCGGATCTGCGAACAGTTGAGACTCACTCCAACGCAGCGGATGTCGGGATTGAGACGCCGACCGTTCGCCACCACAAGCTCAATGCAGTCGCCGATCGACGGCAGTGGGAAGGTCTCATAGCCCAACACGGCCTCCCGGCCCGCTTCGTGGCAAACGACGAAGGCATCGGGCTGCGCCCCATGGAGCAGGCCGAGGCTGACAGCCGCGTACGCCGGATGGTGCAGCGATCCCTGACCTTCCACAATGTCCCAGTGGTCGGACATGTTGTCCGGCGTCATCTGTTCCACCACACCCGCCAGGAAGTCCGCCGCAACGGCATCGATTGCCACCCCGCCGCCGCTGATCAGAACCCCGGTCTGCCCGGTTGCACGAAACGTCGCCGATCGGCCGGCTGCATGCAGGTCACGCTCCAGGCTGAGCGCAGTAAACTTTTTCCCCACGGCACAATCCGTGCCGACCGTCAGCAAGCGGCGCCCGGTCCGGCGGCGGCCGGAAGCGACGGGCGGCTGCGCTCCCGGCGGCAGGCCACGCACATCGAACAGATGCACGCCCGCTTGCCGAGCCGCTCGGGCAAGGTCGGGATCGGCGTTGAGCCTGTCGTGCAGCCCGGATGCCACGTTCAAGCCAGCGGCGATGGCCTCCGCGACCGCCGCCTTCAGACCGTCGGTCAATCGGCCACCGAATTCGGCAACTCCGATAACCATCGTTGTCATTCCCGCAGCCCTGGCCGCGGTCGGCGTCATATCCGGCAGCCGAAGATCGTAGACCGACTCCGATTCTCGCCATTGCCCGCCACACCAGTTCGGCCGCCACTCGACCAGACCCATGCCGGTTTTCACATCCAGTGCATCGACCGCATGCCCGGCATAGATCAGATAGGGATGTGGGATATCATGCAGCATGGCAGTTCTCTGATTCTGAAACGGCTTTCTCCGATAGAACATTCATGCCGGACTGACTAGCGCCCCTCGCCGGATCGCAGAATCGCGCCTTGGCCGCGGGACGATCAGGCAACACTCCGGTTGTTGCCCAGCCATCGCATTGTGCAGGTGCGCTTGCGTACCCACGGCGTACGGCGCAAAACGAGGCAAGACGAGATCCAACAGAGAGGTCCGATACCATGCGTACATTGCGAGCCGAGCGCTTCTGCGCATCGCCTGGCTGGAACCATGCCCCGGTGGCACCGCAGGAGACGGGGAACCGCGTCGCCTGTCTCGCCGATGTGCGCTGCAGCCGGACGATGGTCTGAGCCATGTCGGGGGATCATTTGGCAATATCGGACAGGCTCGGCAGTTTGGTTGTGGCGGCTGCGATGCTTTTGCTTTCCGGCCCTGCACAGGCGGCCACGCCGGTCAGTTTCGCCGCTTTGGATCGGGCTTCCGCCACTGCATGCCTGAAGGCCGCAGGGCTCCGCGATGCGGGCGCCGGCCCGGCAACACGCTTTTCCGACCGCAACGGCATGGACGCCCGGGTCGTCACCGGCACATGGCCGCAGCCGCACATGAAGGGTGCTGCCGCGACGATGCTTTGCCTCTATGACCGGCGCGTCCGTCGCGCCGAGGTCCAGGAGCTCGCTGGCGGGCTTACGCCTCAGCCGGCTGCAGCCGCAACGCCGATCAAGGACCGCAAGTGGCAGGTGCTCACGTTGAATGGGCGGCCAGCGGTGCCCGGGGGCCACGCCCCGATGACCCTGATGTTCGGCAGCGACGGCAATATTTCTGCAAACGGGGGCTGCAACGGTTTTGGCGGGCGCTACATGCTGACCGGCGAAGGTCTGAAGATCTATGGTCCGATGATCGGAACCCAGATGGCGTGCGAGCCACCGGTAATGGAGCAGGAGCGGCGCTTTCAGTCTTTCCTCGCTGCAGCGCAAACACTGGCGCCCCAGCCCGGCGGCACTTTGCTGCTGACGGCGGGAGCCGGAGAGACGGCAATTCTCGGCCCGATGGACGAGGCCCGCAAACCGGGGATGCGATGATGACCTTCGCCCCACGCGCGTGAAAGGCGGCGGCGAGACCGGCACCGATGCCCGACCCGCCGCCGGTGATAAGGACCGTCGCGCCCCTCTCTGTCATGCCTTGCCCAGTTCGGCGAACAGGTCGACCCGGTTGCCATCGGGATCGCCGAGCATCGCGTAGCGCTGGCCCCAGGGCGAGTCCCAAGGCTCCTGGCGACCGTCATAGCCTGCCGCCGTCATCTTGGCATATGTGCCGTCGACTTCGGAAACGCTGTCGCATCGGCAGGCAAAGGTTACGCGCTGGCCAACGGGATCGATCCAGTGCGGATTATGGCCCTTCATCATTGCTTCGCTGATCAGGCCGATCGATGCGCCACCGGGCGTCTCCCGGCAGCTTCGGCGATCCTCTATGGTCCGCTTTATTCCCCGATCCTGTTCGGGGGCGATGTGCCTAATGAGCAGGCCGTCGAGGACTATCTCAATCTCGCTTGTTCTGCGATTTTTGCGCGTTGAGGTTATGACCGCTTTCGTGCCAGCACCTCGTTGGCGGCTTCGTCCGAAAAGTCCTCGTTTGGAGACACGCCGCCCGGTGAAAATATTCCGAATGACTTGGACAATCAGGCCGGTGGGGGTGGCCTCAGATCCCTGTTTTCCGGGACTGTTCTCGCTTGGCGTTGAAGGCGCGTCAGACTTTCAAGACGGCGCCAGAAGGCGATAGCCGATGCTGGGGTCGTTCACGATCAGCGCCGGGCGCGACGGGTCGAGCTCCAGCTTCGCGCGCAGCGCGCGGACGGCGACGCGCAGATAGGCGACGTCCTCGGCATGCGCCGGCCCCCAGACGCTGGTCAGCAAGTGCCGGTGCGTGAGGACGCGCCCCGGGTGGCGGGCAAGTTCCAGCAGCAGGTCGAACTCGCGCGGCGGCAGGTGCATCTTCTGGCCGTCGCGGGAGACCTCGCGCGACGCGAGGTCGATGCGAATGGAGCCGGCTTCGACGACCTCGCGGCCAGCGGTCGCGCGGGCGCGGTTGCGCAGCGCCACGCGAATTCGCGCCAGCAGCTCCTCGGTGTCGAACGGCTTCACCACATAATCGACGGCGCCGAGATCGAGCGCGGCGACCTTGTCGTCGGTCGCGTCGCGCGCGGTCAGCGCGATCACGGCGCTGTTCGGCGCCAGCAGCGGGATCAGCTCCAGCCCGTCGCGGTCGGGCAGACCGAGGTCGAGCAGCACCAGGTCCGGCCGGTTGCGGCGGGCCTCATCCAGCGCGCCGCGGGCCGTTCCGGCTTCGCTCGCCACATGGCCGCCGCGTTCGAGGGCGGCGCGCAGCAGCCGCCTTATGGCCGGTTCGTCATCGACCGACAGGATGCGCGCGCTCAAGCGGCGGGCGACCCGGCAACCGGCCGCAGCAGGGCGGCGGGAAAGCGCAGGGTGAAGCGGGCACCGCCCTGCGCGCGGTTGGCGGCCGATGGCTGCACCCCCAGCGCGTCGGCAAAGCCTTTCACGATGGCGAGCCCCAGACCGGTGCCGCCGGTGCGGTCGGACACCTCGCCGGCCTGGAAGCGATCGAACAGCCGCTCCGGCTCGGCGTGGGGCAGGCCGGGCCCGTCATCCTCCACGAGCAGCAGCAAGTCGCGGCCGTCGCTTTCGGCAACCAGCCGTACCACTGTTCCCGGCGGCGTGTAGGCGGCAGCGTTCGAGAGCAGGTTGATGAGCATGTGGTGCAGCAGGCGCGGATCGGTCTCGACGAGCGGCAGGTCGGGCGGAATCTCCACCTGCACCCGATGCCCCGCGAGTTCTGCCGCCATGTCGGACAGCGCCGACGCGCAGGCGTCGGTCAGGTCGATCGGCTCCAGCCGCGGTTTCAGCGCCCCCGTTTCAACGCGGGTCATGTCGATGAGATCGGCGAAGAAGCGCGCCAGCCGCCGGGTTTCCCGATGCAGCAGGTCAAGCGCGGGCGTCGGCGGGCCTTCCGTTCGCAACTCCTCGACGGCGGCGACGATCGAGGTCAGCGGCGTGCGCAGATCATGGCCGATCGAGGCCAGCAGGGTGGAGCGCAGCTGGTCGCGGCTGCGCAGTTCGGCGACCGCGCGGGCATCGGCTTCCAGCCGGATGCGCTCCCAGGCAAGCGCCGCCTGGCCGAGGATCGTGGTGAACAGCAAGGCGCGGTCGGCCGGCAGCGGGTTGCCTCCATCGGGGTCAGCGATCCCGGCAACGGCAAGCACGCCGAGCGACGTTTTCAGCGCGTGGAACTGCCAGACGCCGGCGGCCAACGTATCGGTGGCGGCCCCTGCGGTGGTGCCCTTGTCGAGCGTCCATTGTGCCGATGCCATGTCGATCGCGTCGAGCCGGGCGTCGGCCGGGGTCGCAGCGGCGAGCCGCAGTCCGTCGGTGTCTGCCACCATCAGGACGGCCTGCCGTCCGAACAGGCTCGAAAGCTCGCCTGTAATCGCGGATGCCGTATCGGCCTCGCTCGCCAGCCCCGCAAGGCGCTGCCCGAAGGCCGCCAGCGCGGCATTCTCGCGGGCCTGGCGGCTGCCGATGGAAGCGCGCTGGCCAAGACGCCCGGCGAGTTCGCTGACGACGACGGCGACGAGCGCCAGCAACAGCAGGGTCGCGATGTTGGCGGGGTCCGTGATCGTGAAAGTGTGCAGCGGCGGCAGGAAAAAGAAGTTGTAGCCGAGCGTCGAGGCAACGGTTGCGGCAAGCCCTGCCTGAAGCCCGTGACGCGTGGCGGCAAGGGTGACCGGCAGAAGGAACAGGAGCCCGATCGCGCCGAAGCCGATCAGCGGCTGCAGGACGAGGCCGAGGCCGACCGTGAGCGCTGCGGTCGCGACGCCGACTGACATGCCCTTCCAGTCGATCCGTATCGGCGTCGGCGCGGGTTTCGCCTGACCGTCGGCCAAAGGCACGACATGCACCGCCACGTCCGACAGGCCGCGCACCAGCTGATCCACAACCGAACCGTGCCGCAGTTCGAACCACCAGTTCCGGCGGGACTTGCCGACGACAAGATGCGTGACCCGCGTATCGGCAATCTGCGCCTTCAGGCCGTCCACAACGCTGGCTGCCGGCACGGTCGCGATGG
>JANPJJ010000046.1:0-7805 GCA_031425455.1 Sandaracinobacter sp. | reverse complement strand
CCTTCAGGCCGTCCACAACGCTGGCTGCCGGCACGGTCGCGATGCTGGCGCCCAGCGTCATGGCGAGGCGAAGGGCTTCGGCCACGCGTTCACGGGCCGCCGGCTCCAGCCCGGCCATGCGCGCCGTTTCCACCACCACCGCCGTCCAGGGCGCCTTCATCGCATCGGCCAGCCGCTTGGCCGTGCGCACCACGGTTTCCGAGCCCGGCGCATCGGAGACAGCGACCAGCAGCCGCTCGCCGGCGCCCCATTGGCCGGCGGCGCCGCTTGCCGCCACATGGTCCAGCATCTGCCGGTCGACCACCTGCGCGGCCCGGCGCAGCGCCATCTCCCGAAGCGCCTGCAAGTTGGTCTTGCCGAAGAAATTGCCGAGCGCCCGGTCGGCCTCGGCTCGGGCATAGACCTTGCCCGCCTTCAACCGCGCGATCAGTTCGTCGGCCGGCAGGTCGACCACCTCGATCTCGGCGTCCTCCAGCACATGGTCGGGCACCGTTTCGCGCACCCGCACATGGGTGAAGCTGGCAACGATGTCGTTCAGACTTTCGACATGCTGGATATTGAGGGTGGTAACGACATCGATGCCGGCGTCGCGCAGCTCCTCGATATCCTGCCAGCGCTTGGGGTGGCGGCTGCCTGGCGCGTTGCTGTGCGCGAGCTCGTCGACCAGCGCGACTGCCGGCTTCCGCGCCAGAAGCGCGTCGAGGTCCATCTCTTCGAGCGCATGACCCTGGTGCTGAACCGCCCGGCGCGGCACGATCTCGAACGGCGTGACCAGCGCGGCGGTATCGGCCCGGCCATGGGTTTCAACCAGGCCGATCACCACATCCTCGCCAGCCCGCAGCCGGTCGCCGCCTTCGCGCAGCATCTCATAGGTTTTGCCGACACCGGGTGCGGCGCCCAGCAGCACCTTCAGCCGCCCACGGGTTTCGCGCGCAGCCTGCTTCAGCAGGGCGTCCGGTGAGGGTCGGTCGAGCTCAGCCACCCGCCTCCCTTAGCGGAAAGGCGGTGTCGAGCGCGAGATTGGCTTCGAGGACATTAATCCGTCGGGTGCCAGACGCGCGCGGCTGCATACCGGCCTGCCGCCGGAGCAGCGCCGCCACCGCCGGTTCTGGAACGCCGCGCGCGGCTGCAACGCGCCGCGCCTGCCACAGGGCCGCATCCAGGCTGATGTGCGGATCAAGTCCGGATCCTGAAGCGGTCGCGAGTTCTGCGGGCAGGGGGCGCCCGGCGTTGGCGCCATAACGGGCGATCAGCGCCTCGGCGCGGGTGCGAAGCTCGGGATTGGCCACGCTCTTGTTGGAGCCCCCGGCGGCGGTGGCATTGTAGTCGACAGCCGATGGACGCGGCCACAGATAGGCCGGCGCCTCGAATTTCTGCGCCACCTGCCGGCTGCCGACGATCGTGCCGTCTAGCATCACCAGTTGGCCGTTGGCGGTGGCCGGCGTGACAAGCTGCCCCACCGCCAGCACCAGGCCCGTATAGAGGCCGGAACACACCGCAAGCGTGGCGAGACTGGTGCGAAAGGCAGCGAAAACCGACATGTCAGGACTTTCCGAGGGTCAGCTGTGCGCCAGATGCTCGGCAACAGGGCCGAGCACGGCAGCGGGCAGGAAGGTGAGCGCGCCAAACAGCAGGATGGTGAGCGCCAGCATGAAGCCGAACGTCGGCCCCTCGGGCGACAACGTCCCCGCCGTCTCGGCCGCGCGGGGCTTTGCCGCCAACAGTCCGACGATGGCGAGCGGCAACAGGATGGGAAGGTAGCGCGCCAGCAGCATGACGATACCGGTCGCGACATTCCAAGGCACCGTGTTGTCGCCCAGCCCTTCGAAACCCGATCCGTTGTTCGCGCTGGCGCTGGTGAATTCGTAGAGGATCTGGCTGAAGCCGTGCGGGCCGGGGTTGCTGGTGGTTGCCGCCCCCATGGGCGTCGCGGCGAACAGTGCGGTCCCGCCGAGGATGAGGACGGCGTGCAGCGCCAGCGCCAGAATGGCGAGCCGCACCTCGCGCGCCTCGACCTTGTGCCCGAGATAGGCCGGCGTCCGCCCGATCAGCATGCCTGCCAAAAACACGGCGACGAGCATGTAGAGCCACATGTTGACCAGCCCCACGCCGATGCCGCCGAACGTGGAGTTGAGCCACATGTCGACCATGGGCACGAGCCCGGTCAGGGGGTTCAGGCTGTCCATCATGGCGTTGACCGAGCCATTGCTGGTCGCGGTCGTCAGCACCGCCCAGGTGACGCTGGCCGCCCCGCCCAGGCGCACTTCCTTGCCTTCGAGATTGGCCTCGGTCGTGACGGGGAGGCCGGCGAAGGCGACCGTCGGCGCTGCCTCCGTCACCATGGCGACCGACAGCTTCAGCACCAGAAAGCCCAGCATTACGATGAAGACGAGGCGGGCATGGGCTGGCCTGCCGAGGATGCGGCCGAACATCCAGACGCAGGCCATCGGGATCAGCAGGATCCCGATCGTCTGCAAAAGATTGCTCCACATCCCCGGGTTCTCGAGCGGATGCGCGGAGTTGGGGCCGAAAAAGCCGCCGCCGTTGGTACCGAGCTGCTTGACGGCGACGAAGGCCGCGACCGGCCCGCGCGCAATCGCCTGGCTGGCACCTTCGAGCGTCGTGGCGGTTGCCGCACCCTCCAGCGTCATCGGCACGCCGAGAAGGACGAGCGCGGTCGCCCACAGGATGGCAAGCGGCAGCAGCACGAGAAAGGTCGCGCGCTGCAGGTCGATCCAGAAATTGCCCAGGTCCGATCGGCCGGCCAACCCGCGTGCGACCGCTGTCAGCACCGCGAGGCCGACCGCAGGGGTGACGAACTGGAGCCACATCAGCCCGCCGATCTGCGACAGATAGCTCATCGCCTGCTCGCCGGAATAATGCTGGAGATTTGTGTTGGTCACGAAGCTGGCAGCCGTGTTGAACGCGAGATCCCAGCTGAGGGCCCCGTGGCCATCGGGGTTCAGCGGCAGATGCTGCTGCACCAGCAAGAGCGCGAAGACGAACAGGAACGCCAGCAGGTTGAACGTCAGCAGCGCTGCGGCATAGGCCTTCCAGTCCTGCCCCGGCAGGGCAGCCGTGCCGGCGACGCCCGCGAACAGGCTTGTGGCGCGCGCCATTGCCGCATCGGCCGGTGCCGGATTCATGGCGCGGGCCAGCCAGCTGCCGAGCGGCACCGAGAGGAGCGCCGTACCGCCGATGACCAGCGAGGGAATGAGGAGCGATTCGAACATGGGAAGCCTCAGGCGAGACCCAGCGCCGAGACGGCGAGGTCGATGAGCTTGATCCCGGCAAAGGGCACGACGAGGCCGCCCAGGCCATAGACAAGCAGGTTGCGGTTCAGCAGCTGTGCGGCGCTTGCCGGGCGATAAGCGACGCCCTTCAAGGCCAGCGGCACCAGTGCCGGGATGATGAGGGCGTTGAAGATGATCGCCGACAACACAGCCGACTGCGGGCTGTCGAGGCGCATCAGGTTCAGCACCGCGAGCTGCGGATAAACGACGACGAAGATCGCCGGTAGAATCGCGAAATATTTGGCCACATCGTTCGCAACCGAGAAGGTGGTCAACGCGCCCCGCGTCATCAGCAGCTGCTTGCCGATGCCCACCACCTCGATGAGCTTGGTCGGGTCACTGTCCAGATCGACCATGTTGCCGGCCTCGCGCGCCGCCTGTGTGCCGGTGTTCATGGCGACCCCAACATCGGCCTGGGCGAGCGCCGGCGCATCGTTGGTGCCGTCGCCGCACATGGCGACCAGCCGCCCGCCGGCCTGCTCGCGGCGAATGAAGGCGAGCTTGTCCTCCGGCGTTGCCTCGGCGAGGAAATCGTCCACCCCCGCTTCGGCGGCGATGGCGGCCGCCGTCAGCGGATTGTCGCCGGTGATCATCACGGTGCGGATGCCCATGCGGCGCAGTTCGCCGAACCGCTCGCGGATGCCGCCCTTCACAATGTCCTTCAGGTGGACGATGCCGAGCAGCTCGCGATTGCGGGCGACGGCGAGCGGCGTGCCGCCAGAGCGCGCGATCCCATCGGCAATCGCACGCAGCGCCGGCGCTTCGGCGATACCGAGCCGTTTCAGCACGGCATCGACTGCGCCCTTCACGATCTCGCCGTCGGCCAGCTCCACCCCGGAGACGCGCGTCGAGGGCGAGAAGGCAAGGATGTCGGCGTCGCGCGGCAAATCGGGGCCCGGGCCGGCCAGCGCCACGATGGAGCGGCCTTCCGGCGTCTCGTCCGCCAGGCTCGCCAGGCGCGCCGCTTCCACCAGCCGCTCGCGCGCCACACCGGGCACGGCCAGAAAGTCCGTCGCCTGCCGGTCGCCGATGGTGATGGTGCCGGTCTTGTCGATCAGCAGCGTGTCGATATCGCCGGCCGCCTCCACTGCGCGACCGGATTTTGCCAGCACATTGAACCGCACCAGCCGGTCCATGCCGGCGATGCCGATCGCATACAGCAGCCCGGCGATGGTCGTCGGGATCAGCGCGACGAACAGCGCCACCAGCAGCGGCACGGCGATCACGGCGCCGGAAAAGGCGGCAAAGGCCGGCAGCGTCGCAACCACCACCAGGAAGATGAGGGTGAGGCCCGCGAGCAGCACGGTGAGCGCAATCTCGTTCGGCGTCTTTTGCCGCTCGGCGCCTTCCACCAGCGCAATCATCCGGTCCAGGAAGCTGGCGCCGGGCCCGGCAGTCACGCGCACGATCATCGTGCCGGCGAGCAGCCTGGTGCCCGCCGTCACTGCGGATCGATCCCCGCCCGCTTCGCGGATGACGGGTGCCGATTCCCCGGTGATGGCAGCTTCGTTCACCGATCCCACGCCCGAGACGACCTCGCCGTCGGCGGGGATCAGGTCACCCGATTCGACGATCACCTCCTCGCCCACTGCCAGGCGCGCCGCCGCCACAATCTCGAAGGCACCCCCAGCGCCGGTCGAGCGCCTGGCGGTGAGTTCGGCGCGCGTCGCCTTCAGGGATCCGGCCTGCGCCTTGCCACGCCCCTCGGCCACGGCTTCCGCGAAATTGGCGAACAGCACGGTCGCCCACAGCCAGAGGACAATCTGCCCCTCCAGCGCCGGCGCACCTGTGCCGCGGACGAGGTTTGCCAGCCACAGCAAGGTCGCAAAGGCTGCGGCCAGCGCAGTCACGGCCATCACCGGGTTGCGCACCAGCTGGCGCGGCTCGAGCTTGCCGAACGCCTGTCGCGCCGCATCGCCCGCGATTGCCCCCGTCAGCAGCGGCGGTGCGGCAGCGGCCATCAGAAACGCTCCGGCCGCCAAAGGACGAAGAGCAGGTACACTGCAGCGAATGCGGAAACGATGCCGCCAAGAGCCAGATCGAACGTCATCGGAAGTCCTGCGGGAGATGCCTTTGAAACGGCTCGCTACGCGCGCCGGGCATTTGCTCGCTGCATGGGTTGTCGCCCACATGCATAAGCTGCGCGTAAACTTCCGCCCGTCGCGCTGCGTTCAGGGATCGCGTCTTGCAACGCCGGTTGATCGGCTATCGAAGCTCGAAGCGTCCACAATGGCCGAACCTTCTGGGCAGTCGGGTCCCTGTCTCAGGCCATGAGAGGTGCTGGGTTGATCTCTCGCTCACGCCCATGCACCAGTCGGTAGAGCACAGGCAGCACAAACAATGTCAGCAGGGTCGACGAGAGGATGCCGCCGATCACCACGGTTGCCAGCGGGCGCTGCACTTCGGAGCCTGCGCCGACGTTGAACGCCATCGGCACGAAACCCAGCGATGCGACAAGCGCGGTCATCAGCACGGGGCGCAGCCGGGTCAGCGCACCTTCTCGGATCGCCGGGTCAAGGTCCATCCCGCCTTCGCGCAGGTCGCGGATGAAGCTGAGCATCACCACGCCGTTCAGCACTGCGACCCCGGACAAGGCGATGAAGCCCACGCCTGCCGAAATCGAGAAGGGCATGTCGCGCGCGAGCAGCGCGAACACCCCGCCCGTCAGTGCCAGGGGCACGCCGGAAAAGACGATCGCGGCATCACGGGCGGAGCCGAACAGCGCAAACAGCAGGCCGAAGATCAGCAGCAGCCCGATCGGGACTACGATGCTTAGGCGCTGGGTCGCGGATTGCAGCTGTTCGAACGTGCCGCCGTAACGGATGTAATAGCCCGACGGCAATTCGACTTCGGCCTCGATCCGCTCCTGCGCTTCGGCGATGAACGAGCCGAGATCGCGGCCGCGGACGTTGGCGGTGATCACCGCGCGGCGCTTGCCGTTCTCGCGGCTGATCTGGTTGGGGCCAGCGGCAAGCTCCAGCTTCGCTACATCGGCGAGCGGCACATAGGTCGGGCCACCCGCCATCCGCACCGGGATCGGCAACTGGCCGATGGCATCCAGGTCGGTGCGCTGCGCCTCGGGCAGACGGACCACCACGTCGAAGCGGCGATCGCCGTCGAAGACCTGGCCAGCGGGCGTCCCGCCCATGGCCGCCGACACGGTGGACTGCACATCGGCCATGCTGATCCCGTAACGGGCGAGCTGGAGGCGATCGGGCAGGATCGACAGCACGGGCAGGCCGGTGACCTGTTCCAGCTTGACATCCTGGGCACCCGGCACCGAGGCGAGCACGGCCTCGACGGCAGTGCCCGTCTCGCCAAGCTGGTCGAGATCGTCGCCGAACAACTTGACGGCGACGTCGGAGCGGACGCCTGCGATCAGCTCGTTCATCCGCATCTCGATGGGCTGGGTGAACTCGTAATTGTTGCCCGGAACCTTCTGTGCGATCGCGTTCAGCTCATCGACCAACTGCTCCTTGGGCTTGCGCGGGTTCGGCCATTCCGATCGCGGTTTCAGGATGATGAAATTGTCGGCGACCGACGGCGGCATCGGATCGGTCGCGACGTCGGCGGTTCCCACCTTGGCGAACACCAGCTTCACTTCGGGCATGGCGGCGATCCGCTTCTCCAGCATCCCCTGCATCTCCAGCGCCTGGGTGAGGCTGGTGCCCGGGATGCGCAGTGCGTGCATCGCGATGTCGCCTTCGTCGAGGCTGGGAATGAACTCCGAACCGAGGCGGGTGGCGAGGGCGCCTGCGCCAATCACCAGGGCGATGGCGATGCCAAGCGCGAGGGCGGGCGCCCGCAGCGCCCGATCCAGGGCCGGCGCATAGCGCACCTTCAGCCAGGCGATCGGCTTGGTCTCCTTCTCCTCGACCTTGCCGGTCACAAACAGGGCGAGTGCCGCAGGCACGAAGGTGAGCGACAGGATCATCGCCGCCGTCAACGCCAGCATCACGGTGATCGCCATCGGGTGGAAGGTCTTCCCCTCGATGCCCGTCAGGGCGAAAATGGGTAGATAGACAATCGTGATGATCAGCACGCCGAACAACGAGGGGCGCATGACCTCGGCGCTGGCGCGCGCGACCAGCCCGAACCGCTCCTCGCGGTCGAGCAGGCGGCCCAGCCTGTGCTGCGCTTCGCCCAGGCGGCGCAGGCAGTTCTCCACGACGATGACGGCCCCGTCGACAATGAGGCCGAAGTCGAGCGCGCCAAGGCTCATCAGATTGCCCGAGACGCCGCCGCGGACCATGCCGGTGATCGTCATCAGCATCGCGATCGGGATGACGGCTGCCGTGATCAGCGCGGCGCGGAAATTGCCGAGCAGCAGGAACAGGATGACAATGACGAGGAGCGCGCCCTCGGCCAGGTTCTTTTCGACCGTGCCGATGGTGCGGTCGACCAGCAGCGTGCGATCATAGACCGGCGTGGCTTTCACGCCGGCGGGCAGGGTCATCCGGATTTCGGCAAGGCGCGCGTCCACGGCGCGAGACACGTCACGGCTGTTCTCGC
>JANPJJ010000045.1:0-8254 GCA_031425455.1 Sandaracinobacter sp. | reverse complement strand
GGCGGAAATAGAATTTCTCCTGATAGCCGGGGCCGTCGGGGATGTGGCTCTTGCGGTAGACGCCGGCGACCTGGCCGTCGTCGTTCACGAAGGCGAGGCTGTTGTAATGATGGTGGCCGTCGCGCTCGTAGAAGCTGGTGGGGAGGTAGATGCGCTCGGCGCGGGCGACTTCGCGCGCCGCCTGGACGGCGGGGTGGGCGTCGACCGGGGCTGCGGTCGCGAAGACGGCCTCGTCCTGCGAGGTGCAGAAATAATGGCCTTCGAACAGCTCGGGGGGGAGGACGATCTTCGCGCCCTTGGCGGCGGCCTCGCGGACGAGTTTCATGGCTTTGGCGATATCGGCGTCGCGGTCGCCCGACATCGCCATCTGCACCGCGCCGACGTTCAGCATCACGAACCCTCCGGAACCTGCTGGGTGATGCAGTGGAAACTGCCCCCGCCGGTGAGGATATGGTTGGCCTTCAGCCCCGTGACCAGATGCCGGGGGAAGCAGCGTTTCACCGCGGCGACGGCGTCCCTGTCGTTCGGGGCGCCGTAGAGCGGGACGATCACCTGCCCGTTGGCGACGATCCAGTTCATGTAGGAGGCGGGGACCAGCTCGCCGTCGACTTCGAAGGCGCCGACGGAGGGGATGTCGGCGACGGCGAGGCCGGAATCGCGCAGGCGCGCCCGGGCGTCTGCGAAGACGGCTTCGTTGGGGTCACCGGGCGTGGCGACGGGCACGGCGACGGTGCCGGGGGCGACGAAGCGGGCGAGATTGTCGACATGACCGTCGGTGTGGTCGTTGAGGAGCCCCTCGCCGAGCCAGACGGTGCGGCGGATTCCGAGCGCCCCCTTCAGCAGGGTCTCGGCGGCGGCTTTGGTCCAGCCGGGGTTGCGGTTGGGGTTCAGCAGGCACTGCTCGGTGGTGAGGAGGAGGCCCTGGCCGTCGAATTCGAGGGCGCCACCTTCGGCCACAACGTCGAACGGATCGACCGCGGCCGACATCAGGCCGGCGATATGGGCGCCGACGCTGTCATCGCCGGGGAGGCTGTATTTGCCGCCCCAGCCGTTGAAGCGGAAGCGGGTGCAGGCGTCGGCCGCGGTGAAGATCGGGCCGGTGTCTCGAAGCCAGATGTCGCCGAAGCCGATATCGTGGATTTCGGCCGCGGTTCCGATCGCGGCGCGGGCGGCGGCGACGGCTTCGGGGCCGTCTGCCAGCAGCTTGACGGCGACCGACTTGGCGAGCTGCTGCACCATGGCGGCGACTTCGGCGCGGGCGGGGGCGAGATCCGCTTCCCAGAGATCCGGATGGGAGGGGAAGGCGGTGAACAGCGCGCGTTGCGGCGCCCATTCGGCGGGAGGGGTCGGGCTCATCTGTCGGCCCCTACAGGCAGGGGCGTTGCATTTCCACCATCGGCCACCATATGCCGCCGCCGAGAGAGAGAAACATCTGGAATGGAAGACCCTGTATCATGCTGAATGTTCTCTCGATCTTGATCGGCATCGTTGCCGGCGCGGTTGCCCTGCTGGGCATCATCCCGTTCGTCGGCTGGGCCAACTGGTTCGTGATTCCGGTGGCCGGGCTGGGGCTGGTGCTGGGGCTGGTTTCGGCGCGCAAGGAAGGGCAGATCCTGAACCTGGTGGTGATTGCGGTGGCGCTGGTGCGGCTGAGCCTTGGGGGCGGGATTATTTAGCGGGTTTGAGTTGCGTGCTTTGGTGGCGCGCGGTTTTGCGGGCGTGGCGGGGGAAGATCCCAGCCTTCGCCGGGATGACAGGTTTTTTTAGGCCGGGCGCAGGACTCGATTGAGGGCTGCCAGCAGGGCCGGGGCGCCTGCTGCGAGGACCGGGAGCAGGCTGGTGACCTGCTGGCCGGCCAGCACCGCGAGCGCCAGCATGGCGGCCACCAGCAGGCCGGTGCCGAGCAGGATCGGGAGGCGGGTCTTCATCCAGGCGCTGGGGGCCTGGGCGTCGCGCCATTCCCGGATCGCGTCGGGCTTTTCCACCTGGAGCACGAACATCGCGAAGCTGTCGTTCATGAGCCTCGGCTCGGGATCGAGCACCACCAGCCCGCGGCGGACCAGGGCGGCGAAGCTGAGACTCTGGTTTATGTGGACGAATCGGCCGTGCGCCAGATGGTGCAGCACCAGCCGTTCGGCGCGGGTGGAGGCGGACCAGAGCCGCTGATAATATTCGATGAACTGGGCGCGCATATAGTCCAGCGCGGCCTTGCGGCCGACGAAGCCGCGCGCCAGCGTCCATTCCAGGATCGGCATGCGGTAGGTTTCGAGATAGAAGCCGGGGTCGATCGGGACCTGGGCTGCATCGACCAGCGTGGGCGTGAGCGACGGTTCGCGGGCGAGCGCGCCGTTGACGACGCGGGGCGGCATCCAGCGCATTTCCCGGACGACGCAGGCGAGCGCGCGCAGCCGGTCTGCGTGGAGCTTGCTGGCACGCGCCATCTCGGCATCGACCTGGCCGCGTGTCACCTGGATCGGGCGGAAGTGGAAGGTGGCGAAATCCTCGAACAGCCGGGCCCAGCGCAGGTTCTCACGCTTGGTGTCGAGGGCTTCGGCCCCGCCTTCGCCGGACGTGTTGCGTTCATGGGCGTCGAGGATGCGGTCCATGGGCGCCGCCTGGGAGAAGAACAGCAGGCGGGCGCCGGAATCCTCGCCCATGTCGTCGAGCCGGTTCACCAGCTGCTCCAGCAGCGCCAGCGCATCGAGCCGGCGGTCGCGGTCTGCCAGCACCATGTCGAGCCCGCCGACGAGGATGATGTCGCCGCGTTCGAGATCGGGGACCATGGTCGTCGCGTCGGCGACGTCGATCCGGTGGATCTGGCGCGGCTTCGAATTGGCGCGGTTCAGCCGCCCCAGGATGGTAAGGAGGCTGTAGGGCGCGTTCACCAGCATGGACTTGCGGTTGAGGGTCGCGAGGGGGTGGGACGGCTGCGGCTTGCCGAACAGGTCCCCGACCCAGAGCATTGGGTGGACGACCGCCTCCAGCGCAACCCCGAAGCCGCACATGGCGCGGAGCACGCGATCGACCAGTTGCAGCAGCCCGGCGGTGAGGAGCACGGCGAGGACGGTGAGGAGCAGCCAGGCGAGGGGGCCGGGCGGGGTACGCAGCAGGCCGGCCTGGCGGACTTCGATGCCCTGGGCCGCCTCGATCGAGGGGCAGACCTGAAGGGCGGCCGGCACGCGCGTTGCGGGCGTCGGCTGCGCCGGACGCTCGGGCTTGCCGCAGCCCGGGACGCGCGGCTGGCTGTTGCCGGTGCGGACTTCCCACAGTTCTTCCGAGACCCAGCCCTGGGTGGCGGCGGGGGCCGTTTGGGCCGCGGTCGCCTCGACTCCGAACGGCGCCGGTAGCCGGGCCCAGGCCGAGCGACCCTGCGCGTCGGCAAGCGACATCAGCGCGCTGCCGCTGGCGGCGGTGCGGCCTTCGGGGCCGGCGACGGCCGCGAACATCTCGGCGCGCTCGGCCTCGCGGTCGAAGGCGCGCGCGTCCATCCAGAAGCCCAGCATCGGGACGACCGACAGGCAGAGCAGCAATGCGAGCGCGAGGCGTTTGTAGCGCGCCTGCGTCTGCGGCGTCAGCGCGTCGGCGGCGGGCGGGGGGTTTTGCAGCCGCCAGTGCAGCAGGAGCCCGGCGCCGGCGCGGGCGGCGAGGCCGGCGAGGAGGGCGAACACCGCCGGGAGCGGGGTGGCGGCGGCGAGCAGCACGACCAGGAGCGCGGCGGCGGCCATGGCGACGAACTGCGGCGCGAGCCGGGCATAGACGCCGGAGCGTTCCTCCTGAGGCCAGAGCCGGGGCCAGCCGCCCTTGCCGAGCGCGACCGCGGCGGACAGGCGTTCGCCGAGGCCGGCACCGGCCGGGGCGGGATCGATTCCGCGCTGGCCGACATGGGCGAGCCAGAGCAGCCAGGCGCCGCCGAACAGGATGCTCATGGCGGCCCAGCCGAGCAGGGCGCCGGCGACCGTGCGGGCCGGGCCGAGCGCCACATCGTCTTCGGCGTAATGCACGATGACGGCCCAGCGTGTGCCGGGCGCGCCTGCGGCTGCGAACTGGCGCTGGGTGCCTTCGTAGATGCCGCCGAAGCGGACCGGCCCCGCATCGCTGTCCGCGCTGTTGGCGGCCTGGCGCAGCAGCTCCCGGGCGGTGCCGGGGTCCCGGAGCATGGTCGCGAGCTTTTCGGCGCCGGCGCGGGCCGGGTCGGCGTGCATGACGATCGGCAGCGACGGGTCGCGGGTGTCGACCACCATCAGGCTGTAGGGCGGCGGCAGGACGGGGTTCATCAGCCGCGTGTCGACGCTGGAGACCAGCCGCACCTGCTTCTCGTCCGTGCCGGTGCCGGGCGCGTCGACGTTCCAGGCGACGACGGTTTTGGAGAGCCCGTCGGGGATCGTCATCACCTGGGCGACCACATAGGGCGTGCAGCCGGGGCAGGCGCCGCTCTGCGCCCCCTTCTCGCCCATGAAGCCGTCGGCGAGCGAGGCATGGCGCTTTTTCAGGCGGGCGAAATAGTCGCGACCGCCGATCGCGGCGCGCTGGCCTGCATTGTCGGCGCACTGCACGCGCTGGGCGACGCGGGTGGCGTTGCCGGCACTGTCGAACAGCCAGACGGCATCGATCGCGCTGTTGCCGTCGCCGTTGCAGAGGGTGGCGCGATCGGGGCCCGTGCCCGGATCACCGGTGCCCGGATTGGCGGCACCCAGCCTGATGGTGGCGTCGATGTGGCGGCCGAGCTCGGCGGCGGCGTCCGTTGCGATCTGCTGTGCCTGGGTGGCGGCTTCGGCGCGGTGGGCGGCGAGGTCTGCGGCGAACAGCAGCAGCAGGGTGGCGAGGCTGGCGGCGGCGGGGATGCCGAGCACGTGGGCTGCGGCCTCGGCCCGGGGCATTGCCTCGGCCGGGCCGAGCAGCAGCAGCCGGACCGCAGGGAGCAGGGTGAGGATGAGGCCGACACCGAGGCCGAGCCAGACCAGCATGGTGAGCGGCGGGTTGACCGCCTGGCGCACGACGCCGGACTTGGGGACGAGCCCGACGACGAAGCACTGGCCGAGCGAGGGGCCGCTGGCCTCGCCTTCGGTGCCGGCGGCGCAGGCCGGGAAGGCTTCGGCGGGCGGGAAGAAGGGGCGCACATAGGCGACCATGGTGCGGCCGCCCAGGTCCATCTCGATCGGTTTCAGGGCATCTGCCAGGCCCACTTTTCCGGCGGCGTCGGCTTTCTCGGCCTGGGCGGCAAACGCGTCGGCCAGTGTCTTCACGACGGCGCCGGTTCCCGCGTCCTCGTTGCTGCCGGCCTGTTCGGAGATGGACGCAGCGAGCTTTTGCATGAGGACGGAGCTGGCGGGGACAAGGCCATCGAGCGTGCGCAGCGGCAGCGGATCGGGGCCGACCTGCGCCACGATCTGCTGCCGGGCATCGACCACCATCAGCGTGGAAAAGGCCTCAGGGCTGCCGCCGGCGCCGATCAGCCGGTCGATCGGGATGACCGCGCCGTAGCAGACGGTGTCGCCGGCGCCGGTCTCTCCCACGATGTCGGCGCGCCATTGCGGTTCGGCGAGCGCGGTGGCGCCGCTTCGCACGTCGTCGGCAAAGGCGCGGTCGACCGGGAAGCTGCCCACCATCTTCAGCATGGTGCCGCCGCCCGGCTGGTAGCTGCGGACGAACGGCAGCTTGCCCTCGCGGGTTTCGATGAGCTTGCGGATCTCGCCGCACCGGGTGTCGGGCCCGACCGCATAGAGGATGCGGTAGCTGCCGATGACGGGGTGGTTCATCGTGGCGCTGTGGGTCCAGCCGTCCTGGTTGTCGCGCGAGGCGGCCGGGAGCGGCTGGATGCGACTGCGCGCGAAATGGCTGTAGGCGACGCCGTCGATGGCGCCGCTCCAGGCTTCGAGCCCGTGGGCGGCGATCGCGAGGTTCAGCTGGTTGCGCTTGTGGGCGTCGGCCACGACGGCCGAGCCGAACGGGAGGAACCAGAGGAGGGCGCCGATCGCGACCAGCAGCAGCGCGACGAGGAGAAGCCCCATCAGGGTCTTCATCCGCCCGTCCGGCGGGCTGCCTGTGCTGTCGTCGCCCGCCATTTCCGCCCGCCCCCGCAGCTCTTGACCGGGGGCAGGTTAACCATTTCGGGGCCTTATGGCTACTGCATGGCTACTGCATGGCTACTGCGGGGGTTCGGGGCCCTGTTTGAGGCCCTGCGCGATCAGGAAGGTCTCGCTCGATTCCTTGCGGCTGGCCGGCGGCTTGGCGTGTTTGACGCTGGTGAACGCGCGCTTCAGGTCGGCGACGAGCGGGCCTTCGGCGCCGCCGCCCAGCACCTTGGCGACGAAATTGCCGCCGGGGCGGAGCACGGCAATGGCGAAATGGGCGGCGGCCTCCACCAGGGCCATGGTCCTGAAATGGTCGGTCTGCGGGTGGCCCACCGTGTTGGCGGCCATGTCGGACAGGACGAGGTCGGGCGGGCCGCCGAGCAGGGCCAGCAGCCGGTCTTCCATGCCCTGGCCCAAGAAATCGCCCTGCACGAAGGTGAGGCCGGGGAGCGGCTCAACCTCGATCAGGTCGATTCCGACGATCTTGGCCCTGGGGCGGCGCTTCAGCGCGACCTGGCTCCAGCTGCCCGGGGCGGCGCCAAGATCGATGATGCGCTCGGCGCCGGTCAGCAGGCCGAAGCGCTCGTCGAGCTCGATCAGCTTGAAGGCGGCGCGGGCGCGCAGGCCCTCCATATGGGCGCGCTTCACATAGGGGTCGTTGAGCTGGCGTTCCAGCCAGCGGGCCGAGCTGGTGGTGCGGCCGCGGCGCGATTTCACCCGGGTGCGGCCGCCGAGCGAGCGGCCGGTGCCGCCGCCGCCGCCGCCCGTTCCGCTGCCGCCCGTTCCGCTGCCGCCCGTTCCGCCGCTGCGCCCAGGGCCGGTCATGGCGCCGTTCGCTGCGGGCGGAGGCTTTCCTCGCGGGCAAACATCGAGCGCAGGATGCCTTCGCGGATGCCGCGATCGGCAACCCGGAGCAGCGGCGCGGCGCCGAGATCGATCAGCGATTCGAGAATGGCGGCGCCGGCGACCACGAGGTCGGCGCGGTCCGCCCCGACGCCGGGGATGGCGGCGCGGTCTTCGGGGGATTTCACCGCGAGATCGTGGCTGAGCGCGACCAAGTCGGCGGTGGCGGCGAGCGAGCCGTCGACCCGGCGGCGATCATATTGGGCGAGGCCCATGTTGAGGCTGGCGAGCGTGGTGACCGTGCCCGAGGCGCCGAGCAGCTGCACTTCTCGGTTGGCAAGTCCGGGGCCCTGGATCAGCCGCTTCACCGGGGCCAGATGTTCGGTGACGCGGGCCTTCATCCGGCCATAGGCTTCCAGCCGCTGCACCGGGGTCCCGGCATCTGCCAGTTCGGTTTCGCCCAGCGAGACCACGCCCCAGGGGACGCTGACCCAGGCCTGCATGCGGAAGCCCGGGCCGCCGCGCACCCGGTCTCGCGGGCGGTTGGCGTTGATGCGTTCCAGGAGGACGACTTCGGTGGAACCGCCGCCGATGTCGAACACCAGCGTGCGGCGCACCTTGGGATCGATCAGCGTCTGGCAGCCCAGCACGGCGAGCCGGGCTTCCTCGGCGGGGGTGATGACATCGAGCGCAAGGCCGGTTTCGGCATAGACGCGGCGGACGAAATCGGGGCCGTTTTCGGCGCGGCGGCAGGCTTCGGTGGCGACCGAGCGAACCTGGGTGACGCCGCGCCGGGCCAGCTTGTCGGCGCAGGCGGCCAGCGCGACGACGGCGCGGTCCATCGCGGCATCGGACAGGCGGCCGGATTGCAGCAGGCCTTCGCCGAGCCGGACGATTCGCGAGAAGGCGTCGATCACCTGGAAGTCGCCGTTTCTGCCGTGGGCGCCGTTTCCGCCGTGGGCGCCGTTCCCGGAAGGGTCGGCGGGCGCACGGCGGGCGATCAGCAGGCGGCAGTTGTTGGTGCCGAGATCGAGCGCGGCGAAGGTGCAGCGACCGGCGGAATGGGAGAGCCGGCTGTCGGGCCTTGCAAGCCCGTCCGGGGCTCGCATGTCTCGCATGGCTGTGGAAGCGGCATTTCCAGCTGCCACGGCCTGCCCGTGGCCGGCGGGCTGCAGCGGCCCGGCGCGCCATTCACCCATCGTCGTCGTCCCGTCTTCGCCGGAAGCGGTAGCCGCTTCAGGCACTTGCGGGTGAGGTTAGCAGGTGGGGCGGGATTGGCAAGTGGGGTGGGGATTCGGATTTGGTTTACCGGCAGGGACGCGGCCGGCGGCTTAGCCGCC
>JANPJJ010000044.1:0-3328 GCA_031425455.1 Sandaracinobacter sp. | reverse complement strand
CCCCGGCCGGGGCCGAGCTGATCAGCGTGGAGAAGAAGCGCGACCGCCATTCGGTGCCGCCGGACGAGATCAACGCGCTGCTTGTGCGGCTGGCCCGCGCGGGGCGCCGTGTGGTTCGGCTGAAGGGCGGCGACCCGTTTGTGTTCGGGCGCGGCGGCGAGGAGCTGGAAGCGGCACGGGCGGCGGGCGTGGCTTGCGAAGTGGTGCCTGGCGTTTCGGCGGCGCTGGGCTGCGCCGCGGAAGTGGGGCTGCCGCTGACGCATCGGGCGCTGGCGAGTGCGGTGAGCTTTGTTGCCGGCACCTGCCAGGGGTTGCGCGAGCAGGACTGGCGCGGGCTGGCCGGGCCGGGGCGGACGCTGGTGGTTTACATGGGCGTGACGACGGCCGGCGCGATCGCCGACAAGCTGATGGCCGATGGGGTATCGCCCGACATGCCGGTCGCGGTGCTGGAGCGCGGCACGCTGCCCGGCGCCCGGGCAATCCGAACCTTGCTGGCCGGTCTGGGCGATGTGGTGGCGCGCGAGGGTGTGCGCAGCCCCGCCGTGCTGGTGGTGGGGCGTGTTGCGGGGCTGGCCGAGGCTGAGGATGTACTGATCGGGGCTGCAGCGCGCGCGTTCGAGGAGGTGCTCTGATGGCGAAGCTGTTGACGGGCAACGAGCTGCTGCGCGGTGACGTGCTGTGGTGGACCGGGGCGGGCTGGAGCCTGACGATCGACGCGGCGGTGGCCGTGGAGGACGGCGAGGCGCTGCTGGCGCGGGAGGCGGTTTCAGAAGCGGTGTCGGACCTTGCCTTGATCGATGCTGAGCGGATGGACGGCAGGTGGCGGCCGGTGAAGGTGCGCGAGCGGATCCGCGCCTATGGGCCGACGGTGCGCGACGACTTGGCAATTGCCGGACAGGATTGGCGCTGATGTACCAGTATGACGAGATCGACCAGGCGCTGGTGGATGCGCGGGTGGACGAATATCGCGACCAGCTTTCGCGCCGGTTGGCGGGCGCGCTGGACGAAGATCATTTCAAGCCGCTGCGGCTGAAGAACGGGCTCTACCTCCAGCTTCACGCCTATATGCTTCGGGTGGCGATTCCCTATGGCACGCTGTCGGGCGCGCAGATGCGCATGCTGGGGCATGTCGCGCGCAAGTACGACCGGGGCTATGGGCATTTCACGACGCGGCAGAACATCCAGTACAACTGGATCCGGCTGGAGGAATCGGCCGACCTGCTGGCAAGCCTCGCGACGGTGGAAATGCATGCCATCCAGACGAGCGGCAACTGCATCCGCAACATTTCCAGCGACCAATATGCCGGGGCCGCCGCCGACGAGGTGGACGATCCGCGCCCCTGGGCCGAGCTGCTTCGGCAATGGTCCAGCTTCCACCCGGAATTCAGCTATCTGCCGCGCAAGTTCAAGATCTGCGTGATCGGCAGCGAGACCGACCGCGCCGCGATGAAGCTTCACGACATCGGCCTGCAGCTGGTGCGGCGCGACGGGGAGCTGGGCTTTCGCGTGTTCGTGGGCGGCGGAATGGGGCGCACCCCGTTCGTGGCGCCGGTGATCCGCGACTTCCTGCCCACGGCTGAGTTCCTGAGCTACTGCGAGGCGATCCTGCGGGTCTATAATCGCTACGGGCGGCGCGACAATATCTACAAGGCGCGGATCAAGATCCTGGTGCACGAGCTGGGGGCGGCCGAATTTACGCGCCAGGTCGAAGCCGAACATGCCCATGTGAAGACGCTGGGGATCGATGCGCCGGAGGCGGAGATCGAGCGGATCCGGGGGTTCTTTGCGGCGCCGGCGTTTGAAGTGCTGGGGGAGGATTACCCACCCCCTGCCCCTCCCGTCTCCACTTCGCGGGAGGGAGGGGAGTTTGAGCTCTGGGTTGCTCGGCAGGTGGCGGTGCACAAGGTGCCCGGGTACCGGATCGTCAACATTTCTCTGAAGCCTGTGGGGCAGATCCCCGGCGATGCGTCGGCCGGGCAGATGGAGGCGATCGCCGAACTCGCCGAGCGCTTCTCGTTCGACGAGGTGCGGGTGACCCATGCGCAGAACCTGGTGCTGCCGCATGTGAAGGCGAGCGACCTGCCGGCGGTGTGGGCGAAGCTGGTGGAGATCGGGCTGGCGGACGCCAATCTGGACCTGGCGAGCGATGTGATCGCCTGCCCGGGGCTGGATTACTGCACACTGGCGAACGCGCGTTCGATTCCGGTGGCGCAGCGCATTGCGGCGCTGCTGCAGCCGAAGGAAGCCGAGCTCGGCGAACTGAAGGTGAAGGTTTCGGGCTGCATCAACGGGTGCGGCCACCACCATGCCGGGCACATCGGCGTGCTGGGCGTGGACCGCAAGGGCACCGAGAACTACCAGCTGCTGCTGGGCGGATCGGGCGCGGAAGACACCAGCCTGGCGCAGATACTGGGCCCGGGGTTCGACGAGACGGGAATCGTGAACGCGGTGGGCAAGCTGACCGAAACCTATCTGTCGGTGCGCACCGACGGCGAGCGGTTCCTGGATACCTACCGGCGGGTCGGCGCTGCTCCGTTTAAAGCCGCTGTATACGGGGAGCCGGTTTATGGGTGAGCCTTTCGCAATCGATGCCCGTGCGCTGGGCGATCTCGAGCCCGATGTGGTGATCGGGCCGGAAGAGGATGTGCGAGGCCATGCCGCGCTCGGCAATCACCGCGTGATCGGCCTCGCCTTCCCCAAGTGGCGGGACGGGCGGGCTTATTCCTCGGCTCGCATCCTGCGCGAGAGGGGCTTTGCCGGCGATATCCGCGCCATCGGCGACCTGACGGTGGACCAGTTGGTTTTCCTGAAGCGCGCCGGGTTCAGTTCGGTGGCGGCCGAACGGCCGTTGGATGCCGCCGTGGCCGCCGCTGCGCTGGCGCGGTTCCCGTTCGTCTACCAGCGCGCCGCTGACGGCGCCTTGCCGGCCTGGGCGCTTCGCCACGCGCAGGCGGAGGCGGCCGAGTGAAGCCGCTGGCAGCCGCGTGAGCCGATTGTCGGCAGCCGCCGACGGGGCGGCCGGCCTGCTTCCCTGGGGCCCGGGCGATGCGGCGCGGCTGAGTGCAAGCTATGGCAGAGGCAGCCACGACGCCCTCGCCGACGTGCTGACCGACCCGGCCTTCGGGAACGTGGCGCTCGTCTCCTCGTTCGGCGCCGATTCCGCGGTACTGCTGCACATGGCAGCGCAGATCCGCCGCGACGTGCCCGTTCTCTTCGTTGAAACCGGCTGGCTGTTCGCCGAAACCCTTTCCTATGCGGACGACCTTGCCCGCCACCTTCGCCTGAGCGACGTGCGCTGGCTGAAACCCGACTCGGCCGTCCTCGACGC
>JANPJJ010000043.1:0-1607 GCA_031425455.1 Sandaracinobacter sp. | reverse complement strand
GCGGAGGCGGTAAAGCTGGCCCCAATCATGGGCGAGGACCCGACCTTCCCGCATTACCCGATCGGCTGGACCCATGTTTCCAACACGCCCTACCGGCTGTTCAAGCAGTTCACCCACCTGGGCGGGGTGTCCGATCCGCTGATCGTCAGCTGGCCCACAGGCATGGCAACCCCTGGCGGCGTCCGCCAGCAGTTCGTGCATGTGATCGACCTGATGCCGACCATCCTGGAGGTGGCCGGGGTGACGGCGCCGGCCGTGCGCAACGGCATCCGGCTGAAACCGGTGCAGGGCCGCAGCATCGCGCCCACCTTCGCCGCGCCCGATGCCGCGACGCGGACCGAGCAATATTTTGAGCTGGGCGGCAACCGAGCCTATTATGCGGCGCCCTGGCGATTGGTGGCGAGGCACGAGCGCGGCACCCCGTTCGACGACGACCGGTGGGAGCTGTACGACCTTTCCAAGGACCCGAACGAGCTGGACGACCTTGCGGCCGGGCGCCCCGACAAGGTGGCCGAGCTGGCAGCGAAGTGGCAGGCCGCCGCCGAGGCCAACGGCGCCTTCCCGGTGGACGACCGGCAGATGGTGATCCGAATGGTGCAGGACCGACAGGCGCGCGGCGTGCGCTCCGACTGGACGTTCATTCCCCCCATCGAACGCCTCAGCCGCGAAGTCGCCCCGCTGGTCTGCGGCCTGCCGCACGAGATCCTCGTGAAATGCACGCGGAGGGGAGACGGCGTGCTGGTGGCGCACGGCTCGCAACCCGCCGGCTACGTCCTCTATGTGAAGGACGGCCGCCTGTTCTACGAACAATCCCTCCTCCCCTGGCGCGAAACCATCGACGGCGGCCCCGTCCCCACCGGCAAAATCGAACTCCGCTACGTCCAGACCATGAAAAGCCGCCCGTTCGACGGCACAGGCGCGCTCTACGTCAATGGCGAAAAACGTGCCGAACGCCAGTTCGAAACCGCCCTGTTCTCCACCAGCTACGACGGCTTCTCCCTAGGCGCCGACCTCGGCAACCGAGTCTCCCCCGCCTACACGACGCCGTTCGCCTTTGCGGGCAGCATCGAACAGGTGCGGATCAAGGTAGACACGACAGCGCTGAGCGTGGTCGAACAGATGCGCTTCGTAAACCGCATGGCGCTGAAGGTGTGAAGGCTTGACCCTCACCAGTTTGGACCATATATCTGGTCCAGATCGGAGTCCCTCATGCAGATCGCCGTCAGCGAAGCCAAAGCCCAGCTCACCGACCTCGTCCGCCGCGCCCAGGCCGGCGATGATGTCGTACTCACCCGCCACGGGCGGCCCACCGTCCGCCTGGTTCCGGTCGATGCCAACCCCGCCGAGGCGGAAAAGCGCGCCGCGATCGAGGCAATTCGCGCCCGCGTTGCCGAACGCGCCGTCTTCCGCCCCGCCGACCGCAGCCACGACTGGCTCTACGACGACGACGGCCTGCCGGCGTGATCGCCGTCGATACGTCGGCGCTGATGGAAATCCTGATGAACCAGCCGCAGGCCGCCGCCTGCGCCGAAGCCCTGGTCGCTTCCCCGAAAAGCTGGATTTGCACCGGCACACTCGCCGAAGCGCTCGTCGTCTCCGAGGCGAAA
>JANPJJ010000042.1:0-2177 GCA_031425455.1 Sandaracinobacter sp. | reverse complement strand
GGGGCTGCCGTGCGACAAGCACCACCATGAAGTCGCCGCCGCGCAGCACGAGCTGGGGCTGACCTATGGCACGATGGTGACGACCGCCGACCGCATGCAGATCTACAAATATGTCGTCCACATGGTGGCGCAGGCTTATGGCAAGACGGCGACGTTCATGCCCAAGCCGATCAAGGAGGACAACGGGTCGGGGATGCACACCCACCTCTCGATTTGGAGCAAGGGCAAGCCGCTGTTCGCCGGCGAAGGCTATGCCGGGCTGAGCGAAATGGCGCTGTTCTTCATCGGCGGGATCATCAAGCACGCCAAGGCCTGCAACGCCTTTACCAACCCCACCACCAACAGCTACAAGCGGCTGGTCCCGGGCTATGAAGCCCCGGTGCTGCTGGCCTATTCGGCGCGCAACCGCTCGGCCTCGTGCCGGATTCCCTATGGCACCGGCGCCAAGGCAAAGCGCGTGGAAGTGCGTTTCCCCGATGCAATGGCCAACCCCTATCTCGCCTATGCCGCGCTGATGATGGCGGGGCTGGACGGGATCGAGAACAAGATCCACCCCGGCCCGGCGATGGACAAGAACCTCTACGATCTTCCGCCCAAGGAGCTGAAGAAGGTGCCGACGGTGTGCGGCTCGCTGCGCGAAGCGCTGGGCGCGCTGGACAAGGGCCGCGCCGTCTTCACCAAGGGCGGCGTCTTCACCGACGAGCAGATCGACAGCTATATCGAGCTGAAGATGGAGGATGTGGCGCGCTGGGAAATGACTCCGAGCCCGGTCGAGTTCGACATGTACTACAGCTCGTAACCGCTGTGCCGGGCGGGTGGGTCAGCCCACCTGCCGCCCCCCTACCTGCCCGCCCACCTGACCGCGGTGCATCAGCATCGCGTCCGCCAGCACCAGCGCCATCATCGCCTCGGCGACGGGGGCGGCCCGGATCCCGACGCAGGGGTCGTGCCGCCCCTTCGTCACGATGTCGGCGGCATCCCCGGCGCGGGTGATCGTCTCCACCGGGGTCAGGATGCTGCTGGTCGGCTTCAGCGCCATTCGCACCACGATCGGCTGGCCGGTGGAGATGCCTCCTGCCGTGCCGCCCGCATGGTTCGCCAGGAAGCGCGGCCTGCCGTCCGGCCCGGGCCGCATGGCGTCGGCATTGTCCTCGCCGCGCAGCCGGGCAGCGGCGAACCCGTCGCCTATTTCGACTCCCTTCACGGCGTTGATGCTCATCATTGCCGCTGCCAGCTGGCCGTCGAGCTTTTGATACACCGGCGAGCCCCAGCCCGCCGGCACACCGTCGGCGGTCACTTCCACGATGGCGCCCAGCGACGAGCCCGACTTGCGCGCGGCATCCAGCGCCGCTTCCCAGCGCGCCGCCGCCGCAGCGTCGGGGCAGAAGAAGGGGTTGCGGTCAATCTCGTCGACATCGAACCGGGCGCGGTCGATCGGGTCGCCGCCAAGCTCCACCAGAGTGCCGCGGATCGAGACGGCCTCGCCGAGAACGATGCGCGCCACGGCGCCTGCCGCCACCCGCGCGGCGGTTTCCCGGGCCGAGGATCGCCCCCCGCCGCGCGGATCCCGAAATCCGTATTTCGCATCATAGGCATAGTCGGCGTGGCCCGGCCGATAGCTTTGGGCGACCTCGGAATAATCCTTCGAGCGCTGGTCGACGTTGCGGATCAGGAGCGAAATGGGCGTCCCGGTGGTGCGGCCTTCGTAGGTGCCCGACAGGATTTCCACCCGGTCCGGCTCCTGCCGCTGCGTCGTGAACCGGCTGGTCCCGGGCCGGCGCCTGTCTAGGAAGGGCTGGATATCGGTTTCGGAGAGCGTCAGCCCGGGCGGGCAGCCATCCACCACCACGCCCAGCGCAGGCCCATGCGACTCCCCCCAGGTCGTGAAGCGGAACAGGTGGCCGAAGCTGTTGTGGGACATGGAGTTCGGATGCCGCATTGCAGCGGCAGAAGCAATTCCGGTCCTAAGGGCGACGCTGGCTGGTTGACTTGAAGTCGTACAGCGGCAAACTGCCCTCGAACAAGCACGGGGGGAATTCATGTTTCGTTGCGTCCTGATTTCGGCCACTGCCGCAGCGTTCCTGGCATCGGCTGCCGCAGCTCAGATTGCCACGGCTCCGGCAGCGGTGCCGAAACCTGAGGTACTGACCAACGACACTGTTGTCCAACTGGTCGGG
>JANPJJ010000041.1:0-10520 GCA_031425455.1 Sandaracinobacter sp. | reverse complement strand
GCCCGGTCGCCACCCTGCGGGAAAGCGCATCGCCCGCCTTGGCGGCCGCTGGCGCGCGCACCATCGCCTTGATGACCGGCCGCTGGCAGAACGGCGACAACGTCCAGAGCTTCTCCTTCTGGACCGGGCCCTGCGCCATCGCCCAGCTCGCCACCCGAAGCTCCAGATAGGCAAGGTCCAGCATCACAGAGGCACGAACCCCGGCAAGCGAGGCCATCCAGCCGGCGATATCCTCAAGAACGTCTGGATCGGCCGGCAGGCCCATCCGCTGCACCAGCATGTCCGCCGTGAAGATGCGCTCGTCGACGCCGGCGCCGTCCGCCCGATAGAAGAAGCACCGGCCGATCTCGCCCAGAATGCCGGTGATCACCACGGCTTCGTCGAAGTGCCGCAGCGTCGGGTGCGTGGCCCGATTGGCCTCGTCCACCACATCCCCTACCAGCCGGTCCCAGCGCGCCGTCTCCGCAGGCGTCGCACGCACGATCGGCACGAAGCGGTGCCGGAGGCCGAGCCCGGCGGCGATCCCGCTCGCCGCGACCTGGTCCACCCCCTCGCCCGCGGCCCCCATCGTGATGAAGCCGACCGCCTGTGCGACCCTCCGGCTCGCCGCCAGCAGGATGCGGCTGTCCAGGCCAGCCGTCAGCGCCACGGCGGTCGAAAACTGACGCGCGCAATCCTCGATGAAGGCTGCAATATGGTCGGCAACGATGGCTTCCGCATCGGCTGCCGGCAGTTCGCAGGTATCGTCCGGCGTGCGCGGCCAGAAGCGTTCGGCCTCGAAACGGTCCAGGTCGAGCCGGTGGTTGGGCAGCAGCCGCGATATGCCGTCGTGAGCCGTCAGCGTGCCAGGAATCCAGCCCTTGGAAACGCTTGCAACCAGGCGCTGGTGCCGATCCGCCAAAAATCGCGCGGCATAGTCGGCCTCGTCCAGAATTGTTCCTGCCGAGCCGCCGATGCGCCCGGTTTGCGGGCAATACACCACCGGCACGCCGCCGACCGGATCGGGATATAGCATGCCGGGCAGCGGCGGCCGTGTCACAAGGACGAACAGGCCGCGCAGCGCCGGCAGCACACGGGCTTCGAGCACGGCCAGCGACCCGATGCCGAACGCCGTATCGACCCGGTCCGCCCCGACCGTCACGCCCGCGCCCGCCCCAGCCAGCAGCATGCCGTGCACATCGGCAACGACCTGGCCGTCGCCATCGCTCACCGGATAGCTGCGGAGCCCCGGCGACAGGCCAGTCAGGCGGCTGCCTTCCAGGCTGACGCCGAACGGCGGCAGCGTCGGTCCAGTCGGCGGTGTGTCAGGCGGCATCGGCGCGGCATGGCCAATCAAAGCCGGGGTGTAAACCGGGATCGGCAGCCCGCCGCCACATTGCCATTGCCCGCCGCCGCCCGGGGCGCTACCCCGCCGCCAAAGGGGACCGGCCATGAAACTGCTGTCTGCAAACAGCAATCCGCGGCTTGCGGAAGAGATCGCGAAGTATCTGGAGATCCCGCTGACCTCGGCGTCGGTCCGCCGCTTCGCCGACGAGGAGATCTTCGTCGAGATCCACGAGAATGTGCGCGGCCAGGACGTGTTCGTGCTGCAATCCACCTCGGCGCCCGCCAACGACAATCTGATGGAGCTCCTGATCTGCATCGATGCGCTGCGCCGCGCCTCGGCCAAGCGGATCACTGCCGTCGTGCCCTATTTCGGCTATGCCCGGCAGGACCGGAAGCCCGGCCCGCGCACCCCCATCTCGGCCAAGCTGGTGGCCAACCTGATCACGGTCGCCGGCGCGTCGCGCGTGCTGTCGGTCGATCTCCACGCCGGGCAGATCCAGGGCTTCTTCGATATCCCGACCGACAATCTCTATGGCGCCCCCGTGATGTCGGCCGATATCCAGGCGCGCTATCCGGCGCACGCGGGGAAGCTGATGGTGGTGTCGCCCGATGTCGGCGGCGTGGTCCGCGCCCGGGCGCTCGCCCGCCGGCTCGACAATGCGCCGCTGTCGATCGTCGACAAGCGCCGCGAACGGCCCGGCGACTCCGAAGTGATGAACATCATCGGCGACGTGGGAGGACGTTTCTGCGTGCTGGTCGACGATATCGTCGATTCGGCAGGCACGCTGTGCAACGCCGCCCAGGCGCTGATGGAGGCAGGCGCTGCTGGCGTCGTCGCCTATGTGACGCACGGCGTGCTGTCGGGCGGCGCGGTGGCTCGGGTGGAGGGCTCGGCGCTGACCGAGCTGGTCATCACCGATTCGATCTTCGCGCTGCCCCCGGTCGCCCAGGCGAAGAAGATCCGCGTGCTGACGATCGCCCCGCTGATCGGCGAGGCGATCCGGCGCATTTCGGACGAAAGCAGCGTGTCCAGCCTGTTCGATTGAGAGACTGCTGCCCAATAACAAGCCGTCATCCCAGCGAAAGCTGGGATCTCCCACCGTCCGGCAGGCGTCCAACGGGGAGATGCCAGCCTACGCTGGCATGACAGACCATTGGTGTGATCTGTCCCCGCACCCCACTCACCGCCCCGGGCAGATCGCCTCCGTGTTCAGCGTCACGCTCGTCGTCGCCGCATTGCCCGGCGTCGCGAGCGTCAGGTCCACGCGCGGCGGCGTGCCCGGCCGCGCCGTGATCCGCACCAGCCGGCAGTCGTGCGCAAAGCAATCCTGCCGGGTCGGGTCCTCGGCCGCAGGCGTCCGTCCGCCGGATACGCGCAGGTGGGTGATCGCCACCGCCGCGGTGGGGGGCGCCGTCAGCGTGATGTCCTGCCAGCCCACGTTGCGGCCGCGAATGGCGACGATATTGTCGATGCTCGGCGTCGCCGGGCACGACATCGTGGGGCGCTGCTGCGTGCCGGGGCTGCGCACCGGGCCCAGGCCCAGGCTCGCATAGCAGTCGCGGCGCGGCTCGCGGTCCTCGATCCGGATGGCGCCGGGCTGGCGGCAGCGGGTCACGGGGCCGACGGTTTCGGTGGTGAAGCCGCGCGGGCAGGTGAAGCCGCGCGGCGTCAGCTGGGCGGGGATCACATTGTCGGCACCCCGCGCCTCCACCTGCGCGGTCGCGGGAAGCGCTGCACAATGGCTGTTCTGGGCCAGCGCGGGCGCTGCGACGGCAAGTGTCATGAAAACAGTCGTCAGCAGGCGCATCGCCGATTCTCCCCTGGGTGTCCGGCGCAGTCTGGCAGAGCCTCGGCCGCTTTCCAATCCGGCGCCGGCACACTAGGAGATTTTGCATGGCCGAAACCACCGAACCGCCCCCCCAGACCCCGTTCAACGCCGGCAGCGACATCGCGCCCATCAGCCTCGTGGAGGAGATGCGCTCCTCCTATCTCGATTATGCGATGTCGGTGATCGTCAGCCGCGCGCTGCCCGACGTGCGCGACGGCCTGAAGCCGGTGCACCGCCGCATCCTGTTCGCCTCCCAAGAAAACGGCTTCACCAGTTCCAAGCCGTTCCGGAAGTCGGCGCGGATCGTCGGCGACGTGATGGGGAAATACCATCCCCACGGCGACAGCGCCATCTACGATGCGCTGGCCCGCATGGCGCAGGACTGGTCGATGCGGCTGACCCTGATCGACGGCCAGGGCAATTTCGGATCGATGGACCCGGACCCGCCGGCGGCCATGCGCTATACCGAGGCACGGCTATCCAAGGCAGCCGAAGCGCTGCTCGACGATCTCGACAAGGAAACCGTCGATTTCGTCCCCAACTACGACGGGCAGGAAATCGAGCCTGCGGTGCTGCCGGCGCGTTTCCCGAACCTGCTGGTGAACGGCGCCGGCGGGATCGCGGTGGGCATGGCGACCAACATCGCCCCGCACAATCTGGGCGAAGTCATCGACGCCTGCCTCGCCTATCTGGACGACCGCGCGGTCAGCGCGGAAGATCTGATGCAATATGTGCCCGCGCCCGACTTCCCGACCGGCGCGCTCATCCTGCGCACCGGCGGCATCGCCAGCGCGATGACAACGGGGCGCGGCTCGGTGCTGATGCGCAGCAGCCATGTCGTCGAGGACCGGCGCGGATCCGGCCAGCAGATCGTGCTGACGGCGATCCCCTACCAGGTCGGCAAGTCCGGCCTGGTGGAAAAGATCGCCGACGCGGTGAAGGACAAGCGCATCGAAGGCGTGTCCGACCTCCGCGACGAAAGCAATCGCGAGGGCGTGCGCATCGTGATGGAGCTGAAGCGCGACGCCGTGCTGGAGGTGGTGCTGAACCAGCTGTGGCGGCACACCCCGGCGCAGTCGAGCTTTGCGGTCAACATGCTCGCCTTGAGGGGAGGTCGCCCCGAACAATTGTCCCTGCGCGACGTGATCGAGGCCTTCATCGCCTTCCGCGAGGAAGTGATCGGCCGCCGTTCGCGCTTCCTGCTCAGGAAGGCACGGGAGCGGGCGCATCTGCTGCTCGGGCTGGTGATCGCGGTCGCCAACCTCGATGAAGTAGTGGCCACCATCCGCAACGCAGCTTCGCCGGCCGAGGCCCGCGAAGCCTTGATGGCGCGCGAATGGCCGGCCGAACAGGTGCTGCCCTATCTGAAGCTGGTGGACGATATCGACGCCGTGGAGAACGACGCCGCGACCTCTCAGGCAGGGGGGGGCGACATCTACCGGCTGACCGATCTTCAGGTCCGCGCGATCCTGGCGCTCCGCCTGCAGAGCCTGACCGCGCTGGGCCGCGACGAAATCGGCAACGAGCTGGAAACGCTGGCCGGCACCATCGCCGACCTGCTGGATATCCTGGGCAGCCGCGCCCGGCTGGAGGCCGTGATGCGCGCCGAGCTGGTGGAGGTTCGCGCCCAGTTCGCCACCCCGCGCCGGTCCGAGATCGTGCATGCCGACGATGTGGACGACGAGGACCTGATCGCCCGCGAGGACATGGTGGTCACCGTCACCCACTCGGGCTGGATCAAGCGCGTGAGCCTGGACAGCTACCGGGCGCAAAAGCGCGGCGGCAAGGGCCGGCAGGGGATGGCCACCAAGGAAGAGGATGTCATCACCGAGCTGTTCGTGGCGATGACCCACGCGCCGGTGCTGTTCTTCTCCACCTTCGGCAAGGTCTATCGACTGAAGGTCTGGAAGCTGCCCGAGGGGACCCCCCAGTCCAAGGGCCGCGCAATGGCGAACCTGCTGCCGCTGGAACCGGGCGAGAGCATCGCGACCGTCCTGCCGCTGCCCGAGGACGAGGCGGAGTGGGGCCGGCTGCACGTGATGTTCGCCACCGCGCGCGGCGTGGTACGCCGCAACAGCATGGACGCCTTCGCCAACGTGCCCTCCAACGGCAAGATCGCGATGCGCTTCGACGAAGGCTCGGAAGATCGTCTGGTCGGCGTGACACTGTGCCACGAAAGCCAGGACCTGCTGCTGGCGGCGCGCAGCGGCAAGGCCGTCCGGTTCCAGGTGACCGACGTGCGCGAGTTCCAGTCCCGCACCGCGACCGGCGTTCGCGGCATGGACCTGAAGCCGGGGGACGAGGTGATCTCGATGTCGGTGCTGCGGCGGGTCGGCACGACCCAGGAGGAACGCGAAGCCTATCTGAAGAGCGCCGCCTGGAAGGCCAATCCGGCGCCACTGGAGGGGCTCCCCCAGGAGCGGTTCGACTTGATGGCCGAAGCCGAGCAGTTCATCCTGACGATCACCGCCAACGGCTATGGCAAGCGCAGCTCGGCCTATGAATATCGCCGCACCAACCGCGGCGGGCAAGGCATCGTGAACATCGACACCTCGGAGCGCAACGGCCTGGTGGTGGCGAGCTTCCCGGTAGAGCCGACCGAGCAGCTGATGCTGGTCACGGACCAGGGCAAGCTGATCCGTACCCATGTCCGCGACATCCGCATCGCCGGGCGGGCGACCCAGGGCGTCACGCTGTTCCGCGTCCACGATAACGAGCATGTCGTCTCGGCAGCGCGGCTGCGCGAGACCGACGAGGAAGAAGGCGAGATCGCCGACCCAGCGACTCCGGAGGCCGACGCGGCACCGGAATGACGCTGGTTCTCGGCATCGAATCCTCCTGCGACGAAACCGCCGTCGCGCTGGTCGCGCACGACCGCCGCATCCTCGCCGAACGGATCGCCAGCCAGGACGCCGAGCATCGCCCGTTCGGCGGCGTGGTGCCCGAACTCGCCGCCCGCGCCCATGCCGAGCGGCTGGCCCCCATGGTGAAAGCAGTCCTGGCCGAGGCGGGGCGCAAGCTGGGGGATGTCGATGCAATCGCCGCCACCGCCGGGCCCGGGCTGGTGGGCGGCGTGATGGTGGGCCTCGTCACGGCGAAGGCGCTGGCGTTCGCGGCCGGAAAGCCGCTCCATGGCATCAACCATCTGGAGGGCCATGCGCTGTCGCCGCGCCTGATCGACCCCGATCTCCGCTTTCCCTACCTGCTGCTCCTCGTGTCCGGCGGCCATTGCCAGCTGATCCTGGTGGAGGGCGTCGGCCGCTATCGCCGGCTCGCCACCACCATCGACGATGCAGTGGGCGAGGCGTTCGACAAAGTGGCGAAGATGCTGGGGCTCGGCTTCCCGGGCGGCCCTGCGGTGGAACGAGCCGCCGGCGGCGGAGACCCGCGCGCCGTCCCGCTGCCGCGCCCGCTGGTCGGCTCGGGCGAGCCGCATTTCAGCTTCGCCGGCCTGAAGACGGCCGTGCTCCGCGCAGTCCAGTCCGGCCGGTACCGCTCCGCCGATATCGCCGCGAGCTTCCAGTCGGCCGTCACCGATTGCCTGGCGGACCGCACCCGGATTGCGCTTCGCACCGTGCCGCAGGCGACGGCGCTGGTCGTCGCCGGGGGCGTCGCAGCCAATGCCTCGGTCCGCACCGCGTTGCAGGCGGTCGCCGGCACCCATGCGTTGCCCTTCATCGCGCCGCCACAAAGGCTCTGTACCGACAACGCCGCCATGATCGCCTGGGCCGCCCACGAACGCATCGCCGCCGGGCTCCCGCCCGAGCCGGACCCCCAGGCCCGGCCCCGCTGGCCGCTGGACCCGGCCGCCGAAGCGGTGCGCGGTGCGGGTGTGAAGGCGTGACATCACGTTCCCACCCCACTCCCAACCGTCATCCCAGCGCAGGCTGGGATCTCCCCGCCAACCGTGTCTGCAACGTGACCGGGGGAGATCCCAGCGTTGGCTTCGCCAGTCCTTCGGACCGCTGGGATGACCGCCGAATTTGGGGGCCCCGATGATCGCCGTCCTCGGCGGCGGCGCCTGGGGCACCGCACTGGCGCAGGTGATCGCATCGGGCGGAGACGATGTGCTGCTGTGGGCGCGAGAGCCTGATGTGGTGGACGCCATCAACCGCGACCATGCCAACCCGAAGTTCCTGCCCGGTGTCGCCCTGCACCCCGCAATCCGCGCGACCGGGCTGACGGGCGACCTCCGCAACGCGCGGCTCTGGCTGGTGGTCGCCCCCGCCCAGCATCTGCGCCACGTGCTCGCCGAAAGCCCGGTTGCCCACCGGCCCACGCTGATCCTGTGCGCGAAGGGGATCGAGGCCGGCACACTGAAACTGATGGCGGAAGTCGCCGTCGACGTGGCGCCGGCAAGCCCGCTCGCCGTGCTGTCTGGGCCCAGCTTCGCCGCCGATGTGGCAGCCGGCAAGCCCACCGCCGTGACGCTGGCGGCCGCCGACCTGGCGCTTGCAACGAGGCTCGCCGAGCGGATCGCCCGGCCCGCCTTCCGCCCCTACGCCGCCGACGATCTGGTCGGCTGTGAGATCGGCGGTGCGGTGAAGAACGTGCTGGCGATCGCCTGCGGGGTGGTGATCGGCGCGGGGCTGGGCGAAAGCGCGCGGGCCGCGATCGTGGCGCGAGGCTTCGCGGAGATGACCCGCTTCGGCGTCGCCCGCGGCGCCCGGGCGGAGACGCTGGCGGGCCTGTCAGGGCTGGGGGACCTCGTGCTCACCTGCGGCAGCCCGCAGTCGCGCAACATGCAGCTGGGGATGGCGCTGGGCCAGGGCCAGTCGGCAAAGGCGGCGCTGGCGGGCAAGCTGTCAGTCGCGGAAGGGGCGGCAACGGCCCCCGTGCTGGTGCAGGCAGCCGCCAAAGCCGGCGTCGACATGCCGATCGCCGCAGCCGTGGCGGACCTGCTGGCAGGGAGAGCCACCGTCGCCGAGGTGACCGGACAGTTGCTCGGCCGGCCTCTGAAACCGGAATCGGTGTAACCAAAGCGCCACACGGCTGTCACCGGAACATCACTGCCTCCAGATATAGCGTGCAGGCAATCGCCCACCTACCAAGGAAAGGGGCCGTTGCCATGGCAAGCACTGCCCGTCTCGATGGCTCGCCGCTGCCGTTCCGGATGCGCCCGCCGGGCCCCACACCGGCCTGGCTTGACGCCCCCGACGACGAGGCGCCGCGCCACCGGCTGCGCTTCCGCACCGTTTTCATTTCCGACACCCATCTCGGGACCAAGGGGTGCAACGCCGAGCTGCTGTTCGATTTCCTGAAGTCGGTCGAGTGCGAGACCCTGTTCCTGGTCGGCGACATCATCGATGGCTGGCGGCTGAAGCGGGGCTGGTTCTGGCCGACCCGCCACAACGATGTCGTCCGCCGCGTGCTGAAGATGGCGAAGAAGGGCACCCGCGTGATCTATGTGCCCGGCAACCATGATGAAGTGCTGCGCGATTTCATCGGGCTCGGCTTCGGCGACATCGAGATCATGCCCGAAGCCGTGCACGAGACCGCCGACGGTCGGAAGTTGCTGGTGCTGCATGGCGACGAGTTCGACGGAGTCGTGCTCTACGCCCGCTGGCTCGCCTTCCTGGGCGACCATGCCTATGTCGCGCTCCTGAAGATGAACCGCGGCTTCAACATGTGCCGCCGCGGCCTCGGCCTGCCCTATTGGTCGCTCTCCGCGCACTTGAAGAAAAAGGTGAAGAACGCCGTCGAATATGTCTGCCGCTTCGAGGAGGCGGTCGCCCATGCCGCCCGCGAACGCGGCGCGGACGGCGTGGTCTGCGGCCACATCCATTCCGCCGAAATCCGAACCTTCGGCGAGATCACCTATTATAACGACGGCGACTGGGTGGAGAGCTGCACCGCACTCGTCGAGCACGGCGACGGCCGGATGGAAATCCTGGACTGGGCCGAGAAGGTTCGGGCCGAAGCTATGGCTGGCGCTCCGGTCAAGCCGCGCAAGCTCAGGGCAGCAGCGCTGGTGCCGGCCGAATGACGAGACTTGGGCTGGTCTCCGATGCCTGGGCGCCGCAGGTGAACGGCGTGGTGCGCACCTTGCAGACCACCGCCACGATGCTGGCGCAACGCGGCTGGAGCGTCACTGCCATCACCCCGGACCGCTTCCGGTCCATGCCCTGCCCGACCTACCCCGAAATCCGGCTGGCCTTCCCCCGGCCGGGCGCGGTAGGCGACCTGATCGACGCGACCGACGCCGTCCATATCGCCACCGAGGGCCCGCTCGGCCTCGCGGCGCGGCGGCATTGCCTGGCGGCCGGCCGGCCCTTCACCACCAGTTTCCACACCCGCTTCCCTGATTATCTCCACGCCCGCTTCCACCTGCCGCTGGGCCTCAGCTGGCGCTATCTGCGCTGGTTCCACGGGCCGGCCGCCGCCGTGCTGGTGGCGACACCGCGCCTCGCCGACGAACTCACGGCCCAGGGCCTTCCGCGCACCCGGCTCTGGTCGCGCGGGGTCGACCTCACGCGGTTCCGCCCCGGCCTGCCGCCGCCCGACGCCTATGCCGGCCTCGCCCGGCCGATCCTGCTGAACGTCGGCCGCGTCGCCGTGGAGAAGAACATCGAGGCCTTCCTGTCGGCCGACACCCCGGGCAGCAAGGTCGTCGTCGGCGACGGGCCGGCAATCGCCCAACTGCGCGCCCGCTACCCGGCGGCGCACTTCCTGGGCGCGCTCACCGGCGAGGCGCTCGCCCGCGCCTATGCCGGCGCAGACCTGTTCGTCTTCCCCAGCCGAACCGACACGTTCGGCCTCGTGCTGGTCGAAGCGATGGCGTCCGGCCTCCCCGTCGCCGCCTACCCGGTTGCGGGGCCGCTCGACGTGGTAGGCGACAGCGGGGCGGGGGTTCTGGACGAGGACTTGTCGCACGCCATGCGGCTGGCGCCGCGGGTGCCACGCGCGGCAGCGGTTCAGCAGGCGCAGCGGTTCTCGTGGGAGGCGGCGGTGGGGCAGTTCGAGGCTGCGGTTCGCGAATGCGCGGCGGTGGGGAGCGAGCGGCGATGGTATCCGCGGCGGGGCGAGGTTTGCCCCTCTCCCCTTGGGGGAGAGGGCGACTCGCCGGAGGTGAGCGGGGTGAGGGGACAAGCTGCGGCGTGAACGTGGCCGCGAGCAAAGCTCGCGAGTCCGCCGGGGTTGGCTTTCAGGAAAGAAAAAATCAAGTAAGGGCCGCGGCAAAGCCGCGTCGTCGGTCGTGTCGATTGGCGTCGTACGCCAATCGCACGCCGGCCGGGCACTGCGCGCGAGTCCGTGGAACAGTGCTGCGCACTGTCCACGGCCGCGCTGGGCCTTAAAATTTGGCCGTCAGCCCCAACGAAAACCGCGTCCCCACATCATAGCGGTTGTTGAACACCTCGGTCGAAC
>JANPJJ010000040.1:0-15768 GCA_031425455.1 Sandaracinobacter sp. | reverse complement strand
TCCATCGACAGCTCGATTTCTTCCAGCGGCTTGCCGGTGAACTTCGCATAGAGGCTGTTCATGTGAGAGCGCACCCGCAGGATTTCGCGGGCCTGGATTTCGATGTCGGTTGCCTGGCCCTGCGTCCCGCCCGAGGGCTGGTGCACCATGATCCGTGCATTGGCCAGCGCCACCCGCATGCCGGGCTCGCCCGCGGCCAGCAGGAAACTGCCCATGCTCGCCGCCTGTCCGATGCACACCGTGCCCACCTTGGGCCTGATATATTGCATGGTATCGTAGATCGCCATGCCCGAGGTGATCACCCCGCCCGGCGAATTGATATACATGTAAATGTCTTTCTTGGGGTTTTCCGCCTCCAGAAACAGCAGCTGGGCAACGATCAGCGAGGCCATATTGTCCTCGACCGGGCCGTTCACGAACACGATCCGCTCGCGAAGCAGGCGCGAGAAGATGTCGAACGACCGCTCCCCCCGGCTCGACTGCTCGATCACGATGGGGACCAGACCCGCCATGGGGTCGCTCGGGAAGGTGTCGCGGTTTGTCATGCGCCATAAGTCGGCGCTCCCTGTGGGGCCGTCAAGCCCCCACGATCCATCCAAAGCGGTTCCGTCTCTGCCGCCGCCTGGCACGGGCATTGCTAAACCTTTCGCATGGCAGACCGCCTTTCTCTCCAGCCGGACAGGCTCGCCCGCGCGGCGGCCGGGGTGCTGCCGGCCTTGCAGGCGGCAGCCGCGCGCACCGGGGTCGATTTTCAGGCGCTCTACAACACGGCCCGGCTGGAAAGCGGCTTTCGCCCGGCCGTGAAGGCAGCCACGTCGTCCGCAACCGGCCTGTTCCAGTTCATCGACTCCACCTGGCTGTCCACGCTGGCCCGCCACGGCCCGCGCCACGGCATCAGCGCCGGCTCCCGGGCAGAGGCGCTCGCGCTTCGCAACGATCCTGCCGTCGCCAGCCTGATGGCGGCCGAGCATATGGCGGACAACGCCGCCACGCTGGAGGCCGGCCTGGGCCGCGCGGTCGGCGGGGCCGAGCTTTACCTCGCCCATTTCCTGGGCAGCGGCGGGGCCATCGGCTTTCTGAAGGCCCTCGCCGCCGCGCCCGACCAGGCCGCCGCCGCGCGGATGCCCGCAGCCGCCCGCGCCAACCGGGCGATCTTCTACGAGGGCGGCATGCCGCGCAGCCTGCAACAGGTGCACGACCTGATCGCGCGGCGGTTCAACGGCACATCGGTGCCGGCTGCGTCCGGCAGCAGCGGCAACTCGCTGCCGGCCGCTGGCACGTTCCTGCCGCCGGCGCTGGCAAACGCGCTGCAAGGCGAACCCGATCTGCCAGACCTGCCCGCCGACCCGGCCTCTCCCCCGCCGGTCGCCCTGACCGATCCGCGCCGCGCCGCGCAGGCCGCTTATCTCCTGCTCGCCGAACTGGGCGCCTAGATGGAGCGCGTCTCCCCGTTCGCCGCGTCCCGTCTCGCCCTTCCCCGCCTGCTCGGCACCGGGCTGCTCCCGCTCGCCATCCTCGGCATCGTCCTGTTGATGGTGGTGCCGGTGCCGGCGCTGCTGCTCGACATCTTCTTCATCGCCAACATCCTGCTCTCGCTCGTGATGCTGATGGTCGTGCTGAACGCCAATCGCCCGCTGGACTTTTCCGCTTTCCCCACCGTCCTGCTGTTCGCCACCCTGTTCCGGCTGGCGCTCAACGTCGCCTCCACGCGGGTTGTCCTGGTCGCCGGGCACGAGGGGACGGATGCCGCCGGCCAGGTGATCGAGGCGTTCGGCAAAGCCATGATCGGAAGCAATTTCGTGGTCGGGCTGATCGTCTTCCTGATCCTGATGATCATCAATCTCGCCGTCATTGCCAAGGGGGCCGGCCGCGTCTCCGAGGTCAGCGCCCGCTTCACGCTGGATGCGCTGCCGGGCAAGCAGATGGCGATCGATGCGGATCTGAACGCGGGCATGCTCACGCCGGAGGAAGCGCGCGCCCGCCGGGTCGATGTCGCGACCGAAGCCGACTTCTACGGCTCGATGGACGGCGCCTCCAAGTTCGTGAAGGGCGACGCGATCGCCGGTATCCTGATCCTGGCGATCAACATCGTCGGGGGGCTCATCATCGGCATGGTAAGCCATGGCATGGGCCTGGGCGAGGCGGCCAATCTCTATCTGCTGCTGTCGGTCGGCGATGCGCTGGTGGCGCAGGTTCCCGCCCTGCTCCTCTCGATCGCCGCGGCCATTCTCGTCACCCGCACCACCGAAGACAACAAGCTCTCGGCGCAGCTGACCAGCCAGTTCTCGGCGCCCGCCGCCTGGTGGCCGGCTGCCGCCATCATGGGGGCGATCGCACTGGTCCCCGCGATGCCGACGACCCTGCTGCTGACGGCAGCCTCGGGTGCCGCCCTGATCGGCTGGCGGCTTGGGCGCAAACCGCTGCCGCCCCCCCCGCCGCCGCCCGACCCCGCGCCATCCGACAACCAAATCGATTGGGCCGACGTCGGCGAAGCGGCGTGCGTGAACATCGAGATCGGCTATGGCCTGATCGCGCTTGTCGACAGCCCGGCGGGGGACGGCGCCGCCCCGCTGATGACCCGGATCACCGGCATCCGCCGCCAGATTTCGAAGGAACTGGGCTTCGTCGTCCCGATGGTGCGCGTCCGGGACGATCTGGGGCTGGCGCCGCACAGCTACCGGATCACCATCGCCGGCGAGCTTGCCGGCGAAGGCGAGGCCTGGCCGGCGGACCTGCTCGCGCTGGAAGCGGAGCCGATCAGCCGCGAAATCCCGGGCCGCGTGGTTCGCGATCCGGCCTTTGGTCTGGCGGCCCGCTGGATTGCGCCCGAGCGCGAATCGGAAGCGCTGGAGGCGGGATACACCGTGGTCGATCCTTCCACCGTAGTCGGAACTCACCTTCATAAGCTGCTAAAGGAACGTGCGAATATTCTCTTCGGGCAGGATGAGGCCCATGCGCTGATCGAAGCCCTGGGCCAGCGCCATCCGCAGCTCGCCGCCAGCATCGCCCCCAAGCTCCTCCCGCTCCCCGTCACCACAGCCGTCTGCCAGTCGCTTCTGGAAGAAGGCGTCCCGCTGCGGGATTTCGGCCGGATCGCCGCCGCGCTGGCGCAGGTGGCGCCGCGCACCCAGGATCCGGGCGACCTTGCCGAGCTGGTGCGCGAACGCATCGGCGGCCTTGTGGTTGCCGGCTTCGCCCCGCCCGGCGCCACGCTGCGGCTGATCGCGCTCGCCCCGCCGCTGGAGGCCCTGCTTTCAGCGGCCCACCGGGCAGCGCCCCATGCGGCCTATCCGTTCGAACCCGGGCTTGCGGCGCGCCTCACCGACTCCGTTGCCAAGGCCGCCGCCGGGCCCCTTGGCGAAGGCCTGCCCGTTGCGCTGGTAAGCCAGCCGGGGCCGCGCCGGGCGCTCTGGCGGCTGCTGCACGGCGCGGTTGCCATCCCCGTCCTCGCCTTCACCGAACTGCCTGACAACCGGGCGGTGGAAGTGATTGCAGTGGTTGGGGATTCTCTTGCCGAACAGCCCCGCCTCGTCGAAGCACAGGAAGCCTGATCCATGGACGCACGCCTCGGCCTGAACCTCGGTCTCTACACCCCCGCCGCGCTCGCCCGGTCGGATCCGGCCCGGCTGGTGCAGAACCATCTGGGGCTGGTCCGCAAGCTTGCCTGGCACACCCACGCCCGGGTCTCGACCGCGCTCGATATCGAGGAGCTGGTGCAGATCGGCATGATCGCCCTGATCGAGGCGGCGCGCACCTTCGAGGATCGCGGCCAGGCCGCCTTTGCCACCTATGCCACCGTTCGCGTCCGCGGCTCGATGATCGACGCGTTGCGCAAACAGGCCACGATGTGCCGCTCCGCCCTGCGCCGCCGGCGGGAACTGAATGCCGCGCGCGACATCCTGTCGGGGCAGCTCGGCCGTGCCCCGACCGAGATCGAACTGGCCGCCCATTTCGAGGTGCCCGTTGCGGAAATCCAGGAGGCGGTCAGCGCCACGCAGGGTGTTCGCTATGAGTCGATCGACGAAGTCTATTCCGACCACAGCATCTGGTTTGCCGACAACGAGCCCGACGCGTTCGAGCGGCTGCAAAGCAGCGAAATGCGGCTGGCGTTGGTGAAGGCCATCCGCGAGCTCCCCGAACGCGAGGCGACCGTCCTGCAACTCTATTTCGTCGAGGAGCTGAACCTCGAAGAAATCGGCCAGACGCTCGGCGTCGGTGCCGCCCGGGTGTGCCAGATCAAGAAGGCGGCGCTGGAGAAAGTGCGCAAGCTGCTGGGGGCGTGGGAGGAATAGCGCCAGCCATCGCAGCGGCTGACGGCCCGGCAAGTCGCGGTTTTCACGCGACCGGTCCAGGGGTAGCATCTGCGGATGCCCGGAAAGTCGATCTTGATCGTGGGCGCGGGCCCGACCGGCCTTGTCCTGGCGCTGCTGCTCGCCCGAATGGGGGTGCAGTGCCGCCTGATCGATCGGGCGGATCGGCCAGGCACCGCATCCCGGGCCCTCGTCATCCATGCACGAACGCTCGAACTCTATCGCCGGCTCGGCATTGCCGACCAGATCGTAGCGGCCGGGGTCGAGCTCAAGCAGTTCCGACTGCGTGAGGGGCAGAAGGACGTCGCGCGGCTGATATTTGCCAACATCGGAGCCGGGCTTTCGCCCTACCCCACGCTGCTGAGCCTGGCGCAGGATTCCCACGAGGCGCTGTTGCAGACGGAGTTCGAGCGGACCGGCGGGCTTGTAGAACGCGGCGCCCGGCTGGAAACGCTGGTCCAGGACAAGGACGGTGTCACCGCGACGCTGTCCACCGGCCCCGCGACCGAAACCGCCCGCTTTGCCTATGTGGTAGGCGCCGACGGTGCCTCCAGCACAACCAGGCACGCGATCGACATTGGCTTTCCCGGCGGCACCTATTCCCAGCGCTTCTTCGTGGCCGATGTGGAAATCCCCGGCATCGTCGAAGCAGAAGGCTATCTGACACTCGGCAGCACCGCCTTCGTCCTGATGTTGCCGGCGCGGCGCAACGGGACGCAGCGGCTGGTGGGTGTGGTCCCGGACGAGTTCGGGGACTGCAAGGACCTTTCGTTCGAGCAGTTGCGGCCCGGCATCCGCGCGCTGATCGGGCTGGACCCCGCGCAGGTGAACTGGTTCTCGACCTACCATGTCCATCACCGCGTGGCGGATCGCTTCCGCGCCGGCCGCGTGTTCCTGGCGGGCGATGCCGGCCATGTCCACAGCCCCGCCGGTGGCCAGGGCATGAACACCGGGATCGGGGACGCCTTCAACCTGGGGTGGAAGCTGGCGCACGTCGTGTCAGGGCGCGCAAAGCCGGACCTGCTCGACAGCTACGAGCCCGAGCGGATCGCCTTTGCCCGCACGCTGGTGGCGACAACGGACGCGGCCTTCACGCGGATCGTCGATCCCGGAATCGCGGGGCACATCCTGCGTTCCGTGCTGATACCCAGGCTGCTGCCGGCAATCACCGGGATGGCCGCCACTCGGCGTGCGCTGTTTCTCGCCATTTCGCAGCTTCACATTGCCTACCCCGACAGTGTGTTGAGCGAGGGTCGCGCCGGCAAGCTGCGCGGCGGCGACAGGCTGCCGTGGATCGCTGGGAACGGCGCGACGAACTTCGATCTGGCGCCGAAGCTGGGGTGGCAAGTGCATGTGACGGGGGCGGTAGACGCCGGGTTTGCATCGGATTGCGACGAGCTTGGCGTGGCGGTTCATCGCATCGCGTGGACCGATGCTGCCAAGGCGGCAGGGTTTGTGGAGGGTGGCGCCTATCTGGTGCGGCCCGATGGGTGTCTGGGGCTGGTGATGCAGGCGCAGGATGGTAGGGCGCTTGGGGGCTATGTGAGGGCGCGCGGGCTGCGGTTTGGCGCGGCGTGAGTGGCTGGACGGCCGCGGGCGAAGCCCGCGAGTCCGCTGGTGGCAGAAGAAAATGCTGAAGAAAGAGCGTGGCAAAGCCACGCGTCGGACAAGCTGAAGGGCCGGGCTGGAAAGCCCGACCCTTCACTTGCCGGCCGTGCTGCCGGCGAGTCCGCGGACCTTCAGAAAATCGCTTCGCAATTTTCCTCCAGGCCGCAGCCGCCTATCGCAGGAGCTGAAGCACCCCCTGCTGGCTCTGATTGGCCTGCGCCAGCATCGCCTGCGCCGCCTGCGTCAGGATCTGGCTGCGCGCCAGGTTGGTCGTCTCGGCTGCGAAGTCCGCATCCTGGATGCGCGACCGCGAAGCGACCGTGTTGGTGCTGGTGCTCGTCAGGTTGTTGATCGTCGCCTCCAGCCGGTTCTGCACCGCGCCCAGTTCGGCCCGGTTGATCGAGATGGACTTCAGCGCCTCGTCGATCGAGTTCAGCGCTGCGGTCGCCCCGTCCTGCGTGGAGATGTCGATGTCCTTCACCTTCAGCCCGCCGAGATCCGCGCCATAGCGGTTCTCCTCGAAGCCCAGGTTGGTGAAGTTCGACGCCGACGCAAAGCCCTGGCTGCCGGCCCGCACGTCGATCGCCTTGGAGCTGGACAGCGTCACCTTCGAGTAGGCCGTGTTGACCGTCGCTGCGCCGATGACGAGCGGATCGGTCACGCCGGTTGCAGTGTACGCGGTTCCCGTGCCCGCAACCGTCGCGCCGGCCAGCCCGAAGTTGGCCGCGGATGCCTCATCGCTGTCGAACCAGACCGAGATGTTGCGTCCGTCGGCCGCCGTCAGCGTCAGGCCGCCACGGCCGTTGTCGCTCGCGACCACGCCGGTGCTGCCGCCATTGTTGTTGATCGCGGTCGCCACCTTCTCGCGGGTCTGCTGCGCGCTGTCGGTCGCCGAAAGCGCGATGTCCATCGACGTGCCGTTGATCACCAGCGTGGCCGTTGCGCTCGTGCCGATCACCGTGGTGGTCGTCGCATCGATCGCCACCGGCGCAGCCGTCGCGGTCACCCCGGTCTGCGCCGCGCTGGCGTTGATGGCGGCTGCGATCGCAATCCCGCTCGCCGCCTTCTGGCTGGAGCCGGCGGTCGTGTCAGAGGCGGTATCGTCCGAAGCCTTCGACGCCCGGATCGACACGCCGTTGATCACCAGATCGCCGGTGTTCAGCACTCGGACGTCGGTGCCGGTCGCGCTGCTGGCAACCGCCCGGGCGTCGGTCGTGACGGTGGAAACGCCGCGGTCGAAGCTGCCGGCGCTGAGCCCGGCGCGCGACAGCCGGCCGGCGCCGATCGTGCCCAGTTCGATAGGCCCGCCGGAATCCGACACCAGGCTGAAGGTGCCCGATTGCGCGCCGACCTTCAGGCCGGTGGCAGCCGCTGTCAGAGTCGTGAGTGCGACCGAGATATTGCGCCCGTCGGCCGCTTCCAGCCGGATGCCCAGGTTGGAATCGCCGGTGTCGATCGCCCGCACCCCGGTCTGGCCGGTGATCAGGTTGATCGCATCCACCGTCGCCGTGCGCGAGGCGGCCGCATTCGTGGTGGTGGTGATCGAGCCGGTGGTGACCCCGTTGATGGTGACGGTGCCGGTCAGGCCTGCCGCGGTCATCGCGGAACCCGTCATCGTGGTGGAGCCGACCACTGCACGCACGCCGGTTTCGGAAGACAGGCGGTTGATCGCGGCCGCCTTCGCAATCGCGCTCGATTCCTTGGCGATCGACGACAGCGCGTCGTCGTCCGACTTGGAGCTGCCGATGGCGACGCCGTTGATGGTAAGGTCGTTCGCCTGCAACGCCTGGTCGGAGCTCAGCAGGGCTGCCGTCGTTTCGAAGGCCCCGGTGGAGGTCAGGCCGGGCACGCTTCCGGTCCCGAGGTCGCCGGCGCGAGCCGAACCGATCGAGAGGCCGACCGTCTGACCGGCGCGCGATCCCGTCTGCAGCGACAACTTGTTGGACGAGCCGTCCAGCAGCCGGATGCCGTTGAAGCTGGTGCGGCTGGCGACATTGTCGATTTCGCTGACCAGCTGCGTTACTTCGGCCTGCAGCGCCAGGCGGTCTTCACCCGAGATGGTGCCGTTGGCGGCCTGCACCGAAAGCTCGCGCATCCGCTGCAGCATGTTGGTGACTTCGCCCATTGCGGTTTCCGCCGTCTGCGCCAGCGAAATGCCGTCGCCGGCGTTGCGGATGGCGACCGACAGCCCGCGAACATCGGCCGTCATCCGCTGCGCGATGGCAAGCCCTGCCGCGTCGTCCTTGGCGCTGTTGATGCGCAGGCCCGTCGACAGTCGCTCCATAGCGGTATCGAGGCCCATCTGCGCCATGCGGCTGCCGCCCTGGGCGCGCATGGCCGAAAGATTGGTGTTGATGATGGTCATCGGTTCAGTTCCTCTTGGCAAGTTCGGGCCGAGCCCGGGAGAAGCCTCTTGGCACGAAGCCTCGATCCGCCTTCACGGCACCCCCAAACAGAGGTTAAACAAGCGGCAACCTCATGGACGACACCCCTCCCCTTCCCCCCGGCCTGCCCCCGATCCTGGCGGAGGGCCGCACCTGGTTCGTTCTCGACAAGCCGGCCGGCCTCGCCGTCCACCCCGGCCCGCGGACGCCGCACAGCCTGGAGGCGCTGCTGCCGCTCTATGCCCCGCACCGGCCGTCCCCGCAGGCCGTGCACCGGCTGGACCGCGACACATCGGGCTGCCTGCTGATCGCCCGGCGCCACTCGGCCCTGCGCCGGCTCGCGGCCGCTTTCGAGGCCGGCGCCGTCGGCAAGCTCTATTGGGCGCTCGTGGAAAATGCTCCCGCCGAAGAGGCAGGAAGCATTTCGGCGTCGCTTCTGAAAACCTCGGCGCCGGGCACCGGCTGGCGCATGGTGGTGGATGGCGGCGGCAAGCCCGCCGTCACGAACTGGAGCGTGCTTGCGCGGGCCGGCACCCGGGCGCTGCTGGCGTTTCGCCCGCTCACCGGCCGCACCCACCAGCTGCGGGTGCATGCCACCCTGCTCGGCCCCGGCGCTGCGATCGTGGGCGATCCGGTCTATGGCACCGCTGATCCGGCCGGCATGATGCTGCACGCCCGGTCGATCAGCTTCGCCGATCCCGACGATCAGACGCCGGCCGACACGATGAAAACGGCCGAGGCACCCTGCCCCGACCGCTTTGCAGCCCTCGGATTTGCGGGGGTCTAGCCCGAAACCTTGGCCCCGCGCTCCATCGCGATCATCGCGTCGGCAATCCGCTCCGCAGCGATCGGATAGTTACCGGCCTGTATCTTCTGCTGCAGCTCGGCCACCTTTGCAGTGTTCACCGGGGGCTTTGCGGCAAGATCGCGGACGAGGCCGCCGACTTCGCCTTTCGCCCCCGGCGCGAAGCTCGCAGCGCCTCCCTCGATCCGCAGTCTGGTGCCGGCGTCCGTCGGTGCGGAGGGCCCATTCGCCCGTGCGCCCGGATCCAGCTGCGGCCGCGGTGCCACCGGGGGCTTCGCACCATTCACTCCATCGACCATCGTCCGTCTTTCGTCCTGAAGTCCCTGCCGGTCGCCCAGCTTCAAGCCACAGAACGACCTAGGTATCCCGCCCTTAAATGCCGCCGGCGCTTTCTGCCAGGATCAACGCACCGTCGGCGCCCAGCTCCGCCACGAAGCGCTGTCCCGTCCGGGGATTGCGAACTTTCAACCGGGCGCCCGCGGCGGCGTCGGCCTCGGCGATTCCATCGATCGTCACCTGATATCCGCCGCCGCGCACCCGCACCCGAACCGGTTCGCCACGGCGAACCATCACTGGCGTGCGGACCGCGTCCGCTCCGCCGATCGGCACCACCAGATGCCATCCCGTGCCCGCGCAGCCGATCCTCAGCGCGCGTGCCGCCCCTTCCCGCCAGGCGAACGACCAGCCCTGCGGACAGTCGGGCACCGTAAGGCGGGGATCGATGGGCACCGCCTGCCCGGCAAAGTCGGATGCAGCGGTACGCAGGTCGACGCCGGCCTGAGCAGCGCTTCCGGTGCAAAAGGCCAGGATCATCAGGATGCGCATCAACATTGTCCCTCGGCGGCCGTTATCCGATGGCCTTGCAAGCCCGATGCCAGCCGGCCCGCGAAGGAAAGGCCCGCTCCGCCCGGCACACAAGTTCCGTTCCGGAACCTCGCCTGCGGCACATTCCTGCCGGGCCACCGCCTGCCCCCGGTCGCGTCCCCCACAACTCCCAGCTTGGCACGGGCCTTGCTTGGCGAGGCTGCCCCAGCCCGGGGCGCAGGATCATGACGGATGGACCGGCTCGACAAGTTCATGGGGGTGCATGGCGAAGCCCTGGCGCTTCGCAGTGAGCGGCTGGGCCTGCTCGCCTCCAACATCGCGAACGCCGCCACGCCGGGCTACAAGGCACGGGACCTCGATTTCGCCAGGCTGCTCCACGCGCCGGAGCGCGCCGACATGGCGGCAACCGATTCCCGCCATTTTCAGTCCGCCGCCAGCATCGAAACATCGCGCCTGCGCTATCGCCTGCCGGTGCAGCCGTCGCTCGACGGCAATACGGTGGAGCTTGCGACCGAGCAATTGCAGTTTGCCGAAACCGCCGTTCGCTACCGTTCCACGCTCAGCATCCTGAACGGCCGGATCAGCTCGCTGACCGCAGCCCTGAAAGGCGAATGAACATGGCCCTCGAAGGCAAAAAACGATGACGATGAGCATCTTCGACATCGCAGGCCGCGCCATGTCGGCCCAGTTGGTCCGGCTGAACAGCTCGGCATCGAACCTGGCCAACGCCGGCGCCGTGGCGAAGGACGAGCAGTCCGCCTTCAAGCCGTTGAAGCCGGTCTTTCAGGCCTTGTACGAAGCTCAGACCGGGCGTGCGACTGTTGGCGTGCTCGGTGTGGTGCAGGCAAATGCCGTGCCGCAGCGCCGCTACGAGCCGGGGCATCCCCTCGCCGACGACAAGGGCTATATCCACATGGCGGCCGTCGATGCCAATGCCGAGATGGTGGAGATCGTCGAGACCTCCCGCCAATATCGCAACAATATCGAGGTGCTGGAGACGGCCAAGTCGCTGACGCTCGAGACCCTGAGGCTGGGCCGGTGAGCATCGACTTTGCCGCGCTGGGCCTTCGCGCCGCCGAACCGCAATCCGCCTCGCAATCCTCGGCGGCCAGCAGGATCGTGGGCCGGGGCACCGAGTCGCTCGGCCAGCAGGATTTCCTGACGCTATTGGTCACTCAGCTGCGCAACCAGGATCCTCTCAACCCGCTGGATAACGAAGCCTTCGTGGCCCAGCTCGCCCAGTTTTCCACCGTTTCCGGCATTACGGAAATGAACAGCTCGCTGAAGGCCCTGACCGCAAGCGCCGGCGGCAACGCCCGAAGCAGCGCCCCGGAATGGATCGGCCGGACGGTGGCCGACGCGGGCGGAGTTCCGGCAACGGTGAAATCGGTCGGCTTCGCTGCTGACGGCAGCCTGGTTCTAAACCTGGACACCGGCACTTCCTTGTCGATCAATATGGTTACCAGTGTTTCTTAAGGATATTAACTAGTGACCTTCTTCATCTCGTTAACCGGCCTGAACGCGGCACAGACCGAGCTTTCGGCGCTCAGTAACAATATCGCCAATGTCGGAACGTCCGGCTTCAAGAAATCCCGCGTTGAGTTCGGCGACATCGTCACCCGATCGGCGACCCAGGCCGCCAACCGGGCCAATGGCGCCGGTGTCGCAGTGGCCGCCGTGAAGCAGCAGTTCGCACAAGGCGGCTACCAGACCAGCAGCAACGCCCTCGATCTTTCGATCGGCGGCTCGGGCTTCTTCCTGGTGAAGGGCGGCGGCGACCGGGCCGATTCGATTGCGCTCTCCCGCAACGGCGCCTTCGCCGTCGATGCCGACCGCTGGGTCATCGACAGCGAGGGCCGCCGCCTCCAGGTGCTGCCCACCACCTCCGATGGCGCGCCCACCGCCGTGGGCGCCAGCGCGCTGCAGGCGTTGCGCCTGCCGCTGACGTCGGGCGTGCCCCGGGCCACCACCGCGATTCGCTTCATCGCCAACCTGCCGTCCGCCGCCGCAGCCCCGATCGCTGCCTTCAATCGCGACAACCCCGCAAGCTACAACGGGGCGACATCGACCACCGTCTACGACAGCGCCGGCAACGCCTCCACGGCAACCGTCTACTATCGCCGGGTGGACAGCCTCCCGGGAGACACGAACAAATACTGGGAGTTGAGGAGCTTTGTCGGCGATGCCGAGATAACTCCCCTGCCCGGCCCGGGGCCGCAGCAGCTGACGTTCGACGTCGACGGCATCCTCACCGACCCACTGGGCCCGGTGCCATATTCGGGCGGCTTCAGCATCAGCCACGCCGACAGCGTCACCGATCCGCAGCCGTTCGCCGTCACCTTCAGCGAGCAGGATGGCTATGCCCCCGGCCGGCTCGAAGGCGTGGGCGTAGACCTCGCCGGTGTCGTGCGCGCCAATTTCTCCAACGGCGAGACGCTCGCGATCGGCAAGCTCGCGATCGGCAATGTGCCGAACGTGCAGGGCCTGAAGCAGAACGGAAACGTCAGCTGGACCCTTTCCCCCTCCTCGGGCGCGCTTCAGGTCGGCGAGGCTGCGCAGGACGGCTATGGCACCATCGCGTCGGGATCGCTCGAACGTTCCAACGTCGATCTCACCGAGGAACTGGTCGGCCTGATCTCGGCGCAGCGCAATTTCCAGGCCAATGCCCGCGCGATCGACACCGCCTCGACGCTGCTGCAGACCATTATCCAGCTGCGCAATTGATGGCCACCTACAATGGATAGGCTCGTCTATACGGCCCTCACGGGCCTGCAGCGGTCGCAGGAAGCGCAGGCCGTCACCGCGCACAATCTGGCGAATGCGAACACGCCGGGCTTTCGCCGGGAAATGCTGGCGATGTCTGCCGGATGGATCATGCCGCAGCAAGGCGATACCGGAAGCGCGCTGACGTCGCGGGTGCAGTCGGGAGGGGAATCGCCTCACGATCTGCTTCGGGCCGGCCGGGTCGATCCCACCGGAAACCCGCTGGATATCGCAATGGATGGCGGCGCCTGGCTGACCGTCGCCGATGGCGGCGGCGCCGAGGCGCTGACCCGCCGCGGTGACCTCCGGCTCGACGGCGAAGGCCGGCTGCTGACGGGGGATGGCCGCCCGGTGATGGGCGACGACGGACCGATCCAGCTCGCCGCCGGCTTTTCGACCGTCAGGATCGGTCGCAACGGCAGCGTGGAAACCCGCGCTGCAGCCGATGCACCCTATGTCGCAGTCGGCAAGCTGAAGCTGGTCTCGCCCGATCCGGCCACGCTGGAGCGCGGGCCAGACGGCCTGTTCCGAAGCCCCGGCGCCAGGGCGGACCCGCTTGCAACCGTCACCACGGCGGCGCTCGAGCGCTCCAACGTCGAATCCACCACCTCGCTGGTCGAGCTGGTCGAGCAGTCCCGCGCGTTCGAGATGCAGACCAAGCTGCTGAGTGCCGCGCGCGAAATGGACGAGGGCAGCGCTGCCCTGATGCGAGTGGAGTAGACCATGCCCAATGCCCTGCACATCGCCCGTTCCGGCCTGGAAGCGCTGGACGCCAAATTGCGGACCATTTCCAACAACCTGGCCAACGCCAATACAGTCGGGTTCAAGCGCGACCGGGCCGCGTTCGAGACGCTGATGTACCAGACGATGCGCCCTGCCGGTGCCCCGGCGGGCGCAGACTCGCGCTTCGGTATGGGCCTCTCGACCGGCGCCGGCGTTCGCCTGGCCGGGAACGAGCGCGTGCATGCGCAGGGCGGGTTCACCGTCACCGACAATGCGCTCGATCTCGCGATCGACGGCGAGGGGCTGTTCGAAGTCACCTTGCCCGACGGCCGCGCCGCCTATACCCGCGCCGGCGCCTTTACCCGGGACGCCGAAGGCCGGATCGTCACCCCCCAGGGCCATCCGCTGGCGCCCGGCCTGCAGATACCGGAAGGCGCGACCGCCATCACCATCGGCGCCGACGGAACCGTATCTGCCCTGCTGCCGGGCGAACCCGCGCCTACCGATGTCGGGCGGCTGAGCCTCTCCGGGTTCATCAATCCGGCCGGGCTGGAGCCCATGGGCGAAAATCTGTTTCTCGAATCCGCCGCGTCCGGCGCGCCGCAACAGGGCAATCCGAGCGAAAACGGCCTGGGCCGGATCCGCCAGGGCGCGCTGGAGGGCTCCAACGTGTCCGCCGTGCAGGAACTGGTCGACATGATCGAAACCCAGCGCGCCTACGAGATCAACAGCAAGGTAATCTCGGCCGCAGATGAAATGATGCGTTATGTCAACCAGGCAGTGTAAACTATTGGTTAACTTGTCATGCTATCGGAGTCTGGGACCTCCCAGCTTGACGCTCAGGCGTGGCGCGACGTGCACAATGCTCCCCCTCCTGGTCACCGCCTGCCTAGGCAACAATCCGCTCAAGGAACGCGTCACCCCGATCCCCCCCGCGATTGCGCCCGAACCCGAAACACCACTCGCGACGGGAAGCCTCTACAATGCCGGCCAGTATGGCGGCCGCCGCCTGCTGCTGGCCGAGGACCGAAAGGCAAGAGGCGTGGGCGACATTCTCACCATTCTGCTCGTCGAGCGCCTGCAATCGGAAAAATCGTCGGGCCAGGATGCCACCCGCACCAGCAACCGCAGCCTCGACCTGCCCGACGTGAAGCCGATCAGCGCTATCCCCGAGGCGCTGTTCAGCGGCGGCTCGTCGTCCAGCTTCCAGGGCGAAGGCTCGGCGCGGCAAGCCAACCGGCTGTCCGGCGAAGTCACCGTCACTGTCACCCGCGTGCTGCCGAACGGGGCGCTGATGGTCGCCGGCGACCGTCGCCTCACCCTCACCCGAGGCGAGGAACAGGTGCAGATCAGCGGGATCGTCCGGCCGGAGGATATCGGCGCCGACAATCGCATCCTGTCGACCCGCGTCGCCGACGCCCGGCTGCGCTATTCCGGCACCGGCGAAGTCGCGGCGCAGGCGCGCCAGGGTTGGCTCAGCCGCTTCTTCGATAAGGTCACCCCGTTCTGATGCGCGCGATCCTGGTCCTGCTGGCGCTCGCCCTGTCGCTGCTCGCGCCCGAGCTGATGGCCCCCGCACAGGCCCAGCCCGCTGGTTCCCGGCTCGAACGCGTGAAGGATCTGGCACGGTTCCAGGGCGTCCGCGCGAACAGCCTGGTCGGCTATGGCCTGGTCGTCGGGCTGCCCGGCACCGGGGACGACAATCTGGCCTACACAGTGCAATCCATGCGCTCGGCGGCGTCTGCGCTCGGCGTGCAGCTGCCACCGGGGCTGAACCCGGCCTTGAAGAACGCCGCGGCGGTGATGGTCACCACCGAGCTTCCCGCCTTCGCCAAGCCAGGGCAGCGGCTGGACGTGACGATCGCTGCCCTCGGCCGGGCGAAGTCGCTTCGCGGCGGCACGCTGCTGATGGCGCCGCTGAAGGGCGCCGACGGGGAGACCTATGCGCTGGCGCAGGGCAATCTCACCGTCGGCGGGTTCGGCGCGGAAGGCGCGGACGGCTCCAAGGTGGTCGTCAACACCCCGACATCCGGGCGAATTCCCGGCGGCGCCACGGTCGAGCGGATCGTGCCCTCCCCGTTCGCGACCGACGACGCGCTGACGCTCGATCTGGTGTCCCCCAGCTTCACCACTGCGCAGTCGCTGGCAGACGCCATCAACCTGGACCAGGGCCGCGAGGTGGCCTGCGCCCAGGACGCGGTTTCCGTGCGGATCGATGCGCCGGGCCCGACGTCCGCCCGGGTCGCGCTCGCCGCGCGGCTCGAAGCCCTGCTGGTCGATGTGGCTTCGCCGCCGGCCCGGGTGGTGGTGAACGCCCGAACCGGCACGATCGTGATCGGCGGCAATGTGC
>JANPJJ010000039.1:0-1846 GCA_031425455.1 Sandaracinobacter sp. | reverse complement strand
CGTCCCCCAGCAACAGCGTGCGACCGAACACCATCCGCGGTACCGCCACGTCGATGATGGTTTGCAGAAACGGCGCCCGGGTCGCCTCCACCAATTTTACCAGCATCGGATGAACTTCCCGACCTGCCAAGGCGACAAGCTCGCTGACCACCGCATCGGGCACGTCGCCCTGCGCCAGCGAGGCGTGATGGCGACGGCCGCTGCGATCAACAAGCAGTCGATTGCGTTCGGCGGCATCGGCCCTGACGTACCAGACCCAGTTGAGGCGGCGCTTGCCGGGTGTGGTGGCGGTGCCTTCCCCGGGGATGAGATAGACCAGCATGTGGCCGCCTGAACGCGCTTCGGAGAAGGTGAAGGCGTCTTCGAAATAGCTCACGAGACCGGGGGGCGCATCGGCTTCGTCCAGGGTTCCCCGCCAGGCGACATAGCCGGCGTGGGTTTGTGCGACGTCCGGCAGCAGCCGCCGCCGGCTCGCCGATTGGGCGCCATCGGCGCAAACCAGCAGGTCGGCTTCGATACGATCACCCCCATTGATCTCCGCCGAGACGAGCCGGCGCTCTTCATGATCCTGAAGTTCCCCCAGGACGGAGCCCATGTGGTAGCGGTCGGCGGGCAGGGCCGCGCGCAGCGTCGAATAGATCGCCTCCCAGGAGGTGAAGCGCTGCGCCATGGGCTGGACCCGACCGTCCCCGCCAGCGGGGTCGAGGTAGCGACGGACACTGCAACCGGTGGTCGGCAACGGCGGCGCGCCGTTGGCGCGCAGCAGCTCAAGCAGATCACCCTGGACCACGATACCGGCGCCGCGGGTCTCCATTGGCCCTGGGTGACGCTCATGGACCTGGACGGCGAAACCTGCCCCATGCAACGCCACGCCCGCGCTGAGACCGCCGATCGAACCGCCCGCGATCATGATCCGCAGCGGCGCATCAACGGGCATGGGCCGCGGCCTCCCGCAAGCGCGCCTGCATCAGCTCTGGGCGGATGGCACCGGAGAACACCGGCCTGCCATCGACCAGCACGGTCGGCACGCCGGAGATACCCAAGGCCGCGAAACGTTCAAGTTCGGCGACAACTTCCCGCGCGCCCTCATCGGAGGTGAGCAACGCCGTCACGCGCGCCGCATCGAGCCCGCCCGCGGCGCCGATGGCCGCGAGGGTGACCGTGTCGCCGATGTCCAAACCCTCGTAGAAGTAGGCCGAGAAGAGACGTTCGACGACGACCGCCTGCCGGCCCTCGCGCCCTGCCAGCCAGATCAGGCGGTGGGCATCGATCGTGTTCGGCGTGCTTTCCATCCGGTCGTGGCGGAAGTCGAGACCATCGCTTCTCGCGGCGGCCGCGACCTCGGCGTCCAGTGCCTGCGAGCGCTCCCACGATCCGAACTTGCGGGACCGGTAGGCGCGCCGGTCCAGGCCGGATTTCGGCATGTCCGGATTGAGCTGAAACGGCCGCCACGTCACGGTCGGGGTGATTTCGGGAGACAGGGCGGCAAGGGCGGCATCGAGCCGTCGCTTGCCGACCCAGCACCAGGGGCAGATCGCGTCGGAGACGACTTCGATCGCCAGATGGGTGGTGGCGGTTGAGAGCAGGGAGCGATCCGCTGCGGCTTCATCATCGCTGAGAGCAGTGGCGCCGGTCATTTGGGTCATCGCAAACTCCTTCCTGAGAGGGACGATTTCTCCACCGGAGATGCGGATCCGATTCCTCAGAAAAAAGTAGTCACCTCGCGGTAACCGGGTCCGCGGTTCACTGCGCGCTCGGGTGCCGGAGGCGAAGGAGGCGGGATAGGTCGTTCCCCGCCGTCATGCGCGGGCTTGACCCACGCATCTCATTAACGCCGGGCGCGCCC
>JANPJJ010000038.1:0-31086 GCA_031425455.1 Sandaracinobacter sp. | reverse complement strand
CAGGATGCGCACGAAGTCGGCTTTGGAGAGGCCCTTCAGCTCGACCCGGATCGGGAGGCGGCCTTGCAGCTCGGGCAGCAGGTCGGCGGGTTTGGCGACATGGAACGCGCCCGAGGCGATGAACAGGATATGGTCGGTTTTCACCGGTCCGTATTTGGTGGCGACGGTGGTGCCCTCGATCAGCGGCAGGAGGTCGCGCTGGACGCCTTCGCGGCTGACCGAGCCGCCGCGGACGTCGGAAACGGCAATCTTGTCGATCTCGTCCAGGAACACGATGCCGTTGCCTTCGGCATTCTTCACCGCCTCGCGGGTCAGGTCGTCGGTATCGAGGCGCTTGTCGGATTCCTCGTTCACCAGCAGTTCCCAGGCGTCTTCCACCGGCATCTTGCGGCGCTTCATGCGCTTGCCCATGGCGCCTTTCAGCATGTCGCCGAGGTTGATCATGTTCATCTGGCCGGGCATACCGGGGATCTCGAACGGCATCTGGCCGCCGGAATCCTCGACTTCGATATCGACTTCGCGGCCTTTGAGCTGGCCGGCAAACATGCGGTCGCGGAAGGCCAGGCGGGTGGCTTCGGAGGCGTCCTTGCCGACGAGGGCATCGAGCAGGCGATCGAGAGCGGCCTTTTCGGCGGCGTCGCGGACGGAGGCGCGGCGCGTTTCGCGGGTGAGGCGGATCGATTCCTCCACCAGGTCGCGGATGATCGAATCCACGTCGCGGCCGACGTAGCCGACTTCGGTGAACTTGGTCGCCTCGATCTTCAGGAAGGGGGCGTCGGCGAGCTTCGCCAGGCGGCGGCTGATCTCGGTCTTGCCGCAGCCCGTCGGCCCGATCATCAGGATGTTCTTGGGCGTGACTTCGTCGCGCAGCTCGGCCGGGAGCTGCTGGCGGCGCCATCGGTTGCGCAGCGCGACGGCGACTGCCTTCTTGGCGTCGTTCTGGCCGACAATGTGGCGATCGAGCGCGGCGACGATCGCCTTGGGGGTGAGGGTGTCGAAGCCGGCAAAGGTGCCGGGATTGGTGATGGCGTCCATGATCAGATCGTTTCCAGGGTGAGGTTTTCGTTGGTGTAGACGCAGATATCGGCTGCGATCTTCATCGATCTGCGGGCGATCGTCTCGGCATCGAGCGGCTGGTCTGCCAGGGCGCGGGCGGCGGACAGGGCATAGTTGCCGCCAGAACCGATCGCGGCGATGCCGTCGTTCGGTTCCAGCACGTCGCCGGTGCCCGTGAGGATGAGGGTGACGTCCTTGTCGGCCACGATCATCATGGCTTCCAGCCGGCGCAGGTAGCGGTCCTGCCGCCAGTCCTTCGCGAGTTCGACCGCGGCGCGGGTGAGCTGGCCGGGAAAGCGCTCCAGCTTGGCTTCCAGGCGCTCGAACAGGGTGAAGGCGTCGGCGGTGGAGCCGGCGAATCCGCCGATGACGGCCCCCTTTCCTTCGGGACCGTCCGACCCCAGCCGGCGGACTTTCCTGGCATTGGGCTTCATGACGGTCTGGCCCATCGAGACCTGGCCGTCTCCGACGACCACGACCTTGCCGTCCTTGCGCACGCTGAGAATGGTGGTGCCGTGCCACGTGGTTGCTTCGCTCATCGGGAGAACATGTGCCTTTCAGGGGCAGCCGTTTGGGGGATGTGAGGCGGCCCGTTCGACGCAGATGTAGTTATTGGTTGGTGCGATGGAAGGGTTGCGCCATTGGGGCGGCATGTCGATCGACCGCAAGCTGGACGACTGGGTCGAGGCCGGGGTGATCGACGCGGCGGCGGCGGGGCGCATCCGGATGTTCGAGGCGGCGCAGGCACGCCCGGTGGCGCGCTGGGCCCTCGCGGGGCTGGGAATGCTGGCCGTGGCGCTGGGGATTGTGCTGGTCATCTCCGCCAACTGGGACCGGATCGGGGACAGTTTCAAGCTGGGTGCGCAGCTGGCGCTGCTGGCAGGGGTTGGCGCGGCCTTCTGGTGGGCGCGAGGCGGCGGGCGCGTGTGGTTGGCCGAGGGGCTGCTGTTCCTGTTCGCGGCGCTGGTGCTTGGCGGTATCGCGCTGCACGCGCAGGTTTTCCAGCTGACCGGGCCGATATGGGAGGCGTTGCTTTGGTGGCTGGTGCTGGCCGGGCCGGCGCTGTTGTCGGGGGGCGAGACGCGGCTGACCGGGCTCGCCTTCGCGGCGCTGGCGCTGCTGGGGCCGACCCTGATGGCGGCCGACACGGTGGCGGCAGGCGGGGCGTGGCGGCTGGCGCAGGGGGCGGCGATGGCGGTGCCGGCGGGATTGATCGCAGTGTCGTTGCTGGCGGGATGGCTGGCGCCGGGCTTCCGGCTGGCGCTGCGCGAGGCGGGGATCGTGGCGGGGCTTGGGGCGGCCAGCATCGCGCATTTTGCCTGGGCTTCGAACATCACGCCGGTGCAGGCGGCGGACAATGCCGTTCGGTTCGTGGTGCCGGCGGGGGTGGCTCTGGTGGCGATCCTGCTGGCGCGGCGGTCCGACGAACTTCCCCGCCCGCTTCGGCTGCCGTTGCTGCTGGGCCCTGTCCTGGCGGCGGCGCTGGCGCTGGCCATCCCGCATGCCGATCACACGGCGAGCCGGCTGATCGGCGTGGTGGTGTTCGTGGGGCTGTGGGGCTGGGTGGCGCAGGGCGCCGCGGCCGCAGGCTGGTCCACGCTGTTCGCGGTGGCGATTGCGGCGATCGGTTTGCGCATCTTCATCATCTATCTGGAACTGTTCGGGTCGCTTGCGGCGACGGGGGGCGGGTTGATGCTGGGCGGCGGGTTGCTGGTCGCGCTGAGTTGGGCCTGGCATCGGATCGTCACCCGGCGGGCCGGCGCATGAAGCGCTGGGGGTTGCTGCTGGCGCTGTTGCTGCCGCTGGTGTGGCTGGGGGCCAGCATCGTCCGCAACCAGGCGGCGCTCGACGAGGCGAAGGAATGGCGGATTCCGATTGCGGGCTATGATCCGCGCGACCCGCTGCGCGGGCGCTATATCCAGTTCGCCTATGCATGGGACGTGACCGGGGCGGCGGCAGCTTGCGACCGGCCGGAAGGCTGCATGCTGTGCCTGACGCGGGACGAGGAGCGTGTGCGTGCCGAGGTGGTGAGCCCCGACGCGATCTGCGAGGCGCGGGTCGATGTGCGGCAGAGCCGGATCGGGGTTCGCCCGGGCTTTGGCGACGGCGAGGGTCCGCAGTTTACCAGCCGGCTGTTCGTGTCGGAAACCAGTGCGCCCGAACTGGAGCGGCAGTTGCAGGCCGGCCCGATGCTGGTGGTGGCGGCGCTCGCACCCGACGGGCGGCTGATCAACCGGCGGATCGAGCCAGGCTAGCCGCGACGCCGGCGCGCGAACAGGGCGCGGTCTTCCGGGCCGAAGCCCCAGCGCCAGATGGCGGCGCCGAACAGGAGGAGCACGCCGGGGATGGTGACGAGCATCTGCGGCAGTTCGGGAAGCGAACGGGCGGCATAGCCGAAAGCGAACGCGATGGCCCCCGCGCCCAGCAGCGACCAGCGCCAGAAGCCGACATTGGCGCCCAGCGCCCGGCCCAGCACCAGCTGGCGCGCCACTGCGACGGCGACCAGGGCGACGAGGAGGCCGAGCGCCGCGCCCTCGCCCCCGTAGCGGGGCACCAGCCACAGGCTGAGCCCGGCCTGCAGCGCCAGCCCGGCGACGGCGATGATGAGGTTGGCGCGGGGCCGGGCATAGATCAGGCCCATTTCGGAGATGCTGCTGTTGGCGGCCGCCAGCTCGGCGGTCAGCAGCAGCGCCATCACCAGTGCGCCGGCCGCGAATTCCGGCCCGAACAGGCCCATCACGCCTTCGCCCGGCAGCCCGAGCGCCAGCACCACCGGGATCTGGAACGCCAGCACCCAGAAGCCGACCTGTCGGATGTGCGCTGCGGCTTCGTGCGGGTTGCCGGATTTCAGCGCGGTGGACAGCATCGGCGCCAGGATCGGATCGAAGCTGGTGCGGATCTTGCCCGCCAGCGTCGCCACCTGCTGCGCCACGAAATAGAGCCCTACCGCCTCGGCGCCGGCGAACCGCCCCAGCAGCAGGACGTCGACCCGACGGGTCGACCATTCGACGAGGTCGGCGCCCGCCAGCGGCAGGTTGCGAAGCGCCATGGCCCAAAGCATCCGCGAGTCGGGCCGCCAGCCGTGCGGCCGGCCGAAGGTGGCGAGCGCCGGCCAGAGCGAGGCGAGCGCGGCCGCCGCCAGGCTCAGCGCGAAGGCGATGAGAAGGCCCTCGGGCTTTGCCGCCGTGAAGGCGAGCGCGGTGGCGGCGATCGTCAGCACCCAGGGCTCGATGATGGAGCGCGCCCGGACTGCGACCCCGATCCGGTGCCGGAACGCAAGGCCGGCGAGCGACAGCTCGGTGATGACCAGTGCGGGCACCACCAGCGCCAGCCAGCGCTCGCCGTTTGCGCGGACGCCGTCGGGAAACATCAGCAGCGGGGCCGCGACCAGAAGCGTGGTCGCCACCAGCGCCAGCCCCAGCGCCAGCAGCAGCGCATCGGCCAGCGCATAAACTTCCGGCCGGTCGCTATGCGCCATTTCGGCCGCGACACCGCGCTTCAGCCCCAGGGTGGCGAGCTGGGCGGCGAACTCCACCACCATTGTCGCATAGGCGAAGCGGCCGAGATCCTCGGCGCCGTACAGCCTGGCCGCGATCACCAGGAAGGGGAACCGCGCCATCAGCCGCAGCACGAATCCGATGAAGTTGGTGCGCCCGCCCCGCGCCAGCGCCGCACTCCCGGACTTGCGCCCGGCGGCAGGCAGGTCGGCGGGCTTGTCGGGAGGCATGCCGGCCCCTAGCGGAGGCACGGCCGATGCCGCAAGCTGGCGCCGGCAGCCCTGACCGCCGAAGCGGCCAACACGCCTGCTCAAGCAGTTTCGATTTGGCCGACAGAGTGAGGCTGGGCCCGCTGCTCGCCTGGGGGGGTGTCGGCCTGCCGGTGGCGGCGCTCGGGCTGCCGCTGGTGGTCTATCTGCCGCCGCACTATGCGGGCACGCTGGGCCTGCCGCTCGCGACCGTCGGCTTCATCTTCGCAGTTGTGCGGCTCGTTGATATTCCGCTGGACCCGCTGATCGGCGCCCTGATGGACAACAGCCGAAGCCGCTTCGGGCAGTTCAGGCCCTGGCTGGTGGCGGGCGCGGCGATGCTGATGCTGGGCGCCTTCCTCACCTTCATGGCGCGGCCCGGCGTGAGCGCGCCGATGGCCTTCGTCTCGCTGCTGGTGCTTTATCTCGGTTTCTCGATGACGACGCTGGCGCAGGTTTCCTGGGGGTCGCGCCTGTCGGGGGACTATCGCGAGCGGGCGCGCATCTTCGGCTTCTGGACGGCATGCAACGTGTTTGGCACGCTGACCGTGCTGTTCATCCCGCCGCTGGTCGCCAGGTCGGTGCCCGGGGCCGACAGCACGGCCGGCATCGTCGCGATGGGCTGGTTCATCATCGCGCTGGCGCCCTTTACAGCGTTGACGGCGGCGCTGACGGTGCCGGAGGGAGAGGCGCCGGCTACCGATCACAAGGTGCGCTGGGCCGATCTCCGTGCGGTGCTGGCGGACCGGCGCATGGTGCAGCTGCTGGCGGTCGACCTGCTGATTTCCCTGGCGCCCGGCATTACCGGTGCCCTGTTCCTGTTCTTCTTCACCGCGGCGCGCGATGTGCCCGCGGCGACCGCCTCGACCCTGCTGCTGGGCTATTTCATTGCCGGGCTCGCGGCTGCGCCGGTCTGGGTCCGGCTGGCGCGCGGCTGGGGGAAGCACAAGGCGACCGCGTTGGCGGCGATCTGGTTTGCGGCCTCGCAGCTGGGGCTGCTTGCAATGCCGGCCGGCAACCTGCCGCTGCTGGGTGCGGGCATGGTCGTCGCGGGGGTGCCGTTCGCGGCGCCGGTGTTCCTGCTGCGCGCGATGATGGCCGACCTGAACGATGCCCAGGCGCTGGGTCGCCGGCGGCGCGAGGTGGCTGGCGCCGAGACCATCGGGCTGAACTTCGCGATCCTGACCGCCACGCAGAAGCTGGGTTATGCGATACCGGTCGGGCTCACCTATCCGCTTTTGGCGTTGATCGGGTTTGACCCTGCGCCCGGCGCCGCCAACGATTCGACGGCCACGCTGGCGCTGGAGATATTGTTCGCCGGCCCTTCGGCCCTGCTTGCGGTGGTTGGCGCCGCGCTGATCTGGCGCTGGCCGATCACGGCCGAGATGCACGCGGAGATCAGGGCAGGGCTGGACGCGGCCTGAAGTTCAGCGCAGCCTTTCAGCGCAGCGGGGCCTCCGGCAGTACCCGGTCGCGGCCGGTGCGCTTGGCGGTGTAGAGCGCGGCGTCGGCGCGGTCGATCAGGCTGTCGCTGCTGTCATCGGGCCGGAGCATCGCCACGCCGGCCGAAAAGCTGATGTGGCCGAGGCTTGCGCCGTCGTCGGACCGTCGCAGCACCTGGCGGGCCAGGATGGCACGGGCGTTGTCGATCGCGGCGGCTGCCTCCCCCAGCGCCATGCCGGGCAGCGCCACCACGAACTCCTCGCCGCCGTGCCGTCCGGCGAACGCCTTGTCGCCGGCCGTGCGCCGGGCGTGGCTCGCCAGGTGCGTTGCGACGCAGCGAAGCACCTCGTCGCCGATAGCATGGCCCCACTGGTCGTTCACGCGCTTGAAATGATCGATGTCGACCAGCGCGGTGGAGAGCGGCTGGCCGGACTCCAGCGCGGTTGCCTGCGCCTTCTTCAGCGCTTCGGTCAGGCCGCGCCGGTTCATCAGCCCGGTCAGCGGATCGGTGCGGGCGGTGCGCTCGGCGGAATCGAGCCGGTCGAGCAGCTTGCCGGTTTCCAGGCTGGCGGTCCGGATATCGGCCTCCAGCCGGCGATTGGCGGCCATCACGGTGGCATTGGCGCGCCGCAGCCGCTGCACCAGTTCGGCGAGCTCATGCGCCGATTTCGCCACCGAGAGCGCGGCGTCTTCTTCGGCAACGGCGTCGTCGTAGGTCTTCACATCGGCAAGGCCGCGGTCCAGCCGATCGGCGAGCGCCTCCGCGCCGGTCTGCGCGGCTTCCACCAGCGCCAGCAGCTCGGACGCGGCGATCTCGCCGAAATGCGCCCGGCGCAGCGTCTTTACCCGGTCGATGCCATGGTCGCCTTCGGCCAGCAGCCGCTCCAGATCTCGCGAGAGGGCGGCGTCGGCCTCACTGACGTGAAGCCAGAACAGCTCGTAGATTTCGGGTTCTGCCGGAAGCCCGGTGCGGTTGAGGAGACCCCGGATCTCGTCGAACCAGCCGAGCGAGGGGTGGCCGAGCCCGCTGTGGTCGGGGAGGTCCGCCGCGTCGCCTGCCGCCACAAGGGCTCCCGCTTCCTTCATGATCGCATGTCCTTCGTCAATGGCGTCCGGTGGCTCGCCCGGCATTGCCCCGATGATTACGGCCCCGCCGATCCGGATTAAGGTGCGCTTGCCGCGATGCAGCGCTGGCTTTAGGAGCAGTCGCGCACCCCGACCCCCGAGATGGGACCCCTGAGAGGCGAGAGACTTTTCCATGACCGCCATCGGCCACGACACGCTTTCCACCCGCCGCACCCTCCATGTGGAGGGGAAGGCTTATGAGTATTTCAGCCTGGAGGCCGCGTCCGCGCGGATCGGCGATGTGGCCCGGCTGCCCTTCTCGATGAAGGTGCTGCTGGAGAATCTGCTGCGATTCGAGGACGGGTTCACCGTGAAGGTCGCCGATGTGCAGGCGATTGCGGACTGGGCGCGGGAGCGCCGCTCGACCCACGAAATCCAGTATCGCCCGGCCCGCGTACTGATGCAGGATTTCACCGGCGTGCCCTGCGTGGTGGACCTGGCCGCGATGCGCGATGCGATGACGAAGCTGGGCGGGGACCCGCAGAAGATCAATCCGCTGGTACCGGTCGATCTGGTGATCGACCATAGCGTGATGGTGGACGAATTCGGCACGGCGCAGGCTTTCGGGCAGAATGTGGAGCTGGAATATGCCCGCAATATCGAGCGGTACGAATTTTTGCGCTGGGGCTCGTCGGCGCTGCGCAACTTCCGGGTGGTGCCGCCGGGCACTGGCATCTGTCACCAGGTGAACCTGGAATATCTCGCCCAGACCGTGTGGGTGAGCGACGCGCCCGACGGCAGCCGGATTGCCTATCCCGACACGCTGGTGGGCACCGACAGCCACACCACGATGGTAAACGGGCTGGGCGTGCTGGGCTGGGGCGTGGGCGGGATCGAGGCGGAGGCTGCGATGCTGGGGCAGCCGGTCTCGATGCTGATCCCCGAAGTGGTCGGCTTCAAGCTGACGGGCACCCTGGGCGAGGGCATCACGGCCACCGACCTTGTGCTGACCGTCACGCAGACGCTGCGCAAGAAGGGGGTGGTCGGCCGCTTCGTTGAATTCTACGGCCCCGGGCTCGATGCGCTGACGCTGGCCGACCGCGCCACCATCGCCAACATGGCGCCCGAATATGGCGCCACCTGCGGCTTCTTCCCGGTGGACGATGCGACGATCGCCTATCTGCGATTTACCGGGCGCGACGACCATCGCATCGCGCTGGTGGAGGCCTATGCCCGGGCGCAGGGCATGTGGCGCGACGCCGCGACGCCGGACCCGCTGTTCACCGACACGCTGGAGCTGGACCTGGGGGAGGTGATGCCGTCGCTGGCGGGCCCGCGCCGGCCGCAGGACCGGGTGCTGCTGAACCAGGCCGACGAGGCGTTCGAGGCCGAGCTGGTGGGGGGCTACGGCAAGGCCGGGGAGGCCGGGCGCCGGGTTGCGGTGGAAGGCGGGCGGCACGACCTGGGGCACGGCGACGTGGTAATCGCCGCGATCACGTCTTGCACCAACACCTCCAATCCCAATGTGCTGGTGGCGGCCGGCCTGGTTGCTCGCAAGGCCAATGCGCTGGGCCTGAAGCCCAAACCCTGGGTGAAGACCAGCTTTGCGCCCGGCAGCCAGGTGGTGACGGACTATTTCGATCGCGCGGGGCTGACCGCGGACATGGATGCGATCGGGTTCAACCTGGTCGGCTATGGCTGCACGACCTGCATCGGCAATTCCGGGCCGCTGCCCGAGCCGATTTCGGAGGCGATCAACGCCAACGACATGGTCGCCGTGTCGGTGCTCTCCGGCAACCGCAATTTCGAAGGGCGGGTGAGCGCGGACGTGAAGGCGAACTATCTCGCCTCGCCGCCGCTGGTGGTGGCCTATGCGCTGTCGGGCACGATCCGCTCCGACATCACCGAGCAACCGCTGGGCCAGGGCACGGACGGGCGGGATGTGTTCCTGAGGGACGTCTGGCCCACCAACGCCGAAGTGGCGGCAATGGTGCAGTCTGCCGTGACGCCGGATATGTTCCGCGCCCGCTATGCCGATGTGTTCAAGGGCGATGCCAACTGGCAGGCGATCCGCCTGACCGGGGGCGACACCTACAAGTGGAACCCGAGCAGCACCTACGTGCAGAATCCGCCTTACTTCGAAGGCATGACGATGACCCCGGCGCCCGTCACCGACATCGTCGGCGCCCGCGCGCTGGCGAGCCTGGGCGACAGCATCACCACCGACCACATCAGCCCGGCCGGATCGATCAAGGCCGACAGCCCGGGCGGCAAATATCTGATGGAGCGGCAGGTGCCCAGGGCCGAGTTCAACAGCTATGGGGCGCGGCGCGGCAACCATGAAGTGATGATGCGCGGCACCTTCGCCAACATCCGCATCAAGAACCACATGGCGCCGGGCACCGAAGGCGGGGTGACCACCTACCTGCCGACCGGGGAAGTGATGCCGATCTACGACGCCGCGATGCTGTACAAGGTATCGGGCACCCCGCTCGTCATCCTGGCTGGCAAGGAATATGGCACCGGCTCCAGCCGGGACTGGGCGGCGAAGGGCACCAACCTGCTCGGCGTCCGCGCCGTCATCGCCGAGAGCTTCGAGCGGATTCACCGCTCCAACCTGATCGGAATGGGCGTGCTGGCGCTGCAGTTCGTGGACGGCCAGTCGGCGCTGTCGCTGGGGCTCGACGGCACGGAAAGCTTCAGCTTGACGGGTTTGCAGGCCCTGAAGCCGCGCCAGCCGCTGACGGTGCAGTTCGCCCGCACCGACGGAAGCACCGGCCAATTCGAGACGCTGTGCCGGATCGATACCGAGAACGAGATCGACTATTTCTACGCCGGCGGCATCCTGCCCTATGTGCTGAGAAAGCTGGCGACCTAAGCATCGTTCCTCGCCGGAGAGGTGGCCCGGCCGGGCGTGTTTCGATCATCGGAAGCAATCTGACGCGACATGTCGCCCGGCCAGCCATCCTTTCTGACCCGCGAGGGTATCGGCCGCCGTGCCGGCGGGCTCGCACTGGTGTTGCTGCTGCACGCCGCGCTCGGGCTGTTGTTCCTCACACTTGCGCCCGCCTTTACCGGAGAGAAATCGGCCGACGATGCGATGATTGCGGTGAGCGTCGCACCCGAGCGGCCCGCGGTGGAGCCGACCCCCGAGGTGATGCCCGAACCGGCGCAAGAGCGGCCACGGCCGACGCCACCGCAGCCCGCCCCGCCCCGGCCGCTCCCGCCGGCGCCGCCGCTGATCGTGCCGCCGCCCGCCGTTTCCACCGCGATCGAAAGTGTGCCGCCGCCGGCTGCGCCGGACCGCCCGGTCTATGGACCCCCCGACCTCCGCCCGAAGCCGGCGCCCGACAGCGAGCGCGTGGAGGGCAGCGGCCCCAACGGCGAGCCGCTCTATGCCGCTGCCTGGTACCGCGAGCCCTATGACGACGAGCTGCGCGGCTTCCTGTCGACGGCGCAGGGGCCGGGCTGGGGCCTGATCGCGTGCCGGACGGTGCCGAACTACCGCGTGGAGGACTGCGTGATCGTCGGCGAATCTCCGGTCGGATCCGGCATCGCCCGGTCTGTGCAGGCGGCCGCCTGGCAGTTTCAGGTGCGCCCGCCCCGCGTCGGGGGGCGCGACCGCTATGGCGAATGGGTGCGAATCAGGATCGACTATCGGGTTCGGCGGGACCGTCCATGAGGAGGTGCCTCACGGCTGCAAGCAAGCTGATGGCGGCCGGCGGCGCAGCCGCCGAGTCCGCGCAGATCGGTTTCGAACAAGGCAGGGAAGCAAGGGTCGGGCAAAGCCCGACTCGTCGGTCGTGCCGGTCGGCGATTCCGACCGCACGCCGGCCGAGCTTGCGCGGACTCGCGGATTTGCGCGTTCCGCGCAAACTGTCGGCCGCTTCAGCCTAAAACCGCATCCCACCCTTCTGCTTGGCCTTGGGCCGCGCCGGGGGCGGCGGGGCCTTCGCCTGTTTCGGCAGGTCGGGCTTCGGCTTCCGGCCGAGGATCATGTCGGTATAGTCGTCGATCGATCCGCTGAATTCCTTGGCCGTGCCATTGTCCACAAGCACCAGCCGGTCTGCCGCAAGCTCCAGCATATGGCGATCGTGGCTGACCAGCACCACGGCACCTTCATAGGCGTTGAGCGCCTGCACCAGCGCCTCGCGGGTGTCGACGACGAGGTGGTTGGTCGGCTCGTCCAGGATCAGCAGGTGCGGCGCATCGCGAGTGATGAGCGCCAGTGCCAGCCGGGCGCGTTCACCGCCGGACAGTTTGGAGACCTGCTGCGTGGCGCGCGCGCCCGAGAAGCCGAAGCGGCCGAGCTGGGCCCGGACCGCCGCCTGGCTGGCGCCTGCCATCTGCCGTGTCATATGGTCGAGCGGGGTATCGTCGCCGTCCAGCTCCTCCACCTGATACTGGGTGAAATAGCCGACCTTCAGCTTGCCCGGTGCGTGGATGTCTCCCGCCATCGGCGCGAGCTGGGCTGCCAGCAGGCGCGCCAGCGTCGTCTTGCCGTTGCCGTTGCGGCCGAGCAGGGCCACCCGGTCGTCCGGGTCGAGCCGGAGGTTCAGTTTCTGCAGGATCGGCTTGCCCTCGGTATAGCCGACACTCGCCATGTCCATGGTCACCAGCGGCGGCTTCAGCGCATCGGGGCTTGGGAAGTCGAAGCTGAGCGTCGGGTCCTCCACCAGGGCCGCGATCGGCTGCATCCGGGCCAGCGCCTTGGCGCGCGACTGCGCCTGCTTGGCGGTGGAGGCCCGGGCGCTGTTCCGGGCGATATAGTCCTGCAGCTTGCTGCGCTGGGCGTCCTGCTGCGCCTTGGCCGCAGCCTGCTGGGCCAGCCGCTCCGCGCGCTGGCGTTCGAAACTGTCGTAGCCCCCGGCGTAGAGGACGGTCTTGCCGCCTTCCAGGTGCAGGATGTTGTCGACGACATTGTTCAGGAGATCGCGCTCGTGGCTGATCACGATCATCATCGCCGGATAAGATTTCAGGAAATTCTCCAGCCACATGGTAGCTTCGAGGTCGAGGTGGTTGGAGGGCTCGTCGAGCAGCAGCAGGTCGGGCTCGGAGAACAGCAGCGCGGCGAGCGCAGCGCGCATCTTCCAGCCGCCCGAGAAGCTGGACAGCGGGCGGTTCTGCGCGTCTTCGTCGAAGCCGAGGCCGACCAGAATTCGCGCGGCGCGGGCCGGGGCGGAATAGGCGTCGATCGCCATCAGCCGCTCGTGAATCTCGCCGAAGCGGTCCATATCCTCGCAGGTTTCGGATTCGTGCAGCAGCGCGGCGCGCTCGGTGTCGGCGGCGAGCACCAGCTCGATGGGGGTGATGTCGCCGTCGGGCGCTTCCTGCGCGATATAGCCGATGCGGGTGCCGCGCGGCATCTCGAGCCGGCCCTCATCGGCCTCGATGAAGCCCATCATCACTTTCATCAGCGTGGATTTGCCGGCGCCGTTACGCCCGATCAGGCCGATGCGGCTGCGCCCCGGCAAGGCTGCCGTGGCCTTGTCGATGATGGTGCGCCCGCCGAGGCGGACCGTGATGCCGGAAAGATTGAGCATGGTGGCGCGCCCCTTACAGGCTTTGTGCTGCGGGTGCGAAGGGAAAGTGTGGCGGCCCGATTGACCCGGCATCGTGTCGCGCGCAAGCTTCGGCAGACGGCGTGCAAATTTGGGGGGAACGATGCGGGCGGACAGCGGACCTGCGGGCGTGCGAGCAGCCACCGGCACTGCCGCCGATCGCTGGCTCGACCGGATCGAGCGGCTGGGCAATGCGCTCCCCGATCCCGTTGTGATCTTCATCGCACTGATCGCCGTGCTGATGCTGGTTTCGGCGTTGGGGGCGGCGCTGCAATGGTCTGCAGTCAATCCGCTGTCCGGCGAGACGCTGGTGGTGAAGAGCCTGTTCGCCGAGGACATGGTGCGCCGGTTGCTGACCGAGTTTCCCAAAACCTTCACCAGCTTTCCGCCGTTCGGCATTGCGCTGGTGATCGTGATGGGCGCGGGCGTGGCAGACCATTCGGGCCTGCTGGCCGTTCTGGTCCGGGCCAGCCTGCAGCGCGTGCCGCTGGCGCTGCTGACGCCGACGGTGTTCCTGACGGGCATGATGTCGGTCCATGCCCAGGATGCCGGCTACATCGTCTATGTGCCGCTTGCGGGCGTGCTGTATGCCGCCCTGGGGCGGCACCCGGTGCTGGGGGTAGTGACCGCTTTTGCCGGGGTTGCTACCGGCCTGTCGGGCAATCTCCTGCCCGGCCTGATCGATGTCGTGTCGCTGTCGATCACGCAGGTCGGCGCGCGGCAGATCGAACCGGGCTGGACCATGAACCCGTTGGGCAACTGGTATTTCTCCATCGGGATCGCGCTGGCCTTTACTGCCACGGCCTGGGCGGTGCTGAACCGCGTTGTCGGCCCGCGCATCGGGGACTGGCACGCCGGTGCCGTGGAGGGCGACGCGGAGGCGGCGCTGGGCATTACGGCCCTGGAGCGCCGCGGGCTTCGCGCGGCGGGGATCGCGCTTCTGATCCTGCTGATGGCGGTGGGCATGCTGGCGTTCGGCCCCGGCTATGCGCCGCTGTCCGATCCAGACGCCGTGGGCGCCGAGCGACTGCGGCCGCTGTTCGGCGCGATCGCCGTGTTGATGTTCCTGCTGTTCCTGACGACCGGCTGGGCGTTCGGCGCGGTGACGGGCAGCATCCGGTCGCACCGGGATGTGGTCGGCATGATGGGGAAGGGCCTGCAACCGCTGCTGCCCTATGTGGTGCTGATCCTGTTTGCGGCCCAGTTCGTTGCCATGTTCGGCTGGTCCAACCTGGGCCCGATCACCTCGATCGCCGGCGCCGACCTGTTGAAGGGCCTGGGGGTGCCCCCCGCGCTGCTGCTTCCGATGCTGACCACGCTGACCGCCTGGCTGGACTTCTTGATCGCGTCGCAATCCGCCAAGTGGACCGTCATGTCGCCGGTGGCGACCCCGATGTTCATGCTCCTGGGCGTCTCGCCCGAGATGACCACGGCTGCCTACCGGGTGGGCGACACCATCACCAACCTGATCTCTCCGCTGAATGCCTATTTCGTCCTGACATTGCTATATTGTCAGCGCTGGGTGCCTGAAATGCGGATGGGTTCGCTGCTGGCGCTGACTCTGCCGCTTGCCATTGCGCTTTATTGCGCGGGCATGACCATCGTGCTGCTCTGGGTGCTGCTCGACCTGCCCGTCGGCCCGGGTGCCCCGGTCTTCTACCGCCTGCCGTAAGCCCGCCCCCGCACCAACGAAACATCGGAACGAAACTTCGCCGGGAGGGTTGAATGGCCAACCTGGCGAGGAAGAGGATCGACGATGGAAACCCCCGAACATGGCGGCGGCAGCGGCCCGAGCGGCGGGATTGGCAGCGAGTTGCGCAGCGACGCCCGAACGATCGGCGACGCGGCCGAGTCGCGGGTGCTCGGCGCGGTGGACCAGCGCAAGGGCGGCGCCGCGCAGCAGGTAAAGTCGGTTGCCACGGCCCTGGACCGTGCCGGTGGTGAACTGCAGCGGAGCCCGGACTGGATCCGGACCGCGTTCCAAAGCGCCTCGGAGGCGCTGCAGAGGCTGGGCGACACCGTGGAGCAGCGGGATGCGCGCGACCTGAGCCGCGAGATCCAGCGGCTGGCGCGCGAGAACCCCGGAACCTTTCTGGCCGGCTGCGCGCTGGCCGGGTTCGCGGCCGCCCGCGTGCTGAAGGCCGGAGTCGGGCAGCAAGCCGGGCCGCAGATGGTTGGACAGCAGGCGGGCGGGGAGCCGGCATGAGTACGCGCCCGGACGACCCCAGGTCGGCCTCTTCCCCGGCGGCCGACGCTGCGCGGCCCGGCGGCGGCGACAATCTGATCGATCTGATCCGCCAGCTGACGCAACAGGGGACGCACCTGGCCGAGCAGCAGCTGAACCTGATCAAGGCCGAGGTTCGCGACTCCGCGGCGGAGGTGAAGACCGCTGTGGCGAGCATGGCGGGGGCTGCCGTGCTGGGGATCGCGGGCCTTGCCGTGGCCCTGATGGGGGTCGCCTATCTCGTGGGCGACGCCATCGGCAATCTGGGCCTCGGCACGCTGCTGGTGGGCGTAGCGGCGCTGCTGATCGCCTATGTGATGTATCGTGCGGGCCTGAAGAAGATGGATGCCGCACATCTGGCCCCCGAGCGAAGCCGCCGGACCCTGGAGCGAACCCCCGACGCGGCGCGTGGCGCCCTGAACCCGGAGCAGAAGCCATGAACGACACCGACACCGCCACCACCCAGGACCCGGCTGCGATCGAGCAGGACATCCGGCGAACGCAGGACGACATGAGCCGCACGGTGGATCGCATCGGCGACCAGCTGACGCCCAAGAACCTGTTCAACGCATTGCTGGAGAAGGCCGACGAGAATAATATCGACGCCCGCTTCCTGCTGGAAGGCGCGCGGCGCAATCCGATCGCCCTGGCGATGATCGCGGGCGGCGCGATCTGGCTGGTGAGCGACAGCGATGCGAAGCTGCCGAAGAAGCGCGCCGGCTTGTCGGGCGACGGCGACGGTGCCGATCCGCATCACCGGGATTATCTTGCGCATATGGACCGGGTGGAGTGGCGGGACGATGATGATGCCGCCAGCTACCAGCGCAGGCGCGATACGGCACGGGCAAGCTATTTGATGGTGGAGCGCGGACACGACGAGGACGAGCACGGCTTCAGGCAACGTCTGGATGAGGCGACAGAGCGGTTCCGCGACAAACGTCACGCCTGGGCCGACCGGGCCCGGGGCGCCGGGGATTCGGTCCGCGAGAAGGGCACGAATGCGGCCGGGCGGGCCCGCGAGATGTTCAGCGACAGCCCGCTGATCGGTGGGCTGCTGGCGGCGGCCGCCGGTGCGATCGCCGGAGCGTCGCTGCCGATGACCCGAATCGAGGAGGAACGGCTCGCCGCTGCGGGCAGCATGGCGCGCGATGTGCTGGGCGAGCAGAAGGAGCGGCTGTCGCAGGCGGCCCGGGAGACGAAGGACGAACTGGTGGAGCAGGCCAGCCAGCGCGTCGGCGACGGCGCGATGGCCGCTCAGGGGCAGGATTGGCAGCCACAGCCGCGGTCGATCTGAAGGCGGCCGGGGCCGGTCGGTATCAGCTGCCGCTTTTCACCACCGCCCCGCCCTTCATCACGAAGTCTACGGTTTTCAGGGCCTTGATGTCGGCCATCGGATCCCCGGGAACGGCGATGAGGTCGGCGTGCATGCCCGGCCGCAGCGCGCCGATGTCCTTCAGGCCCAACAGCTCGGCGGCATTGGTGGTGGCGGCGACGATCGCCGAGGCGGGCGTCATCCCATGCCGGACCATCAGCTCGAACTCGTCTGCGTTGCGGCCGTGCTTGCTGACGCCGGCGTCGGTGCCGAAGGCGATCTTCACGCCGGCGGGAACGGCCTTCTCCAGCGACTTGCCGGTCACCTCCAGCCGCCACTTTACCTTTTCGAGCACGGCGGGCGGGTAGGCGTTCGGGTTGGCGGCCAGCCGCTCCTTGTAGCCGTTGATGGTGGAGAGCGTCGGCACATAATAGGCGCCGGATGCCTTGAACAGTTTCAGCGTACGGTCGTCGGGCATGGTGCCGTGCTCGATCGAATCGGCACCGGCTTCGAGCGCCACGTTGATGCCTTCGGTGCCGTGGGCGTGGACGGCGACCTTCTTGCCATGGAGGTGCGCGGTTTCGACCACGGCCTTCGCTTCGTCCAGGAACATCTGCTGGCCGAGCCCCGCGCCGATACGGCTGTTGACTCCGCCGGTGGTGGCGATCTTGATCACGTCCACGCCGCGGCGAACCTGCAGCCGCACGGCCTGGCGGCAGGCATCGGGTCCGTTGCACAGGTTCTCCTGCACGATGCTGCCGTGCAGGTCTTCGGCGAGGCTGTTGGTCGCGTCCATGTGGCCCGATGTGACCGAGATCGAGCGGCCGGCGTCGACGATGCGGGGGCCTGTCACCCAGCCGGCCTCCACGGCGTCGCGGAGCGCGAGCGTGGCGCCGCTGCCGTCGCCCAAGTTCCTGACGGTGGTGAAACCGGCGTTCAGCGTCTTCATGCCGTTCCACTGCGCACGAAGTGCCGACAGGCCCGGGGACGACGTGAGGCCCTCCACAAGCGCCGCTTCGCCACCGGCGTCGGAATCGAGGTGGACGTGGCTGTCGATGAGGCCGGGGAGGATGAACCGGGTGCCGAGATCGATGACGCGGGCGCCGGCGGGCGCCTGCCGGCCGTCGAGCAGGGCGGTGATGCGGCCGTTTTCGATCACGATGGAAGTCGGGCCGCGCGGGGCCTTGCCCGGCTCGGCGAGCACCCGGTCGGCCTGGACGACAGTAACCTCGGCAAGCGCCGGCCCGGCTGCGACGAATGCGACGAATGTAAGCGCAGCGCGCATGAGGATCTCCCTTTCGGGGGACCCTAGCCGTGTCGCGGATCCGTTCAAGCGACTCCCTGGTTGCCGGTGCCAGTGGACCGTGACGAGCGAAACGTCAGTCCGGCCGGCGGGCGCGGAAATTCTTCCAGTGCGCGGCTGCGACCACCAGCCCGCCCAGCACCGACAGCAGTTGCTCCGCCGGGGTAAGGCCATGGGCGAGCGCGCCTGTCGCCATCAGCGCGAAGCCGAGTGCGGCGAGCTTCCAGGGGACGGCGTCGCCATGGACTTCGATTCCGCGCCACAGCGCATAGACCGAGACGGGCGCCGCGACTGCGAGCAAGGCCCAGTGGAGCCAGACGGGGCCGTGCAGCGCATCGCCCGACAGGCCGGAGAGGACGGGGGCCAGGCCGAGGCCCACCGGAAGCAGCAGGCAATGCAGCAGGCACAGGCTGCTGAGCGCGGCGGCGCTGCTGTCTAGCGCGGCGGACTGCTTGCCCTGCTGTTCGTCGAACACGTGCTGCCCCTGTATGGCTGGTCCGGATGTAATAATATCACACGATCAAGGGGTCAAGGATTCGTTGTGCCGGGCGCGCATTGGCGGCGGATATCGGCTCTTGCGGCGCGCCCTACCCCTGCCCCTCTCCTAGGGGGAGGGGAGCTAGGGGTAGAGGATGGTATCGCGCGGGGGGTCGGCGAGGCCGGGATAGTCGGTGGTATAGTGCAGCCCGCGGCTTTCGCGCCGGTCTCGCGCAGAGCGGACGATGAGGTCGGCAACGGCGACCAGGTTGCGCAGCTCCAGGAGGTCGGGCGTGACCCGGAAGTTGCTGTAATAGTCGGCAATCTCGCGTGCCAGCAGCGCGACACGGTGGGCGGCGCGTTCCAGGCGCTTGTCGGTGCGGACGATCCCGACATAATCCCACATGAAGCGCCTGAGCTCGTCCCAGTTGTGCGCGACCACGACTTCCTCGTCGGAGGAGGTGACGCGACTTTCGTCCCAGGGTCGAATCGCGGCGGGGGGTGGCGTGGCGTCGAAGCGGGCCAGGATGTCGTCTGCGGCCGAGGCGCCGAACACCAGGCATTCCAGCAGGCTGTTGGAGGCGAGGCGGTTGGCGCCGTGCAGGCCGGACTGCGAGACTTCGCCGATCGCGTAGAGGCCGGGGAGGTCGGTCCGGCCGTGACGGTCCACCAGCACGCCGCCGCAGCTGTAGTGTGCGGCGGGAACAACGGGAATGGGCTGGGTGACGGGGTCGATCCCCAGTTCGCGCAGCCGTTTCACGATGGTGGGGAAATGCTGCTCCACGAAGCCGGGGGCCAGGTGGGTCATGTCGAGCAGCACATGGGGCAGGCCGAGCCGCTTCATCTCTGCATCGATGGCGCGGGCGACGACATCGCGCGGGGCGAGTTCGGCGCGGGGATCGTGGCTTGCCATGAAGGCGGTGCCGTCTTGCAGGCGGAGGATGCCGCCCTCGCCCCGCATCGCCTCGGTGATCAGGAAGTTCTTTACCTGCGGGTGGTAGAGGCAGGTGGGGTGGAACTGGTTGAATTCCATGTTGGAAACCCGGCAGCCGGCGCGCCAGGCCATGGCGATGCCGTCGCCGGTGGAACCGTCGGGGTTGGTGGAGAAGCGATAGACGCGGCTGGCGCCACCGGTCGCAAGCACCACGGCGCGCGCCAGCAGGCGGCGGACCCGGCCGCTGGTCCGGTCCAGCGCATAAAGCCCCATGGCGCGGCGCTCGGCAAAGCCCGACGCTTCGGCATGGCGTTCGGTGACCACGTCGATCGCGACATGGCCGGGCAGCACCTCGATCCCGGGGGTTTCCAGTGCGGCGCGTTCCAGCGCCTTCTGCACCGCCCAGCCGGTGGCGTCGTCGACATGGACGATGCGGCGCGCGCTGTGCCCGCCCTCGCGGGTGAGGTGCCAGCGTTCCGAAACCGTCTCGCCCGGGTTGAAGGGCACGCCGAGCTTCGCGAGACGCTCGATGGCGGGGGCGGCGTTCTCCACAACGAACTCGACGGTGCGGCGGTCGTTGAGCCCGGCGCCGGCCACCATCGTGTCCTCGATATGGCTTTCGAACGTGTCGCCGGCGTCCAGAACGGCGGCGATGCCGCCCTGCGCCCAGGCGGTGGAGCCGGACGAGATGTCGGATTTGGAGAGGACGAGGACCGTACGACCGCCGGCCGCCAGGTTGAGCGCGGCGGTGAGCCCGGCGGCGCCCGAGCCCACGACGATCACGTCCGCGCTCAATGGATCATCCGGACGCGGATCGCTCACGCGGGAGCGCCTGTCAGCTGCAGGAACACATCCTCCAGGTCGGCTTCGCGTGTGCTGACATCCACCACCGACAGCCCGGCCGTCTGCAGCCGCGCCAGGACTGCACCTGCCTGCACCACCTTCTTGTCGTAGAGGATATCGAGCGTGCGTGGGGCGACGAGATCGATCCGGGTGACGCCCTCGATCCTGGGCACGGCGGCGATATCGGCTTCCAGCGTGACGGTCACGAACTTCTCGCTGGCCTGGGCCAGCAGGGTGGGCGTGTCGGTGTCGGCGACGATCCGGCCGTGGTTCACGATGGCGATGCGGTCGCAAAGCGCCTGCGCCTCCTCCAGATAATGCGTGGTCAGCACGATGGTGGTGCCGCCGGCGTGCAACTCGCGGACATAGGCCCACAGCATCTGGCGAAGCTCGATATCGACGCCAGCGGTCGGCTCGTCGAGGATGACCACCGGTGGGTTGTGCACCAGCGCCTTGGCGATCAGCAGGCGTCGCTTCATGCCGCCCGAAAGCGTACGCGAATAGACATGGGCCTTGTCGTCAAGCCGGACCTTCTTCAGCAGATCCATCGTGCGGCGCTTCGGTTTCGGCACGCCGAACAGGCCGGCCTGCAGCTCCAGAGTCTCGAACGGCGTGAAAAAGGCATCGAACAGCAGCTCCTGCGGGACGACGCCGAGCGATGCCTTGGCGTTGCGCGGGTGTGCGTCGATATCGAAGCCCCAGACCTCTGCCGTGCCGGCCGTCTTGGTGACGAGCCCGGCAAGAATGTTGATCAGCGTCGACTTGCCGGCGCCGTTCGGCCCGAGCAGTCCGAACATCGAGCCGCGCGGGATGGCAAGCGAGATGCCGTCCAGCGCTCGCTTGCCCCCGGCGTAGGTTTTTTCCAGGCCGACGAGCCTGATTGCGGCCTCGGCCGGAGGGCCGACATCGAATGACGCGCTCATGTGCTCAGCAGCTGGCGGACATCGGTGAGGCGCCCCGTCACTGCGGCCGCAGCGGCCATCGCGGGCGACATCAGGTGCGTGCGGGCGCCGGGGCCCTGGCGGCCGACGAAATTCCGGTTGGAGGTGGAGGCGCAGCGTTCGCCCGGCGGCACCTTGTCAGGGTTCATGCCGAGGCACATCGAGCAGCCGGGCTCGCGCCATTCGAATCCGGCTTCGAGGAAGATGCGGTCCAGCCCCTCGGCCTCGGCTTCGCGTTTTACCAGGCCCGAGCCGGGCACGACCAGCGCCTGGCGCACGCCCGGCGCCACGCGGCGGCCGGCGACCACGGCGGCAGCGGCTCGCAGATCCTCGATCCGGCTGTTTGTGCAGCTGCCGATGAAGATGTTCTCGACGGTCACGTCCTCGATCCGGGTTCCGGGGGTGAGGCCCATATAGGCCAGCGATTTTTCCACCGCCTCGCGCTTGGACGGGTCGGCGAAGCTGTCCGGCCGGGGCACGGTGCCGGTGATCGCGACCACATCCTCCGGGCTGGTGCCCCAGGTGACGAGCGGAGCAATTGCGGTGCCGTCGATCAGAATTTCCCGGTCGAATGTCGCGCCCGCGTCGCTGGGCAGCTGGCGCCACCAGGCAATCGCTTGTTCCAGCTCGGCGCCGCCAGGGGCGCGGGGGCGGCCGGCGACATAGTCGAAGGTCTTGCGGTCCGGCGCGACCATGCCGGCGCGGCCGCCGGCCTCGATCGACATGTTGCAGAGCGTCATCCGCCCTTCCATCGACAAGGCCTCGACGACGGGACCGCGGAATTCCAGGACGGAGCCGGTGGCGCCGGCGGTGCCGATGGCGCCGATGATGGCGAGCGCGACATCCTTGGCAGTGATCGAGAAGCCCAGGCTGCCGGTGACGGTGACGGCGAAGTTGGCCGACTTCTTCAAGAGCAGCGTCTGTGTGGCGAACACATGCTCGACTTCGCTGGTGCCGATCCCGAACGCCAGGGCGCCGAACGCGCCATGCGTGCTGGTGTGGCTGTCGCCGCAGACGATGGTGAGGCCGGGCAGCGTGAAGCCCTGCTCGGGCCCGATGACATGGACGATGCCCTGTTCGGGGGCGTCGATCTCCAGATACTCGACCCCGAACTCGGCGCAGTTGGTTTTCAGCCAGGCGAGCTGGGTGGCGGATTCACGGTCGAGGATCGGGAGCCGCCGGTCTGTCGTGGGGACGTTGTGATCGGGGACGGCGAGGGTGAGATCGGGGCGGCGCAGGGTGCGGCCGGCGGCGCGCAGACCGGCGAAGGCCTGCGGGGTGGTGACTTCATGGATCAGGTGGCGGTCGATAAAGACCAGCGCGGTGCCGTCTTCGCGTTCGGCGACGACATGGTCGTCCCAGATCTTGTCGTAGAGAGTTCGAGGCGCGGTCATGCCGTTGGCGTTAGGCGCCCGGGCAAAGGTGGGTCAAGCGAGTGTATAGGGGACGATGAAGCCGGAGCCGCTCGCGGGAAAGTCGCGGGTGTTGCGCGTAACCAGTGGCAGACGGTGGACGCGAACGGTGGCGAGGATGATGGCGTCGGCCAGCAGCTCGATCGTCGTGACCACGCTGATCGATCGATCGCCGCAGTCGCGGATGGTCTCCGCCGCCGCAGGCCGGCCGAGCATATAGTCGATCAGGATATTGCTGTCGAAAAGGCCGGCGCGCGGACCGGCTCTTGGGGCCTGTGATCCCATTCGGCACGGATCGCCAGTTGATACTCGAGCCCGTCCTGAATGATGTCGGGTCGATTTTTCCAGAGTCCGAACGCAGCGTTCACGCCATCATCGCTCAGCGGAGGGGGCGCTTCAAGCTTCAGATACCCCGTTCCCGTCTGAACTGGCGCCATTTCGCGACATTGGCCTGATGCTCCTCGTAAGTGCTGGCAAAGGCGTGGCCGCCGCTGCCGTCGGCCACCATATAGAGATAATCATGCACTTCGGGGTCCATCACCGCGGCCAGGCTTTCGCGGCCCGGGTTGGTGATCGGGCCCTGGGGCAGTCCGTCGCGAACATAGGTATTATAGCCGTTGTCGGCGCGAAGCTCGGACTGGCGGATACGCCGCTTCAGGGGCTTGCCCCGGGTGACAGGGTAAATGACGGTGGGATCTGCCTGGAGGCGCATGCCCGCCTTCAACCGGTTGGTGTAGAGCCCGGCGATGCGCCGCCGTTCTGACGGATCGCCGGTTTCCTTTTCCACGATGGCCGCGAGGATCAGCGCCTCGTCCTTCGATTTCACCGCGATATGCTCGGATCGGCGCTCCCACAGGCGGTCGATCTCGGCGGTCATCGCTGCCTGCATCCGCTTCACCACGGCGGCGCGTGTTTCGCCGATCTTCGCCTCGTAGGTGGCGGGGAGGATCGTTCCCTCGGCGGGGGCCGGTACCTTGCCTTCCAGCCGCCCCACGCCGTTCAGCCGCTCGGCGACCTGTATGCTGGGCATGCCTTCGGGGATCGGGATGCGGACGATGACCGTATCGCCCTTCTGCAGCCGCTCCAGGATCCGGCCCCAGCCTTCGCCCTCTCGAAATGCATAGGTGCCGACCTGGATCGGCCGGTCGTCGCCGATGGTGCGGGCAAGGCCTTCGAACAGCTCGGCGCTTTCGATGACGCCGGCCGATTCGAGCAGGCCGGCAGCCTGGCCGATCGAGGCACCGGCGGGGATAGTGACCTCGATCCGGTCCGCGCCCGGCAGCGGGACCCGGCGCCACATGGTGGCAGTCCACAGGCTGAGCACGGCCATTGAGACCAGCGCCAGGATTGCACCCCATACGACCCAGCGCGGCTGGCCGGCAACTTTGGATGTCATTATCTGTCTCCCGACTTCGTCGGAGCCTGACAAAAGCTAGAACCGGCGCAGGATGAGGGTCGCGTTGGTCCCGCCGAAACCGAAGCTGTTGTTCAGCACCGCATCGACCCGGCGCTCCTTTGCCTTCAGCGGCACCAGGTCCATCCCCTCGGCGCCGTCGCACGGATCCTCGAGGTTCAGCGTGGGCGGTACGATGCCGTCGCGCATCGCGAGCAGGCAGAAGATGCTTTCCACCGCGCCGGCCCCGCCCAGCAGATGGCCGATGGCGGACTTGGTCGAGCTCATCGAAAGGCCGTCGATGGCGTTGCCGAACAGCCGCTTGATGGCCCCCAGCTCCAGCTCGTCGCCCATCGGGGTCGAGGTGCCGTGGGCGTTCACATAGTCGATGTCGGACGGGCTCATGCCGGCCCGCTTCAACGCCATCTCCATCGACCGATAGGCACCCGAGCCCTCCGGGTGGGGGGCTGTCACATGGTGCGCGTCCCCGGTGAGGCCATAGCCCACCACTTCGCCGTAGATTTTTGCGCCGCGCGCCTCAGCATGCTCGAGCGCCTCCAGCACGACACAACCGGCGCCCTCGCCCATGACGAAGCCGTCGCGGGCCTTGTCCCACGGGCGGCTGGCGCGGGCGGGCTCGTCGTTGAAGCCGGTGGACAAGGCGCGGGCCTGGGAAAAGCCGGCGATCCCCAGCGGGCAGATCGCCCCTTCCGCGCCGCCGGCCACCATCACGTCGGCGTCGCCCCACTGGATCAGCCGCGCGGCATCGCCGATCGCGTGCGCCCCCGTCGAGCAGGCCGTGACGACGGCATGGTTGGGGCCCATCAGGCCATATTTGATCGACACCTGGCCGGAAACCAGGTTGATCAGCCGCCCATGCACGAAATGTGGGCTGACCCGGCGGGGCCCTCGTTCGTGCAGCACGATCGATTCGGATTCGATCCCCGGCAGCCCGCCGATGCCGGAGCCGATCAGGGTACCGGCACGCAGCCGCTCCGCCTCGCTCATGTCGGTGAGGCCGGCGTCTTCCAGCGCCTGCGATGCGGCATCGATACCATAGACGATGAACGGATCGACCTGGCGTTGCACCTTGTGGTCGACCCTGAGATCGGGGTCGAAATCGGCCGGCTTCACTTCGCAGGCGATGCGGCAGACATAGTCGCTCGCATCGAATCGGGTGATGGTGGCCGCGCCCGACTGGCCGGCGATCAGCCGCGTCCAGGTCTGCTCGACACTGCCGCCAAGCGGGGTCACGAGCCCCAGTCCGGTTACCACGACGCGCCGCATGCGGCTCTCCTCCATTCCCGTCGGTCCCTCGAATGGGGACCCCCCCGGATACCCTGCAACCCAGATACAGCGGCGGCCCCGGAGCGCAAAGCCCCGGAGCCGCCGATTCCGTGCCGCCGGATTCCTTATCCTCCGCCCATCGCGGAGCTGCGATTACTTGCCGCCGTTCATTTACCGTTGGCGCCGATGAAGGCGATCGCATCCTTCACGGTCAGGATCTTCTCGGCCGCGTCGTCGGGAATTTCCACGCCGAATTCGTCCTCGAAAGCCATTACCAGCTCGACCGTATCGAGGCTGTCGGCCCCCAGGTCGTCGATGAAGCTCGCCTCCTCGGTCACCTTCTCGGCTTCGACGCCCAGATGCTCGACCACGATCTTCTTCACCCGTTCTGCAACGTCGCTCATTCGTGAAACCCCTGCTTGCGGGCCTGACCCTTGGATTGCCAGCCTGCGATAGCCTTGGCGATGCTGGCTTGCAAGGTGGCGCTCAGGCCATGAACATCCCGCCGTTCACATGGATGGACTGACCCGTGACATAGCCACCCGAGTCGCTCGCCAGCCACACGACGGCGGCTGCAACGTCCGCGCCGTCTCCGAAGCGGCCCGCCGGGATCCGCTCGAACATGGCGGCCTGCTGCGCCTCGGTCAGGGCGTCGGTCATGGCAGAGCGAATGAAGCCCGGCGCCACGCAATTGACCGTCACGCCCCGAGAGGCGACTTCGGCGGCGAGGCTGCGGGTCATGCCTTCCAGCCCGGCCTTGGCGGCGGCATAATTGGCCTGGCCCGGGTTGCCGATCGATCCCACCACCGAGCTGATCGAGAGAATCCGTCCGTGCCTCGCCTTCATCATCGGCCGCATCGCCGCGCGAGACAGCCGGAACGCTGCCTCCAGATTGATGCGGAGCACCGCGTTCCAATCGTCGTCCTTCATCCGCATGGCGAGCCCGTCGCGGGTGATTCCGGCGTTGTTGACCAGGATGTCGAGCCCGCCGAGCGCCGCCACCGCCGCCGGGACCAACGCTTCCACCTCGTCGGCGACATCGAGCCGGCAGGGGAGGACGGCGGCACTGCCCAACTCGTCGGCGAGCGCCTGCAGCGCTTCTGCGCGGGTGCCGGACAGGGCGAGCTTCGCGCCCTGGGCAGCCAGTGCCCGCGCGATGGCGCCGCCGATTCCGCCGCTTGCGCCGGTGACGAGAGCGGTCTTGCCGGTCAGATCGAACATCTTCTGTTTTTACTCCTCGCACTTGCTGGGGCGCGCGCTCGCGCTGGCGGCGCTACGCGCCCGTCTCTGGTTTCGTCCTTCGCTGCGCTTCGGCGCGCAGTCGCGATTGCGGCCCTGCGGGCCGGGTTCGTTACAACGCCTTCAGCACCGCCTCGATATCCTCGGGCCGGGTGACGGCAAGGTTCTGCACGTCGGGGGTGATGCGCTTCACCATCGGGCCCAGCACGCGGCCGCCGAACTCGATCATCCGCGTGGCACCGGCCGCCGCCATCGCCTCCACCGATTCGCGCCAGCGCACCGTGCCGGTGACCTGTGCCACCAGAAGGCTCCGGATGACGTCCGGGTCGGTGACCGGGGCCGCCGTCACATTCGCATAGAGCGGCACCAGCGGCCCCTGGAGGGGAACATCGGCCAGCGCCGCCTGCATCGCATCGGCCGCGGGCTGCATCAGCGGGCAGTTGAACGGGGCGGAAACCGGCAGCAGCACCGAGTGGCGGGAGCCGCGTGCCTTTGCCAGCGAGATGGCTCGGGCTACGGCCTCGAAATGGCCGGAGACGACGACCTGCCCGTTGGCATTGTCGTTCGCGGCAGCGCAAATCTGTGCCCCGGCGGCCTCGGCCGCGATTGCCGCTACCTCCTCGAAGCCGAGCCCGATGATCGCCGCCATCGCGCCCTCGCCCGGGGGGACGGCCGCCTGCATCGCCTCGCCTCGCCGGCGCAGCAGCCGGGCCGTTGCCGCCGTCGAGAGCGACCCGGCCGCAGCCAGCGCCGAATACTCGCCCAGGCTGTGGCCTGCCACGAAGTCGGCCTTCTCGGACAGGCGCACGCCGCCCTCCTGCTCCAGCACGGCAAGCGCGGCCAGGCTGACCGCCATGATCGCGGGCTGGGCATTGGCCGTCAGGGTCAGCTCCTCGTCGGGCCCGTCGAACATCAGCCGGGCGAGGTTCTGGCCGAGGGCGTCGTCGACTTCCTCGAACAGCGCGCGGGCAACGGGGCTGGCGTCGGCCAGCGCGCGGCCCATGCCGACGGCCTGGCTGCCCTGGCCGGGAAAGATGAAAGCGGTGCCCAAGATATTCCTAGCTCGCGATGATATCGTTGGGTTTGCCCCTAGAGTCTTTTGCGCCGGTGCGAAAGCAGGGTGCCCAAGCGGACAGAATCGTGCGCTTCCCATGGCGCATCGGTTTGATTATGACTCGGCGGCACTGGGAGGGGCAAATCCGGTTGTTCAGCATTTTGCCAGCTTTGCAATGGCAGAGCGATGGCGTGGGATCGGTCCCGATGCACCGGAACGCCCCAGAAGAATGAAAGGTCGTCGATGAAGCTCGTGTTGCGCCCTGCGCTCGTCCTGTCGCTTGCCATGATGGCGGCAGTCCCGTTTTCCGGCGCTTCGGTCGCTGTCCTGTCGGGCGCGGCCCAGGCACAGGCGCTGGCGCCGGCGGTCGGCAAGCCGCTGCAGCAGGCCTCCAATGCGGCCAGGGCCGGCAACATGGCTGCCGCGCAGAATTATGTGAACCAGGCGCGGTCGGCCGCCAACACCTCCACCGAGCGCACCAAGGTCGCGCAAATGGCGGCCTATGTCTACACGCGAGGCGGGCAGTTCGGCCAGGCTGCCGCCGAGCTGGAGCGCATCGGGGCGCCGGCCAGCCAGCTGGCTCCGCTCTATTACCAGGCGCGTCAGTACGACAAGGCGATCGCAGCGGCGCAGCGGTCGGGCCAGACCACGATCGTCGCGCAATCCTATCTGATGCAGGGCAAGGCCGGGGAGGCTGCGAAGATCTACAGCCAGATGGTCGCGCGCAATCCGAACAATGCGACAGCGCTGCAGAACCTGGCCGGGGCGCAGTTCAAGATGGGCGATCGCAAGGCCTATCTTGCGACCATCCAGAAGCTGATCCGCCTCGACCCGACCCCGGCGCGCTGGCGCGCCCTGCTGTCGGACATGCGATCTTCGCCGATGTCGCGCGATGCCAAGCTGGGGCTTTACCACCTGATGCGCGAGACCGGGAACCTGACGACGGCAGCCGATGTGCAGGAATTCGCCAAGATCGCGATCGTCGCCGGCCAGTCCGGCGTGGCTGCACAGGCGGTTCGCGAGGCCAGCGCCAGCGGCGTGCTGCCGGCCGGCGACGGGATGACGGCAAAGCTGATCGAAGCAGCTGGCAAGCGCCAGGCGGCCGCCTTGGCGCAGGCTCCGAAGCAGGTGAAATCGCCGGCCACCGCGCTTGCGGCCGGAAATGCCTATCTGGGGGCGGGCCTCTATCCGCAGGCGATTGCCGCCTATACCGTGGCGCAGAAGGGGCCGAATGCAGCCGAAGCGTCGCTGTTCAAGGGCATCGCCCAGGAACAGGCAGGCCAGTATCCGGCGGCGCGGGCCAGCTTCAAGGCGGTGCCGGCAGGCGGCTATTCGGAAATCGCGGGTCTCTGGGATCTCTTCACCTCAACCAAGGGGTAGCAGCCGAGTTCGTTCCCGCCGACAGGCGGCAAGCGGGACCGCGCGCCGGCGCCAGTGCGCCGGGCTACCTCGAGAACAGCGCGATCAGGCTGAGCTGGCGGCCGTAATCCGGCTCGCCGGCGAGCGTGGCCCGGCGGTAGCTGAAAAAGCGGGATGGGTCCGACCGGGTGTCGGTTCCCAGCGTCTCCACCCGGCCGACTCCCGCGCCGGCCAGCCGGTGGGCGCAATAGCCCTCCAGATCGAACCAGGCGTGGCCTGCGCGTCCGTCGGTGAAAAAGCGTTCGTTGGCGGGGTCGGCCGACAGGAAGCGCTGGCGAAAGCCGTTATCGACTTCGTAGCTTCGCCGCGCGATGCAGGGGCCGACGGCGGCGCGAATCCGGTCGGCGCGGGCGCCCAGGCGCTCCATGGCCGCGACGGTCGCCTCCAGAACGCCGCCGATCGCGCCCTTCCAGCCGGCATGGGCCGCGCCGATCACCTGGGCCGCAGCGTCCTCGAACAGCACGGGTGCGCAATCCGCGGTGAGGATGCCGAGCGCGATACCGGGGCGGTCGGCGACCAGAGCATCGGCGCGCGGCCTGGCTTCGTCCGTCCAGTCGCCGGCGTCCACTGCGGTCGCACTGTGCACCTGGTGCAGTGTGACCAGCCGCGCGCCGGGCGCCACGGCGGCGAGTGCGCGGGCCCGGTTCTGCACCACGGCTTCGGGTGCGTCGTCCGATCCGAGGCCGGCGTTGAGGCTGGCGTAGAGGCCGGTGGAGACGCCGCCGGTGCGGCCCAGGAAGCCGTGCGGGCTGCCAATCCCGCGCGCAACAATGCGGGTGATCACAGGCCGAGCCGAAGAATTCGGTCGTCATCCACGATGTTGCCGACCTTGAAGGCATATTGGCCTACTTCGACGAAGCCCCTGCGTTCGTAGAAGCGCCGCGCGCGGTGGTTTTCCACCCAGACCGTGAGGTAGAGGTCGTCCATGCCGCGCGCCCGGCTTTCCTCGATCGCCCGCTCCAGCAACGCCTGTCCCAGCCCGGTCCCCTTGGCCTCTTCCTCGAGATAGAGCTGCCGCAGCACCCACCAGCGGCCTCCCGGCTGGATCCCGAGATCCTGCGGGCCGAGCGCACAATAACCCATCAGGGCGCCGTCGGCCTCGCCCAGCATCACGGCGAAATCGGGGCTGTCGATCTCACCCCGGAACCGGGCTTCGGAACAGCCGGCCAGGAAGCCGGCAAGCTCTTCGGGCGGATAGATGTGCCCGAAGGTTGCCGTGAAACTGTGGTGGAACAGGGCCGAGATGCCGGCCGCATCGGCTGCAACGGCGCATCGCAGCGTGAAACCGGCTTCGCCCCGCCGGGGGCTGCCGTCGCTCAAGCCGCCTTCCCCAGATGCACCCTACGGAAATGCGCCCGGAGCGCCACCTTGTCGATCTTGCCCGACCCCAGCTTGGGCAGCGGCTGGTCCACCAGCCACAGCCGCGCCGGAACCTTGAAGGCGGCGAGGTCGCGCTTGACGAACTCGATCAGGGCTTCGCCCTCCAGCCGCTCGCCGGGCTTCAGATAGACGATGGCGCCGACGATCTCGCCCAACCGCTCGTCGGAGAGGCCGACCACTGCGACTTCGGCGACGGCGGGGTGGCTGTAGATGGCGGCCTCCACCTCGGCGGCCGAGATATTCTCCCCGCCTCGGATGATGATGTCCTTCTTGCGGTCGACAATAGTGAGGTAGCCGTCCTCGTCCAGCGTGCCGAGGTCGCCCGATTTGAACCAGCCTTCGGGCGTGAAGGCGGCGTGGGTTGCCTCGGGCTTGTTCCAGTAGCCGCGCACATTGGCGGCCGAGCGAATGCAGACCTCGCCGACCTCGCCGGTGCGAAGGGGGTTCATGTCGTCGTCGGCGATCATGATGTCGACCAGCGGCTTCGAGGCGCGGCCGGTCGAGTTGGGCTTCAGCCGGTAGTTGTCTCGGACGTTGCCGGCGCCGACCCCGTTGGTTTCGGTAAGGCCGTAGCCGATTGCCGGGTTCTTGCCCGGGAAGGCCCGGGCCAGCCGGTCGACATGCTCGGCCGGGCGGGGGGCGCCGCCGCCGGCGATGTCGAGCAGCGTGGAGAGGTCGTATTTGTCGCGGTCCGGGTGCTGCATCAGTTCCAGGCTCATGGTGGGCACCCCGACGAAATAGGTGCAGTGCTCCTTTTCGATCAGGCGAAGCGCGTCGCCGGCATCCCATTTGTGCATGATCACCATCTTGCGGCCGATCGCCACCGAAACGAGCATGACGGGGACGCTGCCGGTGATGTGGAACAGGGGCACGTTCAGGAGCATGACCTGCTGTTCGGGTAGCGCGATGCCTTGCGCCATTGCCAGCTGGAGCATGGAGAGGCCCTGCACCAGATAGTTAAGGGCGCCCGAGACGACCGAGCGGTGGGTCGCGACCGC